>JAFGCG010000187.1 GCA_016932715.1 Anaerolineales bacterium
ACGCTGATTTTCGCTGATTCAAGACAAAAAATCTGCGTTTTCAGCGTGAATCAGCGTCCCGATTCTGAAAGTGTAAGGTAATCAAAGGGGTAATACAACAAAATACACCAACTTGGTGGAAGAATGTCATCCGTTAGGCCGATAAATCACCCGGCGATTGCTTTTACCAGTTGCCAGCAAGTCCAATTTGCAAATGCTTCAAGATTGTGTTTTTGCCCGGCCTGGACCACCGCGCCGCAAATGGCATCGATTTCCGTGGGAGCCCCGCGCAGCACGTCCTGCAGCATGGAGGAGTGGTTGGCGGCCGTCTTTTGGGCAACCTCTTCGGCAGCGGCAATGGGATCGGGAAACGGCAGGCGAATATTTTCTGCTGCCGCGACCTGCGCAACTTCGCTTGCCAGCGTGCCCATCATTGCGCGTGCAGCCGGGCGCTCCAGCAGCTTCCCATTGGGCACCCGTAACAACGCCGTCAGCGGATTGATCGCGGCGTTGATCACCAGCTTGCCCCAGACGAGCGACTGCGCATCCTCGACGAGGTTCAGATTGAAATTGGCTGACTTCAATGCCGTTTCGATCGGACCGAGTGCCTGATTCTGTTCAATCGAGACGATTCCCTCTCCGCCTGCTCTCACCAGGCCCGGACCCAGCAGGGTCGCGCCGGTGGTGGTGGTGCCCAGGGCAACGCGCTCCAGGCCCAGGCTGCGCGCGAGCGTCTCACGGTTGCCGAGTCCATTCTGGAGGGTCACAGCCAGTCCGTCCTCGGCGAGACATTCCCTGAGTTGGACCGCAACGCGTTCCGTCTGCCAGGCTTTGACAAGGACGAGCGCGTGTTTTATCCCCCGGCATTCACGCGGATCGCTGAGCGCTTCGACTTCAAAATGATATTCATTCCCATCTGCAGCGACCAGACGCGCGCCGTGCCTGTGCAGTGCCTCCAGCCCCTCTTTCCATGTGCCCAGCATGCTGACCGGATGTCCAGCCTGTGCAAGCCGCGCCGCAAAGAGGGTCGCGAGCGCGCCCGTACCAACGATGAGGATATTGTTCATCTTAGATAGAGTCCGTCATTGCGAGCCGCTCGCGCTGAGCGGAGGACGCAGTCCGAAGACGAAGCGACGGCGAAGCAATCTCCCTTTATCTCATATGGGATTGCTTCGGGCAGGACGCCGCGCGCACTGCCTTCGCAATGACGGGACATTTCTATCCAACCTCCTGCAATAAAAGCTCCCATTCTTTGTTGTCCATCTCCACGGTGTGTTCCTGGGCGGGGAAGCGTTTCGTCTCCACATCTTCGATGTAATCGGCGAACGCCTTCTGCATCTCGTGATGGAAGTCTGCGTACTTCTTGACGAACTTCGGTGTGAAGCGATCGAACAGACCCAGGACATCATGCGTGACCAGGACCTGCCCATCACAGCCCGCGCCTGCGCCGATGCCGATCGTCGGAATGGATAGTTTCCGCGAGATCAATTCGCCGAGCCGCCCCGGGACCGATTCCAGCACAATGCTGAAGCAGCCGGCTTCTTCGAGGATGAGCGCATCCTCCACCAGTCGTTTCGCGGCGAGGGCAGTTTTGCCCTGGGCGCGAAACCCGCCCAGCTGATTGATCGACTGGGGCGTCAGACCGATGTGTCCCATCACAGGAATGCCCGCGCCGGTGATGGAGCGGACCGCCTCGGCGCGTTCGTGGCCGCCTTCGAGCTTGACCGCGTCCATGCCGCCCTGCTGCAGGAAACGGCCCGCATTACGCGTCGCTTCTTCCACGGAGACCTGGTAGGACATGAACGGCATGTCGCCGATCAGCAGCGCGCTCTTTGCGCCGCGCGCCACCGCGCGGCAGTGGTGGAGCATCTCTTCCATGGTGACAGGCAGGGTGTTCTCGTAACCGAGCACAACCATCGCGAGCGAATCGCCGACCAGGATCGAATCGATCCCGGCCCGGTCCAGTGCCATCGCCGTGGGATAGTCGTAGGCGGTCAGCATGCTGATCGCCTCGCCGCGTTCCTTCTTCTGGCGAAAGGCAAGCGTGGTTACTTTTTTGCGCGTCGGGGCGCCGGTGGAAATCGTGGGTGTAGACATGGTATCCTCCGAAATGGTAGGAGCCGTTTGGTGCGGTCGTCCCCTGGTCGCCGCGACGTTTACAGCTTCGAGAATTTTGCCGTCGCGTTCACGCAGGGCGGATACACGCGGCCTTCACTACGTTCGTGATTATTCCACAAAACTCATTTTTAAGATATGCCCAAAAGGGCGAATCTTTCGTGGGAATAATGCTATTAAGCCTGATTCCATATACGTGAAGTTCAAACGAAGGTTTTGACATTCACTCTTTTTGCCACGGATTGACACAAATTTCCACTGATTTTTTAAATTGTTTCTCCGTGAGAATCCGTGGCGAAGAACCCATCGTCCGAACTTCAGTCTGTAAAAATTGAATGAATCGGGCAAGAGGCAGTATAATCATTTTAATAAATCACATTCATGTCATTGCGAGGATGGCGAAGCCCGACGAAGCAATCCCACATCCATTTGTGTATAAGATGATTTTATAAGAGATTGCTTTGCTCCTTCGGTCTCGATACGTCACTTCGTGACACTCGACCCTCGGTCGCTTGCGATGGCGAATAAGAGAAGAGGAGAAAATTATGAGGAAAATGTTTGGCTTTTTGATCGGCGTCCTGGTCGGGGGACTGGTCGGCTCGACGATCGCATTATTGCTGGCTCCCGAATCAGGCGAACGTTTACGCGGGGAGCTGCGTTCGCGCGGCGAAAGCTTCTTCAATGAAGTCCGCCACGCTGCGGATGCGCGCAGGATCGAGTTGCGCCAGAGACTCGAGACGATGCGGGAGCCGCGGGTGGAGGGGTAAGCAGGGGGTAAAAAGTAAACAAGTAGACAGGTAAACAGGTTGTTCATGCTTGTTTGCCTGTTTTCTTGTTTAATTCCCGTTGGCGCATAGTTCCCTGTCCTCGCGACAAAGCGACCAGTGATCACTTCCGAACTTTACTTGTGTACGTGTTTACTTGACTACCTGCTTATAAAACTCTTCCGCCCTCTGCATGTTCTTCCCGTATTCCGCGCGTGAGGCGATGATCTCCTGGTTGAGACCTGCGGCTTTGTGTCGCAGGTCTTTGTTTTCGATGGCAAATAAAATCGCGTCTGCAATGGAATATGGTTTCGTAGCATCGAACAGCAAGCCATTTTCATTGTGGATGATCCATTCACGGATGGATTCCAGGTCTCCTGCCACGGGGAAGCAGCCGCAGGCGATGCCTTCGAGCAGGGTGTTGGGTGTGCCGTCGTGGAGGCTGGGCGAGGCGACGATCTGGGCGCGGCGAAAGGCGTCTGCCATTTCCGCATGGGACATTGCCGGCAGTAACTCGACCGCGTGACGGATTCCCAATGCCTGAGTCCAGCGAATTGCCTGTGATTCACCAGCCATTAATGCAAAAATGAACTTTGCGTGGGGGTGCTTTTGTAGAACAAGGGGAATAGCTTTGAAGAAAGCCTCGTTACAGACATACGGACGGAAGCCGCGCGGGTTGATGATGACCGGTTCTTCCACCGCTTTGGCAGGCGGATAAAAAATGTCGCTGCGGATTCCCCCGTTGCCCGGCGCGACGAGAGCAGGTTTTTTCACACCGAAGCCCCACTCGCTTGCCAGACGGACGTCGCGCTGACAGTCCGCGTGGAGCGCCTCGGCAACCTGCATCGTCCAGCGCGTGTAGTGACTCATCAGCCGCGTGGACGGCGCATGCAGCGTAAAGTCATTGCCCCAGGTGGAGACGATCAACGGCGCTTCGTCTCCATTTGCCTGTCGGCTCATTCCGCTCAGCGCGGCAGCCGACATCATGCCCTCGTAGGGAATCCGCATGGCGTGGACGAGGTCGGGCTTGAGCCTCTCGATGAAGCCGCGCAATCTCACAGCGCCGCGGCGGATCGTCAGGGGCCCGAACCACTGCCGGATGGCGGTACGCAGGCCCACGGTCCGCGCGGAGGCGGTGCCGGGGTGTTGAGTCTCTTTTCTGAACCCGCTGAACGCCACAGGGATGACCTCGAGTCCCTGAACCGGGAAATCCAGCGAACCGGCGAAGGTTGAAGCAAGATAGACCTCGTCCCCGCGCCCGGCAAAATAACGGATCCAGTTTTGGGCAATGGGGGAGCGGCCGTCCGCCACGAAGAGGATGCGCATCGTGCCAGGATTATACGTCATTGTCCGCTGGACAGAGACGCGGTATATTTAGCTCTCTATGAGCAAGGGACGCATCCTGGTCGTTGAAGACAACATGGATAATTATGAACTTGTGCGTTTCATTTTGGAGCGCGCCGGCTACGATGTTTTTCTGGCGGTCAATGGACGCGATGGCGTGTCGGCTGCTCGATTGCAGAAGCCCGATTTGATCCTGATGGATCTGGGAATGCCCGAAATGGATGGGTGGATCGCCGCCGAAAAGATCAAATCGGATGAAACGACAAAGTCGATCCCCCTCTACGCCCTGACGGCTCATACACTCCCGCGTGAACGCCTGCGTGCCATGAACGCGGGCTGTGATGGCTATATCTCCAAACCGATCAATGTGGATGGATTCCTGGATATGGTCGCAGGGGCATTCGGCAAAAACAGGGGAAAGAAAACAACAAGAAAGGCTCATAAGGTACGTTGATCAGGTGACGGTCGCGTTCGCGCAACGGGAAGGCTGTCATCTGTTTGATGAAAACCTGATCCTGCTTGTATGGGAACATCATTTATAACGAAGAGGTACAACACTATGAAACAAATCTGTGTGATCGGTGTCGGGTATGTGGGTTTGGTGACTGCAGCCTGTTTTGCCGACCTGGGAAATCGCGTCGTTGCGCTCGATGTCGACAGGCAGCGCGTGGAGAATCTTAAGAAGGGGATCATGCCGATCTATGAGCCGGGTCTGGAAGAACTGGTAAAGCGCAACACAAAGGGCGGACGATTATCTTTTACCACTTCGTATGCCGAGGCGCTCAAGGGCGCAGAGTTTGCATTTATCGCGGTGGGAACGCCCTCGGGTGTGGACGGCAATGCGGATCTGCAATACGTGGACGCGGCGGCGCGCTCGATCGCCCAAAATATGACCGTGCCGCTGATCATCATCAATAAATCGACGGTTCCGATCGGGACGGGGGATTGGGTCGCCGACATTGTCAAGAGCGCCCAGCCCAAGCCGATCGACTTTGCGGTTGTGTCCTGCCCTGAGTTCCTGCGGGAAGGCTCGGCCATCGGTGATTTTATGAGCCCGCACCGGAACGTGATCGGTTCACTGGATAAGGATGCCGCGAATAAGGTGGCACAACTGCATTTGCCGCTGCGTTCTCCCATCGTCATTACCGATCTGCGCACTGCGGAGATGATCAAGTATGCCAGCAATGCGTTTCTTGCTACAAAAATCTCATTCATGAACGAGCTGGCTGATCTGTGCGAGTTGGTCGGCGCGGATGTGAAGGAAGTGGCGGCCGGCATGGGCTATGACGCGCGCATCGGTCGTCATTTCCTGGATGCGGGCCTCGGCTGGGGCGGATCGTGCTTCCCCAAGGATGTGGAGGCGCTGGCATACATGGCAAAAGAAAAAGGCTTGAACCCACGCATTTTGCATCAAGTCATGGAGGTCAATTATGACCGCCGCAAGGCAGTGGTCGGTCATCTCGAGAAGTTGCTGAATGGCAGTTTGCAGGGGAAGGCGATTGGTCTGCTTGGATTGGCTTTCAAGCCTAACACGGACGATATGCGGGACGCGCCGTCCATTGACATTTCCAACTCACTCCTGGCTGCGGGTGCAAACGTGCGCGGGTATGACCCTGTGGCGCGCAGGATCGCGGCTCCACTGATGCCTGCAGTGGAGATTTTCGACGATGTCTATAAAATGGCGCAGGGTTGCGACGCGCTGGTAGTTGTCACGGAGTGGAATGAATTCAAGCAGCTCGACCTGGAAAAGGTCAAGGGCCTGCTTAAGTGCCCGGTCATTTACGATGGCCGCAACATCTATGACCCCGCCGCGCTGAAAACAATGGGATTTACCTATCGCGCCATCGGACGTGGGTTCAATGGTCATTAGTTAGGTAGTTGTATAGTTTATAGTTTTGGTCGGATAGTCGGGTACAATTTGCCCGCTATCCGACTTTTCAATGCAGCTACGAAACTACGCAACCACATGACTAATCCACCAGTCTGCAACTACGAAGGCTCCGACTACCAGACTTCCTTTTGGGAGAGAGGCGGACGCGAGTACGAGGACCGCACGGAAGCCATTGCCCTCCAGCGTCTCCTCCCCCGAAGCGGGCGGCTCCTGCTGGAACTTGGGGCGGGCGCCGGACGAAATACGCCGCGCTACCTCGGCTTTGAACGGATTGTGCTGCTCGATTATTCGCGCACTCAATTGGAACAAGCCCAGGGACGCCTCGGCAAATCAGATAAATACATTTACGTCGCGGCAGATGCCTATCGCCTGCCATTTGTCGATGGCCTATTCGATGCCGCGACGATGATTCGTACCCTGCATCACATGGCAGATGCCCCCAGGGCGTTGGGACAAGTGAAAAATGTCCTGGCCGCGGGTGGTATGTTTATTCTTGAATTTGCAAATAAGTTGAATGGCAAGGCAATCCTGCGTTATCTGCTCGGCAGGCAAAAGTGGAGTCCATTCACGCTTGAGCCTGTTGAGTTTGCAAAGCTCAATTTCGACTTCCATCCACGGGCAGTTCGCAATTGGCTGAACAGCCTGGGTTTCAGGATCGAAAAAACACTAACGCTTTCACACTTCCGGGTGGGCCTTCTCAAACGGATTGTCCCGATGAATATTCTTGTTTTTTTGGATTCTTTATTCCAATGGACAGGTGCCTGGTGGCAGTTCACCCCGAGTGTGTTTGTGAAGGCAAAACTCGGGAATCGGGGATCGGGAATCGGGAATATTCCCGCAAACCCTGTTGCATTCTTCAAGTGCCCCGAATGTGAGCACTCGCCATTGATCGATAAAAAAGAGTATCTCGAATGTTCGAATTGTGGCAAAACATGGGCAGTGAAAGATGGGATCTACGATTTTAAAGAACCAGTGAAATAAAATGGGAGACTGATTACCTTACAGAATGATTTTGGGGCGCAGAAAAACACTGATTTTCGCTGATTCAAGACAAAAAACTGCGTTTTCAGCGTGAG
>JAFGCG010000188.1 GCA_016932715.1 Anaerolineales bacterium
AGACCACTCATCTGCCCATTGCCGCTCTCCAAAAAATGGTTCACTTTTGAAGTTTTGTTCAGTTCACTTTTGAAGTTTTCCTTACAGACCGGGTCATGGCTGCCTCGTCACTCCTCTCCAAACGGTGTTCAGCGCCTGAAGCGCGGCCAGGTTGCGAACGGTCCAGGCGGACTGCATGGCGCGCTCATCGTCAAAATCGGTGATCCCATAAGTGAGGTGTTCGAGGTCGGATTGAAGCCCATGCCGAGGCAGCGGCTGGATGGCGGACCAAAAGTTCCACAGCGGAACATCGTATTCCTGCGCGAGGCAGGCAATGGTCCGATTGATGCGGTGATCCCCCTCCAGGTTATCGCCTTTGGTCGAAAGGATCGGCACGACGTTTTTTGACAAGAGGAGGTCCAGGATCTGCCTCATCCCCTGCTCGAATTCCTCGGGCTCCCAGACCTGATTGGTCCCCAGCGAAAGGATGGCGAATGCCGGTCGGTGCAAACGCAGCTCACAGGTCAGGGGGGATTCGTCTGCTGCACAAAGCTCGCGGTCTCTCGCCGAGGGGTCGAGGATCCGTTCGGTGTTGAAACCGCGCCGGGCCGCCATCCCGATCCGCTCAAATGAACCGTCGAAGTGCTCGATAACCGGAACCAGATCCTGATAAGGACCAAGATCGTAGTAGCCCGGGCCGAGGTCGAAAGCGGTAAAGAACCATGCGGCTGCGATCTCCCCATCTCCGATCTTTGAAAATGCGCGCGGGTTATTCCCATCCGACTGACCGCCTCGGTACAGCGCGCGCACAGTCTCGCTCACAGGAGGGATGACCGGCCAGGCCTGCCATTCCTCGCAGGATACCACCGGCGGAACAACCGGGGTTCCTCTTGCCATCTGGCTATGCGCAGGCTGGATGGTATGGCTTGGCGATTGCGAAGGCTGGGATGGACTTTGAGTAGGTGTGACTTGCGTGCCGCAAGCGGCGAGGAGAAGCACCAGAAAACTTGCGACGAGAAGAAAAGATGCTCGCACAGGAACACATTATGCCATTAACGGCTTACCCCGCCATCGCAGGCGGGGCAGCCAAGACCAACTCAGAGGGAGGAGAGAGTTTTCAACAAAGTGGGCGGTTTTGTCTCGCCTACTCAGTTTACAGAGGACGGTAATTAGGATTTGTACCGCACCAGGCGCAGCCCGGCTTGTTGATGCCGTTACAATTCATGGCATCGGAACAGCGGTGAGCCAGGACGCGCGGCGGCTGTTCGGGCAGGTGCTCAGAAGGAAGCACGACTTGGGTCTCTAATGCAACCTCATGATGTACATGCTCACAATAAAGGGTCTTACTCACATACCACTGCTTCTGAGCCATACGGTACCTCCAGATTACACTGCTATTGTAGGGCAAACAAAAGACGCCTGCCAGTGACAGGCGTCATGATTTGGGATGACAATCTGCCTATAAAGGATAGGACTTACCCGATTTAAGCTTTAGGGATAAACGGAAGTGTCTTTTCTTTGCATTATTGTTGGCTCAAACGAAGAATGTCACCATTGTCACTTACAAGATAAAGCTCTCCGAATCCATCCTGCCCAAACGATGTGATCGTCACATCCAGATCGAACAACAATTGAGTCTGCCAGCCGTTATCCGTGCGGATCAACCCCCAGATCATGCCGGTGCAATAATCTCCGTAAAGGTAGACCCCATTCCATTCGGGCAGCGAGCCGCGATAGACATATCCGCCTGTGACGGAACAGCCGCCTTCCGGGTGGCTGTATTCGGCAACGGGATCGATCATCCCCGCAGGACCGCCGCCTTCGAAATCATGTGCGCCTTCACGATGATCCCAGCCAAAGTTTGCGCCCCCGGGCGAGCCGGCTGCGAGGAAATCGATCTCCTCCCATTGGCCCTGGCCCACGTCGCCGATGTACAGGTCGCCCGTTGATTTGTCGAACGAGAGCCGCCAGGGGTTGCGCAACCCATATGCCCAAATCTCATTCCCAAACGGATTGTCCGCGGGAACGGCATAAGGCTCCGCAGAGTCGACATCGAGCCGGAGGATTTTTCCCAGGAGGGTACCTGTTTTTTGGGCGTTCCCCATGGGGTCGCCCGCCGATCCACCATCGCCGAGACCCGCATACAGATATCCGTCGGGTCCGAAGGCAAGCACGCCCCCATTATGATTGGGAAACGGCTGGTCCACATCCAGCAGTTTCACTTCGCTGGCCGGATCTGCCGCGTTGGGATCGCTCGTGACCTGGAAGCGGGCGATGACCGTGTTCCCGCTCGTATCGGTGTAATTGACGAAGAAACGGCCATTTCCCCCATATTGGGGGTGAAAGGCTAAACCCAGCAAGCCCTGCTCGTTGCTATCGCTTCCTACACGATCTGAAATATCGAGGAAGGGCGCCCCCAGCAGTTGATTATTTTCGATGATCCGAATCCGGCCCACTTTTTCGATCACAAACAAACGCCCTGAGCCATCGGCTTGCAAGTCGACGGGGCGCTGCAAGCCGGTGACCAACGGCTGCCAGGCATAAGCATTGGGGTCGGGGAATGTGGTCGCACCGGCAGGTGTCTCAGTGGCAGGAGCCGGACCGGGCGTTTCCGTATGGAGCGGTATTGTCGGTGGCGCAGAGGTTGATGTAACGGAGTCAACTGGCGGCGTGGAGCCAGGAGGCGTCAGGGTATCCTGTCCATTGCACGCCGCAATGAACATTACCAATAAAAGGATGAAACGCTTCATATCACATCTCAACTATCATTCACATCTGTAGCATCAGCATCCACGATTTCCTCTGAAGTGTCCTGCAGATTGCTTGCGAGTGCCTGCTTGTGTTCCTGCACTACATCATCAGGGCACAGTTCCAGAAAAAGTGTGGAACCGATCCACAGGATGGCGGCATCGTCCAAAACGCCAATAACAGGCAAAGCGATGGCGTCAATTGGCCAAAAAAGATAGGCAAGTGAGGCGAGCGGCAAAGTCTTGAGAAAGATGTTCACACGCCGGTCACCCATCAGCCGGGCGATCAACTTAAGATGATTGACAAAACTACGCATCGCGCCGCCCTGCGCAGGAACAATGAATTTACCAGATTTTCGATCAGCCATTTTATCTCCTATCGAACTGTAGGCTAGTTTACACAGTAACATGATGTATGTAACATGCAATCCATTATAAAACACATGTGATGAATTGCTGCACACAGACTATTAATATCATATACGAAATATATCGTCTGGAGTGACACATGGAAACGATCATTGACTTCCCGGGCGGGGCAAAAGCAGACGCATATTTTGATTCCTACACAATTCCCACCGATCAACCGCCGCAATTCGAAATCGTGACGAAGGAAGTCCAGGCAAGTTGACTCTTAGCCGTCTTTCATTTGGCGTGAGTACAATTGATTATGCCTTATCTGATCGACGGACATAACCTGATCCCCAAAGTAGGCCTGCGTTTGGATTCTGTGGACGATGAAATGGAATTGATCGCCATCCTGCAGGAATTTTGCAGACTGGAAGGCGCGCCCGCAGGGCAGGTGGAAGTTTTTTTCGATGGGGCGCCAGCGCCTCACGCCGGGACCCGAAAGCTGGGCGCCGTTACCGCGCATTTCGTGCAGCTGGGAGCCACCGCCGATAACGCCATCCGCAAGCGATTGAAGGCTCTCGGAAGAAGCGCCAGGAACTGGACCGTCGTTTCTTCCGACCGTCAGGTGCAGGCGGAGGCGCGCGCCGCGCGGGCAGAAGTCATCTCGTCCGACACGTTTGCGGGGTGGTTGAAGCAGGCGCGTGACTCCGCTCCCAAGCCAAACCAGGAACGCAAACTCACGCAAAAGGAAATAGACGATTGGTTGAAGTTATTTGAAGGACGAGGGCACAATAAGAAATTTGGGGGATAATTTTAGATAAATCGCATAAGATTTCTAATATTTATTTAATGTTTTGATATGCATTCGGAGTTATAGTAATCCCGTGACACCTGCCCTCCCTTTATTGGTATTAGGTGTCTACCCGCCGCCTGCCGTTTGCATGTCCCCCCCATGCCGACCAGGCGGCGGTTTCTTTCTGCCCCCACCCTGCCCTCCCCCAAATTCCACGAACCCGGATTTGAGGGAGACTTTTAAACTGATGTTACGCAGGCAAGGTACCTTCACCACGGACGCTTTGCGCACGGAGTCCACACACCTGCCCCGGGCGCAGGTGCCGGGGG
>JAFGCG010000021.1 GCA_016932715.1 Anaerolineales bacterium
GATGTAGGAACGTCGAGCACAAAAACCTCCCTGTGGACAGAGGAAGCAGTATGACTCTACAAAATGGATTGCCCTGGATTCTGCGCGCCCGGCAGGAAGGCTGGGCCGTCGGCGCGTTCAACGCAAATACGTTGGAACAGGCGCAAGCTATTGTTCTGGCAGCACAGGCGGAGAACGCGCCTGCCATCCTGCAAGTCAGTCACCGGGCATTGACGTATATCGGCAGCGGCAGCGAGATCCAGGGGCTCAAATATATTGCCGCCATCGGGAAGGTCGCGGCGGAAAGCGTCGCTGTGCCGATCGCCCTGCATTTGGATCACGGCACGGAAAGCGAAGTGCTGCAAGCCATCGCTTTGGGTTTCAGCTCCGTAATGTTCGACGGCGACGATCTCTCGTACGACGAGAACGTATCCATCACAAAGCGCTTGTGTGAAACGGCGCGCTCGAACGGAGTTTGCATGGAAGCAGAACTGGGGGAGGTGCCCAAGCCGGATGGCAGGGCTTATGATGAAGCAGCCATTGCTCTCACCCAGCCGGACGAAGCCGTCCAGTTTGTGGAAGCCACGGGAATTGATACGTTTGCCGTAGCACTTGGTTCCGTGCATGGTCTCAAGACGAAACAAATCTCCCTGGATCTGGATCGTCTTAAAACAATACGCGAGCGTGTGCCTGTTCCCCTCGTCCTGCATGGATCATCCGGGGTGTCTGATAAAGACATTGAACAAGGTATAGCCATTGGGTTGTGCAAAGTCAATGTTGCCACGCAATTATCCCAGGCGTTTACCAAAGCGGTCCGCGAGGTTCTTAATCGGGATGATGGGGTAGTTGATCCGCGCAAATATCTGGACCCGGGACGGGATGCTCAAATGGAAGCCGTGCGCGAGCGGATTCGTTTCTTTGGCGCGTCTGGGAAGGCTCGGTAAGCTGGTTATGATCCTCTGCCTAAATCTAAATGCTGCGATCGATAAGACAATTGTTGTCTCCTCATTTGAAATCGATAAAATCCACCGGCCCGAATCTGTGATTGCCTTGGCCGGGGGAAAGGGTTGTAACGTTGCCAGGGCGCTCAAAACGTTTAGAGAAATCCCGGTTGTATCCGGATGGGTAGGTGGATTCGCCGGTCAATTCATCGAAACGGAATTGCACCAGGAGGGGATACAGACTGATTTCGTTCATACTGATTTCGAATCAAGGACCTGCACCTCCATTCTGGATCGTAAAAAGCAGACGATGACGGAAATCTATGAAATGGGGGAGCTGGTCCCTGCGGAGAAAGTCGAGGAATTACGAACCCGTATTCGAGCGATCATTGGAAATTATCGAGCAGTAACCCTTTCCGGGAGTTTGCCTCCCGGCGTCCCTATTGATTTTTACGCGAGTGTGATCGAAATTGCCAACGAAGCGAATGTGTTGACCTTCCTGGATAGCAGCGGTGATGCGCTTCGTAAAGGCGCGGTAGCCGCCCCTTTTTTCGCGAAGCCTAATGAAGCGGAAGCCAAATCACTTTTGGGAGTCGAGCCGAAGAGTTCCATAGATTTTGCTCAGATGGCCGTCGAGATATCCACGCGGTACAAGACAAACGTGCTGCTCTCCATGGGAGTCAGGGGGGCAATTGCCGCGCGAGGGCAGGAAGTGTTCGTCATAAAGAGTCCAACTGTAGAGGCGAAAAGTGCGGTAGGGTCGGGAGATTGTATGCTGGCCGGACTCACATACGGATTTTTGCAGGGGCTTTCGTTTCAACAAGCCCTCATCTACGCTGTTGCGGCTGGGACCGCAAACACCCTAATGATTGGGGCAGGGCAATTCAAAATAGATGACTTTGAACGGTTGCGAGGTCAGGTACGAATTCTAAGGAGGTAAGCATGTCTATCACTGTTGGTCCCAATCGTTGGATCGGTTCGCTGCCCAGAATCGGTATCCGCCCCACGATCGATGGTCGACGCCAGGGCGTGCGCGAATCGCTCGAAGATCAGACGATGTCCATGGCGCGCGCGGTCGCTGAGCTTCTGACAATGAATTTGCGTCACCCCAATGGACAACCCGTGGAATGCGTCATTGCCGATACCACGATTGGGGGCGTGGCGGAGGCTGCTGCCTGCGCCGAGAAGTTTGCCCGCGCTGGGGTGGGGCTCTCGATCACAGTTACACCCTGCTGGTGTTACGGTTCGGAAACCATGGACATGGATCCTCTCATCCCCAAAGCGGTTTGGGGTTTCAACGGAACCGAACGCCCCGGAGCCGTTTACCTGGCAGCGGTACTGGCAGCTCATAATCAAAAAGGGCTGCCTGCATTTTCCATTTACGGACAGGATGTGCAGGATGGTGGGGACCCAACTATCCCTGAGGATGTGAAGGAAAAGCTCCTGCGCTTTGTGCGCGCCGGGCTGGCAGTGGCGACCCTGCGCGGCAAGTCCTATCTCTCCTTCGGCGCTGTCTCGATGGGGATTGCCGGGTCCATCGTGGATAACAATTTCTTCGAATCGTATCTCGGGATGCGCGTGGAAACCGTCGATATGACAGAATTTCTGCGGCGCATAGACGAGTGCATTTATGATCCCGAAGAATTCAGCCGTGCCCTGGGTTGGGTAAAGGATAATTGTAAGGAAGGACGCGAATACAACCCTCCTGAAAAACAGCGCAGCCGCGAGCAGAAAGATAAAGATTGGGAAACTGTCGTCAAGATGGCGATGATTGCTCGCGACACCATGAACGGCAATTCTCGGTTGGCAGAACTCGGCTTTGGAGAAGAGGCGTTAGGACGTAATGCGATCTTAGCCGGGTTCCAGGGTCAACGTCAGTGGACCGACTATCAGCCTAACGGCGATTTCCTGGAGGCGATCCTCAACACATCCTTCGATTGGAACGGTCCGCGCCAGCCTTATATCATCGCGACGGAAAATGACAGCCTCAACGGCGTCTGCATGTTGTTTGGCCACCTGCTCACGAACACGGCTCAGATTTTTGCCGACGTGCGCACCTACTGGAGTCCGGCTGCAGTGAAACGCGTCACCGGCCATGAATTGAGCGGGCGCGCCTCGGGTGGTCTGATCCATCTGATCAATTCGGGCGCGTGCACTCTGGACGCGACCGGCTGGCAGGAGCTGGCTGGACAACCTGCCATTAAACCCTGGTGGGAGGTGACGAATGACGAGGCGAGGAAATGTCTCGAAGCGACCACCTGGCACCCGGCGATCACCGAATACTTCCGGGGTGGTGGTTATTCCAGCACCTTCCTGACACGCGGGGACATGCCTGTCACGATGAGCCGCCTCAACCTGGTCAAGGGCTTGGGACCGGTCCTCCAGCTCGCCGAAGGCTGGACGGCGGATCTACCCGAGGATGTTCATCACAAACTTGACGAGCGTACGAATCCCACCTGGCCAACCCATTGGTTTGTACCGCGACTGACAGGAAGTGGAGCGTTCAGGGATGTTTATTCCGTGATGGCAAACTGGGGTGCCAATCACGGCGCGCTGAGCTATGGGCACATCGGCTCGGACCTGATCAGCCTGGCATCCATGCTGCGTATTCCTGTTTGCATGCACAACGTTCCCGAAGAGATGATCTTCCGTCCCAGCGCGTGGAGTGCGTTTGGTGCCAGCGATTATACGGGTGCTGATTATCGGGCTTGTGCCAGCTTTGGACCGGCCTATAGTTAGTTGAGGCGTGGACATAAATAAAACCGCGCAAGTTCGAGGTTGAACGAGCGCGGCTGCCTGCGTAAGATAGAGGGTACCAGACCAAAA
>JAFGCG010000189.1 GCA_016932715.1 Anaerolineales bacterium
AGTGTGGGTTGCAGTAGGCGCTGGCATGCTGGTGGAGGTGGAAGTTACCGCCTCCGTCGCTGTCTCCGTTGGGGAAACCGTAACCGCGCTGCCTCCTTTTTTGATGAGCAGTTGATTGCCCGGATAAATATCATTCCCTGCCAAACCGTTCAGGCTCTTGATCTCGTCGATTTTGACCTCGTAGGCAATTGCGATCTGCCAGAGAGACTGACCTGCTTTGACTTCATGAATGACATCTCCGTCCGCATTGGGGGTACTGAGCGACACAGGAAAAATGACTGCCGCGTCGCGCGCCGGGATGGCGGATCCGCCTCCGACGGAGGTTGCCGCCGCTTGCAGCGCGCCGCTGTTGGTGGGAAGTGCACAATCGATCACATAGTACACCCGGCCGCTTCTCACAGCCACACCCGCGCCGATCTCCGCCAGGTTTTGAGAAATCATGGTGTTCAGATGCGGTGCGTCACCCGTCCATGAATCGACAGCGGCCTGCGCGGACATGCTTTCCGCGCCCCCGGTGATGTTCTCGGAACGAAACCCGCCCAGCGACAGATCGCCCGCCAGCGGATATCCAGCCGCGAGCAAGCGATCGGTCACGCCGATACCGCCGGGGCCGGAATGGGTCATGCTCCCCGTGGCAGCGAGAAAATCTGCCTGCGCCTGAGCGGTATACATGAGAATGGAGCTGATGCTGTAAGGGGCGAGTCCATACGAGGCGCGCAGTGCATTGACCGCGTTGATCAAATCATAGGGCGAGCCCGCAAGGCTCGGCTGCCTCGCAGACTCGGCGCGCGATATGGAGGGTGAACTGAATGCAGCAAAAGCCGCAAGGAGGATGATACCGACAAAGGATGATGCGCGCCGCGACATGATCTAATTATAATGCGCCTACCTTTTGAGCAGATTGATCTCACGCTGGGTTAAGTCTCGCCATTCCCCGGGCCGCAGCGCTCCCAGCTGAATCTGCCCAATCGCCACACGGATCAGTCTCAGGGTTGGCAGCCCGACTGCGGCAGTCATGTGACGGATCTGGCGCTTCTTGCCTTCCCGCAATTTGATCTCGATCCACGCGGTGGGACCATGGGGAGTCACAGGCTTGGGTCGCGGGGGCAGGCTGGGGCCTGGGATGAGGCGGGCCTTCGCAGGCAGAGTCAAATAATCCCTGAGTTGGATCCCGCGTTCGAGCCGCGTCAGCTTCTCCGGGACCGGATCGCCTTCCACCATCACCCAGTAGGTTTTCTCGATATGCTGGCTCGGATCGGTCAATCGTTTGATCAAAGGTCCATCGTCGGTAAGCAATAACAAGCCTTCACTATCGCGATCCAAACGCCCCGCTGCGTAAACATCAGGCACATCAATATACTGTTTAAGCGTGGGATGGCCCGTGCCTTCATCCGTGAATTGTGAAACGATACCGTAAGGTTTGTTGAATAGAAGGTAGCGCATACTTGTCTGTGAGACTATAACACCAAAAACTGGGCTGAGCTACACACCACAAAGAGGAGAATATGGCAACTGCAAAGTACACAATCAAGGGAAATGACAAAATCCCCAATTACAAGTCGGAGCTCGAAGTTGACGTGGATGACAAGTATGAGGCGTACAGCAAGCCCATACCAGATCCCACACCATTCGAAGATGGTTTCATCACCTGGTTCAATGCCTTTGGCGTACGGGAGAAAGCCGCCCGTAAGGATGCAAATGTTACTTACAAGGTTGTCCTGCAGGCTCTGCCTGCCAGGAAAAGGCTTTTTGTTTTGTATGACGGCAAGCCGCACGAAATCAAAACACAGAGTGCCGGCAGAGGCAAGGTGAAATTCACACTAGACGTGGGCGATCCACCAATAGGAGCTTATCCCTAAGTCAGGCAGATTTTTCCTGCCAGGCTCGCTGGATCGCGAGTCGCCACGGAATGTTCTCGACGTATATTTGTCGAGATCGTTCGTCTCGCAACTTCGAGACCTGCGTTTCAAGTAACTGTACCGCTGAATCCAGTACGGCGCGTGAACGCGGGTCTTGTGTTTTTTCAAGCGCAAGGTAGCATGCGTAATACACACGCAGTGGTTCTTCAGTGCCTTCAAGCGTACCGTCAGTCTGTAGATATGAGATTATTTTCTCTGTTTCGGCCATCGCAAGAGCATAGTTGCCTTTGAACAATAAAGTTTGGATCAAACCTGCCAGGGGTTCCATCTGCATGCCTGGTTGTCCCAAACTGTCTCTGATGGCAACAGAGTCTCCAAACGCTTCTTCTGCTTCCTCAAGACGCCCGAGTAATAATTGTGCGTACCCCATGTACAGCAGGGACCATGCCGCATCAGAACGATCGCCGGCATCGTGAGACAACTCCAGAGCCTTTTTTGCGTAGTCCAGGGAAGCCTGTGCGGTGCCTTCCATTCCCGTTGTCGCGCTCAGATTAATAAGGGTAGCTGTCTCCAGATACAGATTGCCGACCTCACGTGAAAGGAGCAAAGCTCGTTCGTAATAAGAACGGGCAGTTTGGAAATCACCCTGCATACCCGCGGACCATCCAAGGTTTGCCAATGTGACAGCCTCGGTAGACCGATCTCCGGTCTCGTGATTAATCAAATATGATTCCTCATAATATTCACGTGCAGCAGCGTAATCCCGTCGCACATATCCAGCTGAATTCCCTAAATTATTCAGAGACCGTGATTTAAGTCTACGATCCCCTGTTTGTCTTGCAATGGAAAGAGCCTGCTCAAGATAGTCATGCGCAATCGCAGGATCCTTTTGTTCGATCGCGATCAAACCCATGGCATTGAGAATGTAGCCTTCTTTTACCAGGTCGCCACACACCTGGGCAAGCTGCCGGCCCTCCCGGGCAACTTTCATTGCATCTTCCAATTTTCCCTGCCGGAGAAGGGCAATGGGCCAGACCCGATATGTATCCAATACAATATCTGCGTCCTCAACCATATGCTTCAGTTCCATAACACGTTCCGAGCACCGTACGACAGCAGGATACTCGCTGACGGATATGTGGTAATGAGCGAACAGCATATCCACTTTTGACAGCCGCCTGAGGTCATTCATCTGCCGGGCAAGCCTTCGAAGAGACTCCAGGTCCCGGAACTGAGAGCCGCGTTCGCCCAGCCGATTAAACAGTTCCGCCCGCTCAAGCAGGATCGAGAACTGTGTAACCAAATCATCAGGTGGGGTATGCGCCAGTGCGCGTGTATAGTATTCAACGGCCTGGCTGTTGTGATAAAGATCCGAAGATGCCTTGCCTGCCAGGGTGTAATACATTTGCGCTTTCGAGGAAAGTTCAGCACGATCAGAGTGATAAGCAAGCTCAGCGTAGCGGGCATTTAAATCGTCGGCGAACAGAGTCTCCAGGGCTTCGACAGCCAGAGCATGCAGTTCCCGTCTTCTGGAACTCATTTGCATTTCATAGGCTGCGTCATGCAGGAGTCCATGCGAGAAGATGTAAAGCATTTCATTGAGCGGCGCCCAGATGGCTGCATTCTCGGCTTCCGCAACATATGCCTGGACATGCTCCTCTTTGCGCAGCATTTGCAGGAGCACTTGAATCTCGAACTCGCGTCCAAGCACGGAGGCGGTTTGGATGACCTCTCTCACTTTGCGCGCAAGCTGATCGAGCCGCGCCACCAGAAGCGAGCGAATATCTCCGGGCAGGAAATCGCTGCGCAGCCTTCTCACCAGAGACCAGCCATCCCTGCTCATCTCGATCAGGTTCTCTTCCTGCAAATAGCGAACAATTTGTTCCACGAAATAGGCGTTGCCCTCCGAACGATTCAACAACAAAGTAACCAGATTGGGAGCGGCTGCACCGCCCAGCATCGTTTCTGTGAGGCGGGCGACGGCTTCACGCCCAAGACCACCCAGGTTGATCCGGGCATCGATCAAATTCTGGTGGAGCGATTTATCAGACGGCCGAGTTGTTACAATGATCCCAATGGGATAGGATTCCCCAGCCGCAAGGATGGCACGTTTCAAGCGCGGCAAAAAATCCTTGGAATCGCTGTCGATAAATTGAAAATCTTCCAGGACAAGTACGACCGGCTGGCGCAAGCTCTCCGCCTTGAGCAGCGCGATCAACGCCAGGAAAGTGTTGTTGTAGCGGCCCTCTGCATCCAATTGCTCGTACAGAGAGTCGCGCCAGTGCACATCGAGCAGGGCGGCGAGAACGGAACGAGTCCGATCGAGTTCACGCCTCAGCTCCGAATCCGGGATGGAAACGAGCAGGTCGTCCAATTTTTCATCAAAGGCCTGCCTGCGCTCCTCCAGAGGCTGGCCGGCAAAAAGACCGAAATATTTCAAGAGCCAGTTACGCAACGGATTGAAAGACTGGCGCAGGATTTGATCTGACTGGCAGGCAGCCCAGAGTATCTTTTTGCCTTCAAACAATCCTGAGGAGCGGAACTCGTAGACCAGGCGTCCCTTGCCAACACCTGCATCGCCAGAAACAAACAGCAGCCCGGCAAATTTGTTTTGCCACAAAGGCTCGATGAAATGTGCAAGCTGGGTGAGCTCCTCTTCCCGCCCCACCAGTTCCCCCTGGTAGATTGGTTCCAGCGTTTGTTTGTATCCGCACAAGCGATGGACTTTTTGCTCTGCAGCAAACCCCTTGAATACCTGACGGCCGACGAACTCAATTTCGAATCTTTTGGAAACCCGCCGCGCGATCCGATCATCCACCCAGACCTCACCACTGGGAGCATTCATCATAAAGCGGGAAGCCAGGTTAACACCCCAGCCATAGCAGGTGTAATCCTCGCACATCGCACTGCCAAGATAGCCGGCATGCGCGATGTAGTACGTCGCGCCGGCTGTGATCGGGAAATGAACCCGGGCTTTCAAATCAAGCAGGAAATTCAGGGCGCGACCAATATCATTTTCATACGCGACCGGTGCGCCCCACAACATGAGCAGATTGCAGCCCTTGTCGCCAAAGTCGAGGCGGTTTAACAAACCGCCATATTTGTTCCGCAGTTCAAAGACTTTGCTCATCAAATCGCGCAAATGGGTTTCAGAAAGATCGGGGAAACGCATAAACAAATTAACGACCTGGCGAAATTCCCCACGCATATCATACGCAATCACTTCCTCAGGCATAAAGAGGCGCGCGACAGCCAGATCGATGGGCGGGAAAAACACGCGGGTAGGTTCAGGCAGCTCGCAGCGGAATCCATTGAATCGTTGGAGCGAATCGCAGGGTGTCGTATAAATTTCTTTCTGTAAAAACTTCCACATCCCCGTCGTAAGCAGAATATCCCCGGCCTTGGTATGGTGTTCCGCCTCCGCAGATTCATCCACCGCGCTGCCGCGAAAGTAATAGGTCGCCTGGTCTCCATTGTAGGAACGCAAAATCCCCCATGAAACAGAACCACTTGCCAGACCGATCTTGGCTGAGATGGCAAATTTCCCATAAACAGTTTCACGAACAGGGTTTTCCTTGAAGCGTTTCTGGATGACACAGGCGGAGGTCAATGCCCGCAGTGCGGTGGACTTCAGGTCCGATTCGACCGGATATAAAGCCATGATGCCATCACCGGCAAATCCAACGATTTTGCCCCCATAATCGAAAACACTTTCCACCAGCGGGTCGAACACAACATGCATCAGACCCGCAAGCACCTCGGCGCCGTGCTGTCCATGCTGCAGCAGGGCATCGGTCATTGTGGAAAAACCTGAAAGATCGAGGAACAATCCTACTGCCGGAAATTCTCCGCTGTAGCAGCCGGCCCGATAATTCTCGATAATCAGTTCAGGGACCACACGATGCATATGCAAATTGTAGCATGTATAATAACCACATGCCAGACACCTCCTGCGAGATCAGGCAATGTGAATCATGCGGACTCCGCTACCCACTCGCGCACGGACATCCGTTCGGCACACGCTGCCCGGCCTGCAGGGGAAACACGCGCATCCTGCTCAGCCGACCATTGGTCGCCGAGCCCGGTCCTGCTGCTCCCTTCAAAAGGAAAGAGGAAAGAGGAAAGAATGTCGCAGTGTTATTGGATAACATCCGCTCGGCGTGGAATGTCGGTTCGATCCTGCGCAGCGCGGACGGGTTTGGATTCTCGCAGGCTTATCTGTGCGGCATCACGCCGACAGCAGACAACGAAGCGGTAATCAAGACAGCGCTCGGCGCGCAGGATTCCGTTCCATGGTCGTATCACAAGGATGCGGTCAAGCTGGTAAAGGGCTTAAAGGTTGAAGGCTGGAAAGTTTACGCCCTCGAAGATGATCCGCGCGCCCTCCCCATCTCCCAATTTACCAATTACCAATTCACTAATTACCAATCTACCAATTACCAATCTACCAATTACCAATCTACCAATCACCAATCTACCAAGTACCAATCCCCACATCCCTCCGTCCTGATGATCGGTAATGAAGTGACCGGCGTTGACCCCGAACTGCTCGATCTGTGCGATAAGATCTTTTATATCCCCATGCTTGGAGAAAAGAAATCGTTCAACGTTGCCATCGCGTTTGGGATCGCGGCATATGCATTAAGTGCCCAGCGGCCCGACAATTAAAATAAAAGTGCGCCTCTCCGGAAAAGAAAGAGGCGCACTCCGTGAGTTATTTGGTTATTTCCGGGGAACGCGGACAACATTATATTCGGTGTCTGGCGTCGGAGTAGTGCCGAAGCGGGCATTGACTGCATAGTGGTGATTGCCGAAACGCGCAATCGTCGTGGGAACGTCGAACAACGGACTGGCGATTGTGTTAACGATCGTGCCAGCGCCAAAGTCGTGATCCAGCCTCACCACGGCAATCTGATTTAGTCGATTTTGCACAACGTGTAAGGTTTTACCCTGCAGCAGGATGCCATCCCCATTGGGGACCGCGCCCGCCCCAAGGTCGATACGCGTTGCCGCGCCGGTTGCTGGGTCCACTTTATAGAGCGCGCCTTCTGTGCTATTGACGATGATCAATGTCTGACCGTTTGGTGCTGCGGCGATACCATTGGCATTGAAAGCGCCAGGTGTAAACTGGTAATCGCCGCCCAGGGAAATCTCTTCACTGGCTGGTGCGGAAGGCAGGCGGCCGTTCCTTGCAAGGGGTACTCGATGCAGGACAGGCTGGAAGGAATTCGTGAAGTAGGCAGCCTCTTTTGTGATAATGACATCGTTGATAAAGCTGGGCAGCGTACTGAGCTGGATTTCGGCAACATTGGCTCCCGTTTTGCCGTCATAGATATAAGCATAGCCGGTATTGCCGCCCGCCACAAAGAGCAGCCCGCTGCGCGCGTCATATTTAAGCCCGATCGCGCTGCGGCCTTCCTGGGCCGGGACGAGCACAGCACCGCTGCCACTCCGTAGGTCGCCGCGATACACCGCGCCCGTGGGGATGGACCCGACATAAAAAGTGGTTCCTTTCCCGCCGGCAATACCTTCTGGTTGGAAGCCGTTCGGCAGCGGGATGACTTCCGGGAACGTTTGATGAGCAGGTGCGGCGCCGATCAGCGTGAAGCTCAGAGCAAGCAACAGCAGTGTCACGAGCGAGCGTCGCTTTGGAGTTTGAATCACGAACATACTTTTACTCCTTTCAAATCGATTTATAAGATTTTTGGGCGGAAGTTGGAGCAGCAGTGCATGAAACCCCTGTCACATGTAATTAATCCTAGCCAAAGAATATGAGAAAAGACTGAAAAGCGTTTAAAAACATACTCATTTTGGCAGAACAACACTCTCTCCGCATCGTTCATAAATGCCGCCAAACCGGATGCGGTCATGATCGCTGTTACTCCCCGGTAGCACATCTGCTCAGAGCCCGGTGAAAGATATCAAGAGAGGATGTATTCCTCTTCGTTTTTATCGCACTTTTTTCTTTTACTTTGATGCAGATGCCCTCGGTCTTCTCCCTCCAAACCTGTTCACAAACAACTTTGACTCCCTGGGCAAGACAAGCAGCCTCCCTGTCTCATATGTTGCGAAACAGGGAGGCGTTGTGATTTACTTATTTTTCTTTTCGTTCTTCAGCTTGCGCTTCTCCTTGATGTTTAGCTTCGGTTTCTTCCGTTGTTCTTTGTTTCCTTTATCTTTTTTGCCAGTAGCACCCATAGCTATTTCTCCTTTCAGATTCATAATTTGCTGCTGAATATGAGTCTACAATGTCAGGCATACCTGATTCTAACAGACAACGTTCCGATGGATAAGTTCAAACATACAATCCACCTTGTTGATTGTTTGCCTCTCCGTCAGGCTCCGCGACTGAAGGATCAGAATGCACTCTATTGGCTGGATGCTCCCAGCCCGAGAGCAACCACAAAGATGAACCAGGCGGCAAAACAACAGATGCCCACGACAAGCAAGCCAACCTGGATCCACCCCATGATGATCCCGGCAGTTGCCATCCCGTCACCGGAGGCGCGCGGGGGAATGGAACGCGTTTCGCCACGCGCCATGTAGCCCGTGATCAGCGCAGCGATCGCACCGATCACGGGAATGAACGTAAAACCTAGGATTCCTGAAACCAGGCTCACAATCGCCAGCGTGCTGGACGGCAGGGTGTTTTCGCTCATATTCTGAGACGAATTGTATTGATCCATGACGTTTCTCCTCTACTTGAATAAGATTCTATTCTTTCAGAAAAGGTGCTTTTCTGGTTCCCGCCCCTGGTGTGAGGCTGCAGAGCATCGGACCAGTGAGGGCGTGCTTTGCCCGACCTCACTGGTAGACGCGATCTAGCCAGAATGAGTCATAGCTGCCAATTAGTGCCAGCCACCCGTTCGTGTGCGGTTCCTGATTTCGTCCTGCAGGGCAGACAACATTTCAAGGAAAGAATCCTTGTACGCAGGATTTTCGTTCGTGGCTTTTTCTTCGAGCCGCGCCAGCAAATAGACAACCCAGGGCAGCCAGGTGCGCGGATTGCTCTGCGCCGCCGAGATACTTTGCACTACTTCATTGAGAATGTCACGAATTTCATCTTCCTTGCTCATTTTATAGGCTCCCAAATTACTATGAAGGTTAGGTTCTTTTTATTGTATCACCTACCCGCATGGGATTCCCTATGTAATTTCAGGGTGTACAAGGGTCGCCGGGATCAGCACCCGGAGGACAAGGCACCTCGCAGGACAGCCCACCGGTCGCCTGCCGGACGGTACAGCCCGATTGTGAGGTCGGCTTGGGCGGCTTATGCTTTTCAGGTTTGGTGGGCCCAGCAGTTGGGACAGGCGGAGTAAAAACAAGCAGTTGCTCACAATCCCCTTCCAGCGTGCCGAATTTGGCAACCGGGGAGACAACACATTGGGTGCCCGTGTTCGGACCTCTGACATAGACGAACAACCCGTCCGGGCTTTGCGCAACGACCTCAGCGCTTTCCCCAGCCATGAATTCATCTACATTCCGATAAAGTGAAGCCCCCGGCCCCGCGCGGCAGAACAGATTTACTTTGGCAGTGAAGATACAAGCCTTCCGTTCAGGCGTGGTGGTTGATGTAACGGTGGCTGTAGGAGTGTCGGTGACATTGAGCACAGGAGCAGGAGGAGGAACATATTCATACGCGCCGACATCACATTTCGGTCCCTGCGGACGCGAGACACCGCGCTGGTCGGAGGGCAGGCATTGGCGTACGACCATGTCGATGGCAACACTGCCGGCGCCCAGAGCATGAGTCTCTGTTATGCCGCCATTACCCGCCAGCGGCTGCAGCTCCAGTGCCGCGAAAGGCACCACCGGACCGCCGCAGCCGGCATACGGACTCAGGTTAGGGAACGTCGGGTGGGCGTTGCTCCCACAACCCTCCCCAAAAATCGAGTTCGTTGTGTAAACATCGCCAGCCGAGGCAATCCCACAAAAATTGAACGCCATGGTGACATGGTTCAGCGTCAGTTCCCCCTCATTATCGATCCCGCAGCCGGCATTGTGGCTGACGGTGCTGTTCGTCATCTCCAGATGCCCACCCTGGGCATTGAAAACCCCATCCGCGGGTTGGGCTGGGTTAAAACCGTTGTTACTGATTGTCGTATTTGTCAGGACCGCATCTCCCAGGTTATAGATGCCCGCACCGCCCGGCAACCCGAAATAATCCTGGTTGGAATCGATCGTGACATCCTTGAGGGTCATTTGGTTGATATTGAAAATACCGCCGCCCTCCCGGCCGCTGTTCTCTCTAATGATGCTTTTGGTAACAAGCAAATGCCCGCTGTTGCGGATTGCACCACCGGAATTCGTCGATACATCATTGGGAGCTGCTGGGTTGTAGGCATACCCGCCGGTCAGAGTCAGTTCGTTGAGTCCCAGGTCCCCACTGACGTAGAACAGACGAAATTTTTCCGCTGCACCCGGGTCACGCTGAATGGTCGCGCCGTTCCCGTTGATGATGATGGGGGAAGTGATGACTGGCAATCCATTGTTTCCAGTTGTGTTGTTATTTACAACTGTCAATGTGTAGGTACACCCGGCCGGCAGATTAATGGTGTCGGTGGTCACTGGGGTGGAGTTGGCGTTATTGATTCTCAGGATCAGGTACTCCACCGTGCAGGGATCCAGGGGTATACAGCCGGGTAAACAAACCACCCCGACAAGAGTCATCAACACCGCGATTCGCACCAGGAAAGACAAATTGATTTGCATGACAACCTCCATGCAAATCATAGTGATCTACTTCACAAATACTATAGCCGAATACTCCTATGATCATAGCCTCGCCAACGCAGACTCCAGATCCGCCAGGATGTCGTCAGCGGATTCGATGCCCGTCGAAAGCCTCAGCAGGCTGTCGGGAATCCCGATGCGGAGACGCTCTTCCGCCGTCAGGCTGCGGTGGGAGGAGGTCGCGGGGTGCAAGACAAGCGAATAGATATCGCCCAGCGTCGTGGCAGGCAGGCACAAGGTCAGGGCTTCCATGAAGCGGTAGGCCGTAGCTTTATCCGCGTCTTTGATCTCAAACGAAAGCACACCGCCGCTCCCCTTGCCTTCGAAGAGACGTTCAGCAAGGTCATGTTGAGGGTGAACCGGCAGGCCAGGATAGTTCACTTTTGATACGCGAGGATGCGAATTCAGCCATTCGGCAACCCGCTGCGCGTTCTGACATTGCTGACGCATCCGCAAAGGCAGAGTCTTCAACCCGCGCAGAGCCAGCCATGCTTCAAAGGGACCCAGCACACCTCCAATGAGCTTGTTCATTTCATAGAGCTTGTTTTTGTTTTCAGCAGAAGCTGCCACGACTCCTGCCAGGACATCGCCATGACCGGAAAGATATTTCGTGGCACTGTGGATCACATAATCAGCGCCGTGTGCAAGAGGATTGAAAAGATAGGGAGAAGCAAAGGTATTATCCACCAGCAGGGAGGCACCATGGCGATGCGCCAAGGCCGCCAGCGCGGGTACATCTGCCACCTTCAGCAAAGGATTGGAGATCGTTTCCACCAGCAGGGCGGCGGGCTGCGTCTCTGCAAGAGCGGCTGCGACGTCTTCAAGGTCACTGGCATCCACCATTCGAACGTTGACGCCCAGGGAAGCCAGGAGGCTGCGTAGTAGAGTGAACGTCGCGCCATAGAGATCCAGCGCGGCAACGACAGAAGCGCCGGCTTTGACTCCCGCGGCAAGCAAGGCAGCATGGATGGCAGCCATGCCTGAGCTGTAAGCTTGCGCGGCTTCGGCGCCCTCCAGGCTGGCAACCGCTGCCTCGAACGCGCTGACCGTCGGTGTGGCATAACGCGAATAGACGTATCCCTGCTTCGCTCCTGCAAAGACCGCGTCCATGTCATCCATGCTTTCGTACAGATAACCGACCGAGGGGTAGATCGGCGTGGAAACGGGAGTGTAATCGGCGGCGGGAGCGCGTTCCCCGGCATGTACCGCGCGGGTCTGAAAGCTTTTCTGAATTAAATCTTTCATGATGATTTGCTCACTCGTCTGCGTGAATATTGTGTAACATATTCCGGGGCAGGAACGTCCTGAGTAAAAAGTTCGTCGCGAATGGGAGACAGTTCATCCAGGATGCGATAGATGGTCTCGCGTTCGTAATGTGCCCGCTTTGGGAGGCACCTGATACGGTTTTTTTGTGTCCTGGTAAATTGGGTCATATTTTTTCCTTTGCACCGGATTCTAGCCTGCAAACGCCAGAATCATCAACTGGAAGAATGCAAAGACGGCGTTCAGCACCACACCACCCACAGCCAGCCATGTGTGCCCTTCCCTGCGCACTAGACTCAACAAGCCAAGCACAAGTCCCAGTCCGGCAGGGAAAACCAGCAACAATAAGGTAATTACCCTCTCGCTGGCAGGTGATATCCCCACCAGAGCGGACTCAAACAGAGTAAGAGCGATCCATAGAACGGTGGACAAGCCAAACAGGATCAACGATACACCCGTAAGATGCAGTCTCATAATTTATTCTCCTTTAATGGATGAACATCAACTCCCGGCGCTAAATGTACATATACTACTACCAGAGGATATAATTTTTAGCCCAGGGTCCAAATCGCGGAATACCTGGCATCTAAAATCGTTATTGATTATAAGGATTATCTGATGACGCTTAACGTGTTTTTCTACCTTGCGCTCGCCGCCTGGAGGCTTGCCTCTCTCGTAGCCAACGAGGAGGGTCCCTGGCAAATGTTCAAACGCCTCCGCCAGCGCGCCGAGCAATGGTGCAACGAATATCGGTTTTGCCGCGAATTAGGTCTCTACGACCTGTTTGCATGTGAATGGTGCAATTCGATCTGGATCGGCGCGGGACTCACGATCCTCTATCTCTGGATCGGTGGAGCGATCCTCTACCTCGTCCTGCCTCTAGCCCTTTCGACCGTTGCGATCATCATTAAGTACATCGTACAGCTGCTCCAGACGGCACAGCAGATTCTTGATAACAATAAGCCCCGGGGGTAATGTCACAGCAAAACACAGGGTAACGGTTTCGAAACTCCGGCCTGGGATGATCTCAGCGCGCCTGTACCGG
Source organism: Anaerolineales bacterium (assembly GCA_016932715.1). GTDB lineage: Bacteria > Chloroflexota > Anaerolineae > Anaerolineales > Villigracilaceae > Defluviilinea. The sequence continues at coordinate 12,901 of JAFGCG010000189.1, forward strand.
ATACACAGCTGCATGTCAAGTCGGTAATGACGACATTTTATATGCCGGCATTATTCTGTTCCTTAGGCATGATTATATTCCGAAAGGATTATCAGTCTTGTTAAGCAATGATGGATAGCTTGTAATGTCTTAAGCGGTAAAATTCGCCCAGCGAGGAGTTCACCATGAAATGTGATCGCTGCGGCCTCCAATCGGATGTGGAACAAGCCTTCTCCACAGAAAAACGTCTTTTTCGCAAATCAAAGCACTTCTGCCCGGATTGTACGGTCAGGCGCCAGACTCGATCCTTCATTTGGGATGCTGCGATTTTAGCTGGACTCGGCGTGTTGATCTTCGCACTCAGCCCATCTTCAGGGCTGGCAGCCATCATTCTGGCAGCCAACCTGATCCTGCTCTCCATGATCCCGCTGGTGATCATCCATGAACTGGCACATGCCGGTGCGGCAAAATTGGCTGGCATGCATGTCTTCGGGATCGTGGTTGGCATCGGAAAAACAATCTGGTCAGGAAAATTCCTTGGCATGGATTGGGTCATCAATATCCTGCCGATCGCCGGAATTACCGGGGTCGGCGTGCGGCCTGTCCCCCACGTCCGGTGGAAATTGTTTTTCGTTTACCTGGCGGGACCTGCTTCCCACGTTCTGATGGCGCTTGGTCTTACTGTCCTGTGGGTGGTCCTGTGGCTGACCCTGCCGCTGTCCACCCTGGGGCACCGGTTTTTCAGTTCGCTGATCATTGCGAATATTTTATTGGCTGCAGTCAGCCTGTTTCCGTACAAAGCATTCACTGTGGCGGGTATGCAAGGCAGCGACGGCTGGCAGCTGCTGCATGTACCGTTCTTGAAAGACAGCGAACTTACCAAACGCTATGTTGGTTATTACGTGGGAGAAGCGGCGCAGTCGTACGCCGCGAACGATTTCGACAAGGCAAAGAAATGGGTGGACAAAGCTCTCACAGTCGACGCCAGCTCGGGCATTGCACGCAATGTACTGGGCATGATCCAAATGGCATGCGGGGAACATCTCATCTCACGCGAGACCTTCCTGCGGCTCCTCGAAACGGAGGAGGCTAAGGAACCCGCGTTACATTACACCCTTTTCAACAACGTTGCCTATCTGGACGCTTTACTGCATGATCCATCCCTGCTCTCCGAGGCCGATCAACTCTCCGCGGAGGCGCTCAAGCACCTGCCGTGGGTGCCGGCCGTCGTGGGTACGCGCGGGACCGTGCTTGTCGAGCTTGGACAGTTGGACGAAGGGATCGCCCTGCTCAAAAAGTCAATGTCCCTGCATGCAGACAAACAGGGCAAAGCAGCCAATGCCTGTCACGTTGCCATCGGCGAATTACGGCGGGGAGATCCGGATGCAGCGCGCAAGTACCTGGCTTCTGCAAAGGCACTGGACCCTAAGTGCCTTTTGATCCCGGACGTGGAAGCGCAAATGGAAACAAAGACCATAGACCATGGACGATAGACGATGGGATGATGTATCGTCTGTGGACATCTCCAGTAACTCATTGACATCCAGGACCCGCCGATTCTACCTGTCGAAAGAGAGAAGTCAGCCGCCGCCTTCATTGGGCTTGATCCTGGCAAAGGCCACCTGCTCTTCGCCAAGATCAACGTAAGCAACCTTCCAGCCCGCTTCCAGCCACAAAATGGAGTGAGTATGACCGACCCGGTCATTTGCCCACCATGCTCTGATCTGGAACGCGGAATCAGGCAGCCGTGAGCGAATAATTTCCTCGACCTGTTCGAAGGTGAGCGAAACTCGTTCTTCCTTCTGCGCCGCCAGCCAGTCTGCCAGTGCCGCATAGCGACTACGGCTTGTAGTCTTCCCCTCTTCCGGTTTCCCATCAGCATCCAGGGCGAGGTGATAAGCTGTTGATTCTTCCCGAGCGGCACGAGCCATCTCGTCTTCTTCATGCTGCCTGAGAAGTGTATCGATAAACCTGCTTCCCTGTTCCTTCTCGTAATCCTGGTACCGGCTTCTTAACCAGCTGGCACAGTATTTAAGTTCATCCCGGCTTCTTGGAGAAATCTCGGACCGAAAATGGGCAAGATCGTTCCTGGTTTGGCGGATTTTCACAAGCAGCTCGTAGAGCGATTCCTTCTGGACATCCAGGATGGGAGCACAAAAGTTCCAAATAGCCCTGGACATGAGCAAATTGATGTAATCCCCCAGATTCAGGTCTTCAAAGGCTTTGGGTTTACTGGCACCAGATTGTTCGCCGCGCCGCGTACGTGGTTTACCGATTGCGGTCTGGAGCCTGTCCAGGTTCAACTCCCCATTTTCATCCATATATGTTCTTTTGATCAATTCCTTGATAATAAACTCAATATCTTCAATGTGCATGAGGTCTTCCGTCCGGCTTCGCAGGAACTCCGCAGCGTCGTAATTTGTCACCACCCCAATGACACGTCCGCCCGGTTCGATAATGACGACTGCGTTCGTGGCTTTCAGTTCATCCAGCAGATCGAACAGATCATCCTCGCGGTAGTGGAAAGGTGCGGGCATCATGGCATCGCGCACAAACAGTTCATCCAATTTCGCATTGAAGCTTCTAGCCGCGCGCAGAATACTTTCATAGGTGATCATGCCCAGGAGGGTCCGATTCTCATCGACAACCGGGAGCTGACTGAAATCATGCTCGATCATTAGATCGAGCGCCGCCGCAACCGTGTCCGCTTTTTGAACGACAACCGCGCTCCCCTGGTTTTCCATCAGACGTTCCACGAAATATGGCATAGCAGGGTCCTTTCACGACCTCACGGTGCGATGACCGGCTTGATCTCGATCCACGAGTCGCCGCCGCTGGATGCTTTCACCAGGGCCGTCCGAAGAAGGCTGAGAAACAGGATATAAAACCATTTCATGGTGCAGTTGTCAGTTTGGGAGCAGCTTGTCGCAGAGGCAGGATTGCCAGTGTGCTGGCAAGGAAACACAGGGCAGCCAGGCCATAAACGGTCAGGAAGCCAACCGAAGTGGAATCGAACGCCTTGTTCAACGGGTCGATCAAGAACGCGCCGAGCAGACGCGCCCCGCCGGAACCGAGACAGGTAGCGATATTGGCGATCCCCAGGTAGCGCGCGGCTTCCGGGCGCGGGACGATATCGGTGATCATCGCCCAGTTGGCGCTCAGAAACGCTCCAATGCTTAGACCGATGACCGCGCCGCCGATGATGATCGTCGTTGTATCGCGCGCAAGCAGCAGGGTGACCGTTCCCGCAAAGGCGACAACTCCTGAAGCCATGACCAGTGGCTTGCGCCCGAATTTATCCGCCAGCAAACCGGCCGGCAACGCCATCAGGAGCAGTGTCCCACCGATGATGGTCGAGAGGCTGCCGACAAACTTCTGCGCGTCTGCCTCTGCCATCTTCAGCACGCCGATCATGTAGGTCACAAGGAAGGTGTTCAGGAAGATGAATGCGCCCCAGAATAACATCCGGTTGAAAAACCACCAGCGGAAGGTGGGATGGGCGCGCCAATCCACGCTGAAGGCTTTCCTGAGCGCCGCACCGATGGATTCGGTCGTCACGGTTTCGGCGGCGGCTTCGGGTCTCTCGCGCGCCCAGATGGCTGTCACGATCAATCCCAGCCCGAATATCGCGATGGGCACACTCACAGCCATCAGCACGGCAGCCTCTCCCCATTCGGGGACGCGCCCGAAGAAGAATCCCGCCACTCCCCGACCGACGACAAAAGCCAGGATGTCCATCACGGCTTTCAAGCCGGACGCCGTGCCGCGCTGATGCTCGGGCACCAGGTCCGGGATGAGCGCCTGCCAGGGTCCCTGCAAAATGTTGCTCGACATCTGGATCAGGAGTATGCCCAGTACCAGTACCCACAAGGCCGGAGCCAGCGCCAGCACGTACAGGCTGCCCGCAATCATGAGCGCGCCCAACAGCATGAACGGCAGACGGCGTCCCCAGAGGCCGCGCGCCCGGTCGGAGAAAACGCCCACGATGGGCTGGACCAGCATGGCGACCACTAGCCCTACAAACCCCAGGAAACCCAACGCGGTATTTGGGAGGCCTGGCGCAAGGCGCAACACCTTGTGGGTCATCAGCGCCGGCTCCTGGATGTTGGAGGACAGGGTCAGGGCAAAGCCAAGCGAGACGATGACGAGCAGGCGAAAGAAATTCAGCCGTTTCACGCCAAAACCTGTGGACGAATCTGCTTGACGACCTTCAGCGACTCGAGCGCCTCTTCGAGCTGCAGCTCGAAAATGAGCGGACCCTTGAACCGGGCCGTGGACAACCTGTCGAGCAGGCGGCCCAGCTCCAGGTCGCCGTGACCGAGCGGCCTGTGATCCTCTCCATAGCCTCGCTTCCCCTCCGGCATCAGCAGGCTGTCATGCAAATGGACTTCAGCCAGCCGCGGCAGACATCTTTCCAGGACATCGAAGAAGTCGTACCAGCCCGGAAAGCCAGCCAGCACATGACCGGTGTCCAGGCAGAGGGAAAGGTCCAGCTCGTCAGCCAGCGCGAGGGTCAGGTCGAACGGGAATTCGACGGTCTCGATCGCAATCCGGCGGCTGGGGATGCCCGTCTCCATCAGGATCTGTTCCAGGCTTTCACGCGCCCCGTTTTGGAACTGACTCAAAAGGTAGGCACGCGCAATTTCCGGAAGGCGCATGTTATAGAACTCAGCCGCCAGGGCACCCGTGGCATGCAACACGTACACTTCGGGATCGAGCAGCCGTGTCGCCCGCAGAATCTGAGTCACCGCCTCCACCGAACCCCGCCGGACGGGCCTCAGCGGCGTGGAAGGCTCCACCGACCACAGTGGAAGATGGACGGTGTATGTGATCCCTTGCGCTTTGAGCTCGAGCAGCTTCTCCATCGCAGAGGCGGAAAAGGTATGAGGCAAAAAGAGACTCAAGTCGCCCCCCAGCTCGATGGGGTTGAATCCCGCAGCCGCCAGCTTGCTGACGAGGTCAGCGTGATCGAACGTGGTAATGTTCGCAAGGATTTGCTCGGCGGGCTGCTCCGGCGGGACCAGCATGCCCATCTGCATTGCCATAATTCCAAAACGCATGGTGCCTCCTGTGAGGAGAGAATAGAGACTAGAGAGTAGAGAGTAGTGAATAGAAAGTAGTGAGTAGTTTTCTTCGTGTCAGCTGCTGCATTTATCGGACATATCTATCTAATGCAAAGATGAGCCGATCCATATCGTGATGGAAATCGGGATCAGCCCTTACCTGTATGCCGTTTCTGTAGATGAGTTTTCGGAGGCTGACTGGCAGACTTGCCTCCACAGGCATTTGCGCGCCGCGCACCAGGAGCGGGATGACGGGTATGCCTCTTTCCAGGGCAGCCTCGATTTCGATCCTCACAAAATCAGCAGGATCATCGAGCCGTCTTGCTCCCGTCGCGTCACTTGCCTCGAGCCAGCGGTCGCCGATAATGGCGAGAAGAACGTCGCATTCACTTACCTTTTTGCCCAGATATTCCCTGAAATCAATACCGAGAGGAATTGAATCCACATCCTTGAAAATGAGGTCCCTGCCAAATTTGCCGACCAGACGGTCATAAATTCGCCCGGCAATATCGGCACTATCCGATCTGCGGTAGGAAACAAATATGCGACCGGAGGTTTCAGCACCGGAATTGTGCGGCCTCGAGCCAGCAGGAGACTCAGTCGCGGCGGCTGTACGCGGGGCCTCGGCGGGAAGAATGGGGGATCGGAGTTCAGGGATCAGCTTTGGAGAAGCACGAGTCTTTTTTCGGCTTCTCGCAGCAAAAATGAGTGCAGCAACAATGATTACGGTGACAACAATCGCCAGGCATAAGTATTCCGTCAAAGAACTGTTCATGGTTCACCTTTGAAGGCCTGATCCAAAACTGAGACCAGAGGCCGTGGTTCATTGCCGGCAGCCTATCAGCCATCACAACGGGACCGTGGCCCGAACAGACGATCCGTGCCTCTAGTCATACCTCTTTGCGCTTTGCCAGACATACGCCAGGCTGCCAACGAGCATCAATGCAGAATAAATCAGGACGCCCGCAATGAATGTTGGTTCGGGTATGCCCATTTTGATCGCGCCATCCAGAGGCTCGGGAGTATTCCCGCCAATGAAGAAAAAATGACGCAGTCCGAACCAGTGCGGAAGGATGGTGTAGAACAGCAGGTCCAGGAACATGAACGACTGTGCCAGCAAGGGAAATCGTATCCAGCCCCGGGGACGGAAGATATACAAACCAAACAAAGCCAGCAGCGACAATGCCGCGACCGACCCGCTGCCCATCAGGGAGACAAAACCACTCGCCGGCTCCGTAGGCGCCGCCCTGGCAAAAACGGTCAGGCCGATGTAGCCGTCCCACGCCTCCGGATAAGGCTGACCAAACTCCGTCAGCGGCCAAACCTTAACTCCCGGCGGCACATAGACGCCCTCACATTCCCCGCCGACCGAGTCCATTGTGAAGCAATGACCCAGTTCATGCACGAGCAGGTTGATCGCCGCAAACAATCCCAGGACAAGCACAAATACAAGGATATTCCGAAATGTCTTCATGGATGCCTCCTTCATTTTTTGCGGTACTGCGCCCTAAACGGCAGGGCATGCAACCAAAGTTATTCCTGCTCTACTTCAAGGACCATTCGAACTACGCGTACGCGCTGACCCGCCGAAATAGGACTATGGCTCACGGCGTCCCATTCCTCGCCCGCCAGGAAAACCTTCCCATCTGTGAAAACAGTTGTGCGCGTTTCGCCTATGACACCTGCCAATTCCCGGCTGGGAGTTTTCTCCATGCCGCCCAGCTGTTTTACGACTCCACGGTCGATCATGGGGATAAGTATCACCAGGCCCGGACCTTTATCTCCGATATACCGCCCAAGGCGATAGACAGACAAGCGCGTATCCTCGCGAACAATGCGAATACTGGCGGCAAGGAAAATCATTGCGATAAGCAGCCATGCCCCAAGCACACACAACAAGCCACTGAAAGCTTCCATCGTTTACTCCTTAATTCAGAATTCCTTGCTGTCCTGAATTTCGACGCATTCCCAGTCCCACAAACTTTTCATATTGTGGTTCGATCATTTCTTTGCACTTGAGTTCTTTCGGAGATTTGACGGGGCATGATCCCATTTGGGGCAATGAATGTTTGGACGCGTTGAACTAAGGATACAGCTAAAATCCTCAGCACGCAAGACGAATTTTGTTACATTCTCCCTATCCCCTATTCTCTACTCACCATTCTCTTGCCTCCACAACTCCTGCATCTCGGCGCTCGTCCTGAGCAGCTGAGCCAGCGTGCCTTCGGACTCTACTTTCCCATCCCTGAGCACGATAATATAATCCGCGCGGCGCAACAGCGGGCGGCGATGGGAGACGACCAGACACGTCATGTCCGCGCGGGCGAAGATCCGCTCCCAGAGCTGGCGCTCGGTCTCGACGTCGAGGGCGCTGGAGAGGTCGTCGAAGACCAGCAGCTCCGGCTCGCGGATGAACATGCGCGCCGCGGCGGCGCGCTGCATTTGTCCGCCTGAGAGCTTGACGCCACGCGCCCCGACCATCGTTTCGAGATCATCATCGAGTTCTGCGAGGTCACGATCCATCACAGCCAGTTTTGTGGAACGATAGATGTCCTCGTCACTGCGATCGAGACCGAGCAGGATGTTGTCCCGCAGAGTATTGCTGAAGAGCCGCGGCACCTGGGCAGTGTACGAGCAGCGCGGCGGGACGAAAAAGTCGCCGGGGGAAGTGACAACCGCGTCGTTCCAGCGGATCTCGCCAGCTTCGAGTGTCAGCAGCCCCAGGAGCGTCCGCAGGAGAGTCGTTTTGCCGGAGCCGATCCGCCCCGTGATGACCGTCAGTGTGCCGCGCCGCAGGCTCAGGTTCACGCCTGCGATGCCGTTGGTCGAACCGGGGTAGTGAAACGTCAGGTTGACGGCGGACAGCTCGTTCAAGCGGTCTGAAGCGTCCTTCGTATGGTAGATCACCCCTGGGAGCGGACCGTTCAGATCCACAAGACCATGCTGGACCAAAGCATCCAGGGGCGCGTTCTCCATCAAACGGTACATGCGCTGGACAGAAACATCCAGCTGCTTGTAGCGCGCCGCGAGCCTTCCGGCGAAGGTCGTCAGGTCACCCATGCTTTGCAGGAGATACACGAACAGCGAAAAATCGCCAAGCGTGAAGCTTCCGGCGCGCATGGATTGACCGACGAGGATCAAAATCACACCCGTGCCAAGCGTGGAGGTATTGCGATAGATGGACTCCAGCACTTCATCGAAGAACTTCTCGCGCACAGCCAACCTGCGTCGTTCGTCATTGAGTCTGTGAAAATGACGGATGACATTCTTTTCAGCCGTCGCGACCTTGACCGCCTGCACCGCGCCGAAGAACTCACCGATAAAGCCGCTCACATTTCCTGCCGCCGAACGGGAGGCGCGACGATAATGCTCGATCCGTTTGCCTGCCAGGTTGGCGACGATCCCGACCACCAGCACGGGGATCAGCGACATCACCGTGACCCAGAGGCTGATCCGTGCCATCAGGACGATCGCGGCAGCAATGATGATGATTCCCACTGCAATGTCGTTGATGAGAATAACAAAGAGAGGCATCTCCTGGACATCGTTTTTGAAACGGCTGATGGCTTCGCCAGCGGAATCAGGCAGCGGGGATGCACCCGGGCGGCGCAGGATGTGCCGCAGCAGGTTCTTGCGCAGCAGGGTGGGGATGTCGGCAAAGATCGGAACGTCCGCGTAGTAGAAACCATAACTGGCGATCACACGTCCGATCCAGGTGGAGAGGGTAAATGCAACGATCGCCCAGATGCCAAAGCTCAATTGCGCCGAGCCGGTCAGCATATCGAAGAAGGCTTTGATAATGAGCGCCGGAGCGACCTGCCAGCAAAAGCGGAACAGCGCCACAGACAGCAGGTCGATGAACCACAGCCAGGGCCGGAAACGTACCATCTCCCAGATCACGCGCCAGGCCGGCAAGGCCGGGACTTTTTGAGTGAATGTAGTTTCGGACATAATCAATCCTAAGGGCCAACCACTGAGTCACGGAGACACCGAGAAAGCTTTTTTACCAAATCTTCGTGCTTCCGTGTCTCCGTGGTTAGATTTGAGCATTACACCAACACTTCCTCCAAACCGGTTTGCAGCAAGCGATAGAAGCGCGAGCTTGTGTCTGCCGCCAACTGCTTCCGGTCGCCATACTCACTGACGCTGCCGCCTTCCAGGATCATGATCTCGTCCGCGCGCTGAACGGTTCCCAAACGGTGTGCGATGATGATCGCCGTGCGGTTCCGGAGCAGCTTGTCAAGCGCGCGTTCGAGGCGCTGTTCCGTGGCGGGATCAAGGCGTGAGGAGGCTTCATCCAGAATGACCAGACCCGGGTCGCGCAGGAAGACGCGCGCGAACGCGAGCAGCTGCGCTTCGCCCGCAGATAACGAGCGGCTGCCGGTATCCAACTCTGTATCCAAGCCTTTCGGCAGGCTCCGATACCAGTCGCCCAGTTCCAATTCGTCAAGGGTCACAAGGATTTTCTCATCCGGGATGGCACGGTCAAAGAAGGTCAGGTTATCGCGGATACTGGCGCGGAATAACTGCACATCCTGCGTGACAATCGCAACACTGCGGCGCAGCGTTTCAAGCTGCAGGCCGCGCAAATCGGTTCCGTTGATCTCGATGCCGCCGGACCTGGGGTCATACAACCGGAAGATCAGGCGGGCGAGCGTCGTCTTGCCGCTGCCCGTGCGACCGAGCAATCCCAGCACGCAACCCGGCTTCAATTGGAAGGAAAGCCCACTTAATACCGAGTCGCTTCCGTTGTATGAAAAAGTCACATCCCTGAAAGCCAGTGTGAGCGGCCCCGCATGGATATCGACACCCGCACCATCGATGACCTGCGCTTTGAAACTGCGGAACTCGGTCAGCCGTTCGACACAGGCGCCGATGGTCTGGAAACTCTCGATCTCATGGGTCATTGCCCAGAAGGGTTCCTCCAGCAGATTGAGGTAGTGAACAAACAGGTAGACGGTGCCGATCGTGACCAGTCCAGCCGTAAAGAGCCAGTAACCACTCGTGATCGCGAGCACTGTGCCGGCGGTGAGCGCCAATCCCATCGCGTTTTCGATAATCCAGCGCTTGAAATGCGCTCTGCGATTATGGGTCAGGATAACGCTTTGATGCCGGAATAATTCGCGAATGGAAAAATCCACCGCGCCGCTCGAGCGGATGTCTTCCGTCCCCGCCAGTTGTTCCTCGAGAAAGCCATACAGTTCCGCTTCAGCCTGCCGGCGCGCCTTTTGATGGGGCACCGCAATATCCTTGAGCCGCCCAAGGATCAGGATGGTCGCAAACGAGAAGATCGTGAATGCGAATCCGGCACGCCAATCTTCGCGAAACAGGGCCGCCAGGACACCGATCAGCAATAATCCATTGCTCACCAGGTTGAGCGCGAACTGGGAGAAGAAGGTTGCCAGCTCCGTCACGTCGCCATCGATGCGTTCGATCAGCTCACCGGGCGTGTGATCGTTATGGAAGCGCATGTCGAGGTTGAGCGCCTGCCAGGCAAGCTCGGCGCGCAGGGCATTGGTGGCTGTCCAGGCGACATTCTCCCCGAGATACGTCACACTGACAGCGATCCCCTGCTGCACCAACGCCACACCGATAAACGCCAGCGCGGTCCAGGTAAGCAGCTGCAGGGCTTTCCCCGCCAGCGCTGCATCGATGAATGCCCGCATGATCTGCGGCGCAAAGATACGCAAACCGACACTGCCAAACAGCAGAATGGCGAGCAGAGCAAACCGGCCCCTCTGCGGGCGGATATGTTTGGAGAGAAGATCCCAATATGCTTTGAAAGGAAGATTCATAAAATAGTCCTACACCGCGCTTCGTCTTCGGGCATTGCCCTCCGCTCAGCGCGACAGTTAACATAAAAAAACCACGGTGCAGAAGTGCACCGTGGCATAAAACACAGCAATGACCGCTAGCGGTCAGCAGGCGCACTCCGAGAAGGTATTTGGCTGTAGTTGTGTCTGGCAAGGATCAATCGAACCATGGAATGCGCCTCCTTTCATTGGGATTTTCTTACCGGGGCAGTTTACATCAGGAGAGAGACAGTGTCAAGACAAATCGCGGATACTGCCATGGTTTTCTCAAAGTTAAAAATGAGTCCGCGAATTCACGCTGATCTGCGCGAATCTTTTGCAAATTAGCGCCAATTCGCGGAGATTAGCGGACAAAATGCGTGGCCTATGTGGACCTTGAGAAAACCATACGGATGCCGCCCAATTATTACTCTATTGATCAAGAGCGATAAACCGATTCTTCAGTGTGTTGTAGATATAGTTCTCCCACAACAATTGGATATCGGATTCATGATAATCATGGTTGCAGAAGGTCTGAAGGATGACCCGGCCCTCGAAGCAGGAAGCGATCACCCCATAGTCGCTGTCCCGATTCTGATACATTCCTGCCAGCAAAGTGGCTTCGCTTCCCGGCAACAAGCGCAGATAGTCGCCCGCCTGGAAAGCCCAATAGATATCATAATGAATTAATGGGATGGCAATATTCGGTTCCGTAAAGAAAGGCGAGCCCGACTCCAACCAGTAAATTGACGAGGCGACATCATAGCTCTTCTGCAACTTGACGCCGCACTTCGTCGTGAGGGGCTTAATGCGTCCTTCGCTGATCTTGTCGAGGTACCACATTTCGACGATCAAAGCCGTTTTATCGTTCACAACCCGCTCGGTGATCACGTCAAAGAAGTCGCCAGAGACATAGTCATGTGATTCCGCGCCAAGGATGATCAAATCCCACTGAATGCCGGAATTGAGATTCTCCATAAAGTCTCCCATCGCATCACCCACGAAGACGTGCTTCAATCCCATGCCATGCAGCGTATCTTTGATCCACAAGCCAATGTATGGAGTATCTTCATAGACCAGGATCTTTGCCGACTTCATCCGCGCTTCGATGTCCTGGGTAGCGGTAGGAACGATCTCTGTCGACGCAGGAATGATTTCGGTGGGTGGTGCGCTGGTTGGCTGCTGGGGAGCTTGCGTGGCAGGATTTTCCGATTCTGCCGCCAGCGCCTGCTCGGTCATTTTCTGGGACATGGCGGTCGCTTGAAATTCCAGTGCCGCCTTGGTTGGATCGAAAGCGGTCGGCTGCGGTGCGCCGGCTGCCGGCGTGCCCGAACCGGGCATGTTGCAGGCAAGCGCCAGCATGATCAGGGCGATCATCATGATTTTCCCGCGATGGTTGAAGATACTCGGCTGTGACATTCCTGACTCCTCTCTGTTCGTGGTTGGATTCATTTCAAGCCCAGTATAGACCAGGCAAAACTGGAATTCAATCACAAAAATGATAGGGTTGGAAATTTATTCCCCGCAAAACCGGATTCCTTGCAAGTCTGTTTATCCTGGGCTGCCCTTCATGAAGTTGGAGATCAATATGATCGGATGAATTGCCTCGACACCTGTCCCCTGTCGGATCTGCATCCGACACGCCGCCCCGGAAGAAACAATCTCCGATTTACGATTAACGACTAACGATTGACGATCAGCAAGTTCACCGCCCTCTGCTCGCAGCTCCCTCAATTTTGGAAACAATTTCAACTCCCCCACCTTCATCGAGACTTCGTAATGTTCCGCCTCGTAGCCAAATGTCCCAGCCATGCCGCAGCAACCCGTGTCCATCAACTCGACTTCGTACCCGCAGGAGCGCAGGAGCTCGAGCGTAGCGTTGGTTCCATTCGGCAAGCCGTCGGATGAAGGTCCCTCGGCGCGCTGATGACAATGCGGATGGAAATTCACTTTCCGCGTGGACCCGTTATTTTCAGGTCCAAATAATTGTTCCATCTTGGCTATACGCAATTCATTAAATTCCGGAGAGCGCAGCAGGAACTCATCCAGCAGCCAGACATTCGCCGCGCGTTGTTCGATCTCGTCCGCGCGCCCGGGAAGCAGATCCATGTAGTCGTGCTTGAAAGCATAGATCTCGGGCGGTTCGATGCCGGCAATGGACGCTTCACGCGCAGGGTCGATCTGATTCAGCGCATCAAGCACGCGCCCCGCGTGACGCTGCGCCTGGGTAATAAACCCTTTTGATAGAAACGACGCCCCCGCCCCAAGGACAGGCAGCACGTGCACATCAAAACCACAAGCCGCCAAAATATTGAGCGCCGCCCGTTCCGTTTCCGGTTCAATGTAACGTGCGAATGCATCGGCTAAGAAAATAACTTTCCTGCCAGCATGCAGGTAATGTTTTAACCGCGGCCTGCCACTTGGAAGCACAAACTTCGGAAACGGACGATGAGGTGTGATCCCCAGGATCCGCGCCGCCAGGTTCCTGAGCGCGGGCACTTCCAGCAACGCATTTGAGATCAGCGCAACAGACGAAGCTATTCCCGCAGTAATATGGAAGTACCCAAAAACATAATCACGCAATTGCCGGCGATGAGTCTTGTAGTATTCCGCCTGAAAGGCGAATTTCAATTTCGCCATGTCCACGCCGGAGGGGCATTCCGATTTGCAGCCTTTGCAGGCGAGGCAGAGGTCGAGAGCGGCGACTGTCGCCTTGACGCGTTCCTCGTCGAAAGACGATAGACGATAGACGATAGACGATGGTCTATCGTCAGTGGTCCATGGTCCACTGATGAGCGCTCGCAACAAATTCGCCCGGCCGCGCGTCGAGTGCATCTCCTCGCGCGTCGCCTGGTACGATGGGCACATCACACCCGTATCTTTTCTGCAGACGCCCTGGCCATTGCATTGTTCGATCGCCACGTCCAGGCCGCCGCTGCGTGCGAACGAAAGCTTCGTGTCCCACACATGCGTTCGATAGTCGACGCCATAACGCAGGTTCACGTCCATCTTCTGCGCCTCGAGGATCTTGCCAGGGTTGAGAATATTATTCGGGTCCGCGGCGTGTTTCAAGAGGCGCATCGCCTCCATCAACTCGAGACCATACGTCTGTTCGAGGTATTCGGAGCGAGCCAGGCCATCGCCGTGTTCACTGCTCATGGCGCCGCCCAGCCCCACGGTCAGCGCGAAGACCGCCTCACTGATCGAGCGCAGATCGCTGACGCCGCGCCCGGTCTTCAAATCCAGGATCGGGCGCGTGTGCAGACAGCCTGCGGAGGCATGAGCGTAGATGCCGCCCTCGGTTCCATGCTCCGCTAAAATCCTTTCGACCTCACGGACATATTCGCCAAGCCTCTGCACCGGGATGGCACAATCTTCGACGAATGCCACAGGCCGCGCGGATTGCGGCCGCGAATCCAGCAAGCCCAGCCCGACCTTGCGGATGTTCCAGACGCGCGCCTGGTCCTCTTTGGATTCGGCAATTGTCAGGACGTCGCCGATCCTGTGCGCCCGCTCTTTCAACGCCGACGGCTCGTCGCCGCTAAACTCGACCACCAGCAGCGCCGCGGGGTCACCCGTCACCCACCCCATCTGACGCGCGTACTCCGGCACGCCGCGCGCCAGGCGAATGATCATGCGCGGTACCAGTTCCACGGCGGAGGGACGATGCACCAGCAGGCGCGGCACATCATCACAGGCGTCTGCATTGCTTTGATACGCCAGGACTGCCAGGATCGTGTGCTTTGGCTTCGGAACGAGATTGACCGTTGCGCGGCGGATGACCGCCAGAGTCCCCTCACTGCCAGCCAGGAGAGGCGCCAGGTTCAGGGTGCCAGGTGTCAGGTTGGGTGGATACGCACCTTCCCATTGGGAGGGCTTCGAGGATGACCAGGGCAAAAGATAATTCAAGCGATAACCCGCCGAGTTACGCCAGGCGGTGGGCCAATTTCGGCGAATTGCATCAGCATATTTTTCGCGGATGGTGAGGGCAGAGGAGTAGAGAGTAGAAAGCAGAGGGTTGTCGGGTGGAATCCGTTCACCCAGCACACCCAGACTTCCATCCGACAAAACAACTTCCGCAGAAAGCAAGTGGTCGGCAGCCATGCCATAGATCAGGGAATGCGCGCCGGTGGCATTGTTGGCAATGACTCCGCCCAGCGTGGCGCGCTCGGCTGAAGCCGGGTCGGGACCGAACATCAAGCCGTGCTGCGCGGCTGCAAGGTTGAGCCGTGAAAGGATGACGCCAGGTTCCGCCGTCGCGGTCCGAGACTCAGGATCGATCTCGAGCGTGGAATCCAGCCAGCGCGAGCAGTCGACGATCAGTGCCTCCCCGATCGCCTGCCCTGCCAGGCTCGACCCCGAGCCGCGCGGCAGGATGGGAACCGTGTATTTCGCAGCCAGCTCGACTGCGGCATGTAGATCTTCCTGTGTTTTTGGGAGCACAACTCCCAAAGGTTCGAGTTGATAGATGGAGGCATCTGTGCTGTAGAGGATGCGGGACGCCAGGTCGAGGCGAATATCGCCGGTGAAGTGTTTGCGAAGTTCGTCGATGAAATCGGGATGAAGAGACATGGGATAATTCTACCCTTTTAAACACAAAGGACCCCCCTTCGACTACGCTCAGGGCAGGCTCCGAGCACAAAGGATTTATCTTCGCGCACTTCGTGTCACTTCGATCAACTCAGTGCAAGCCTTCGCGGTTAAAAATCTTTACTTTACCTTCGCCTGATTTGCCACCGCAGCAGCCTTCTTCGCGGCTTCTTCCGGATCGCCGAGATAGTAACTCTTGATCGGCTTCAACTCGTCATCCAGTTCGTACACCAGAGGCAAACCGGTCGGGATGTTCAATTCTGTAATATCAGCCTCGGAAATATTGTCGAGGTATTTCACCATGGCGCGGATGCTGTTCCCATGCGCACCGATGACCACGCGTTTGCCCGACTTGATCATGGGTGCCAGCGTCGAGTGCCAGTAAGGCAGGACACGCTCGAGGGTAATCTTAAGCGACTCGGTGGCGGGCAGCTCTTCGGGAGTCAGTGACGCATAGCGCGGGTCGAAGCGGGGGTGGCGCTCGTCATCCAACTCCAGTGCCGGAGGCGGCACATCGTAGCTGCGCCGCCAGATCTTCACCTGTGCTTCACCGAACTTCTGGGCAGTCTCCGCTTTGTTCAATCCCTGCAGCGCCCCGTAATGGCGTTCGTTGAGCTGCCAGGCATTCGTGACGGGAATCCACTCCAGGTTCATTTCCTCCAGAACAATCCAGAGGGTTTGAATGGCGCGGCGCAGCACAGAGGTGTATGCCACATCGAAAATATATCCGCCGTCCTTGAGCAGCTGCCCTGCCTCGTGCGCCTCCTGTATGCCCAGCTCGGTCAGACCGACGTCTGTCCAGCCGGTGAAGCGATTTTCGAGATTCCATGTGCTTTGTCCATGACGGACTAAAACGAGTTTGTACATGATTTGCTCCTGAAGAAATTTGCTGGTGAATTATAGCCCAAGTCACCTGTAGATAGAATTTTTGGCGGCGAGAGAGAGTAGCTAACATCAAACAGATCATGTCATTCTGAACGACCGAAGGGAGTGAAGAATCCCCG
>JAFGCG010000022.1 GCA_016932715.1 Anaerolineales bacterium
GGGACGCTGATTCACGCTGAAAACGCAGTTTTTTGTCTTGAATCAGTGTTTTTCTGCGTCCCAAAATCATTCTGTAAGGTAATCAGTGACCGGTTCTTTTTGTTATGACAAGTTCCGTGAACTTGCGCCGAGGTGGGTGTGCGATCAGGTAAAATCGTCCAATGACAAAACTCAAATCGCCTCTCACATTATTCTTCGCTGCCTTGATTGCCATTGCCCTTCTCGCGCTGTTCGGTCCCGAGGAAAGATCCCTCGGCGCCAGCGTGCGGATCGTATATCTGCACGGCGCCTGGGTGCTCACGGCTGAACTGGCGTTCATCGCCGCAGGGCTGGCAGGTTTGGCTGCTTTGATCACGTCTCGGGACCGTTTACATCAATGGTCCGCGGCACTCGGGCGGACAGGGATCGTCTTCTGGGTGACCTATCTTCCGTTATCGCTCTGGGCAATGCAATCCAACTGGAACGGGCTCTTCCTCTCCGAGCCGCGCTTTCGTCTCGCCGCGATCTTCGCCGTGACAGGCGTCCTGCTCCAGGTCGGCTTGTGGCTGATCGGCACGGATTGGGTCACGTCACTTGCAAACCTGTCCTTCATTGTAGCGCTGCGCGCCGTCTTTGCGACGGCTGAGAATATCATGCATCCGCCTCCCTCGCCGATCTTTAATTCGGGCAATTATGTCATTATCGGTTTCTTCCTCGCCTTGAATCTCCTGGCAGTCGTCGCGGCATACTTTCTGACCCGCGCCTTTTTGAAAATAAAATAATCTGTCATTGCGAGTCTTCGAGAAGCAATCTCATATTTGTCGGCTGTATCCGGGGAGAGATTGCTTCGCTCCCGCGGTCTCGGTACTCGACCAGCGGTCGCTCGCAATGACGTATGGAACTTATGCGCCTCCGTTTTCAACTCCTCATCTTCATGGCGCTTCGTATCATTCTGAATACGATGCACCGCATGGTCTATCCGTTTCTGGCGGTCTTTGCGCGCGGGCTGGGTGTGGACGTCACGACTCTCTCGCTGGTGGTGACGGCGCGTTCGTTCTTCGGTATCTTCGCTCCCGTATTCGGTTCGATCGCCGATCAGCGCGGGCGCAGGTTTGGACTGCTCCTGGGGGTTTTCCTGTTCATCGCAGGTATGCTGCTGGTGGCGATCTACCCATCGTTCCTGACGTTCAGCATCGCTTTGCTGCTGGGGATCCTCGGCAAATATCTTTTCGACCCATCCATGCAAGCCTACTTTGGCGACCGCGTCCCGTATGAGCGGCGCGGCACGGCCCTGGCGGTCACGGAGGCAGCCTGGTCGTTGGCGTTCATCGCCGGAGTCCCGCTGGTTGGATATCTGATCTCCGCCTACGGGTGGAATGCGCCGTTCCCTCTTTTCGCGGGACTCGGACTGGGCATGTTCGCCGTCATTTGGCGGATGATCCCGCGCAGCGATCCGCTTCGCAGCCAGCCGGCAGTTTCCTCCGTTAAAAACGTCCGCGCGGTGCTGACAAATCTTCCCGCCCTGGCGGGCATCTCGATTGCCCTGTGGGCGAGTGCTGCCAATGAACTGGTCAACCTGATTTTCGGCGTCTGGCTCGAAGATTCGTTCGGGTTGAAGATCGCGGCCCTGGCGGGCGCCTCCGCCGTGATCGGATTCTCCGAACTCGGCGGCGAGGGCCTCGTGGCGCTGACGACCGACCGGCTTGGCAAACCGCGCGCCCTGGCGCTGGGCCTGACAGGCAACATCCTGGCCGCCTTGTTGTTGCCGGTCGTCGGCCGCACGGAAATCGGGGCGCTGGTCGGCTTGTTCCTGTTTTACATCACGTTCGAATATGTGCTGGTCAGTCACATCCCACTCATGACCGAAGTGATGCCGGAAGCGCGCGCGACGCTTCTATCGTTCAACGTGACAGGCCACTCGCTTGGGCGTATGATCGGAGCATTGGTCGCGACCTTGATTTATCAACGGTTCGGGTTCCTGCCTGTCACCCTGATCGCCATCCTGTTCAATGGTTTTGCCCTGCTGGCGCTTGGCGAATTGACTCAAAAAGCAGCCATTGTGTCGCGCCTCCTTGCCTGGTTCAGGCGGACCAAAGGAAGTGAAACATGATCATTCTCGTGGTCGATGCATTAAGCATTTTGTTCCTTGTCGTTGTTCTGCTGTGGATCATCGTTCCGGCAATCTACGGGCTTCCCCCGATCCCGACCAGGCCCGAGCGGATCCGCAAAGCGCTGAAGCTGGCAAACCTCCAGCCGAACGAGGTGTTGTACGACCTCGGCGCGGGCGACGGGCGCGTGCTGCTCATCGCGCGGCGCGAGTTTGGCGCCAGAGCCGTCGGCATCGAAGCGGGCCCCATCCAGTGCGCGTGGATCTGGCTGCGAGTCGCGGCAAGCGGGTTTGGAGATCAAATTCAGGTTCGCTGGGCAAATTTTTACAAAGCGGGCCTGCGCGAGGCAGATGTTGTTTTTATCTATGCCACTTCAAAGGAAGTCATGAAGCTGGCTCCGCACCTCGAACAGCAGTTGAAGCAGGGTGCACGCGTGGTATCCATCTCTGCCGATTTCCCCGAATGGGAGCCGTCCGCCCTCGACGAACACGCTCTGATCTTCCTCTATGAAATGCCGCCGACCAGGGGGAGTATTACATCGTATATGTTGAAAAAGGCAAAGTAAGGGCGACCCTTGACGGTTGATCAATTCCTTTTGACCAACCCGGCGGGTCGCCCTTACAAGCAGCAGTTATTCAGGTTAACTATATTTGCCTAACAGCGTAGTGGCGACTTCAGTCGCTTTTCTCTTGAAAATCAACGGCTGAAGCCGTTACTACTGTAAACCAATTCGGGTTAACCTGAATAGTAACTCAATCCATGCCCAAACGGGAACAACGGATTCTCCGAATCGTGCGGCAGGTCTTCCTTTTGATCCCGCACCGCCTCCATGGACGACGGCAGCTCGAACGGCAGCTTTCCCTGCGGTTCGAATGCTCCAAAGATGACATCCAGGAGGGCCTCGTCGCCTGCGCCGAAGTTCGCCAGCAACGCGGCGCTCTGCTCCGCGATCTCGGGGATGACGGTGGGGCGTTCCAGGTAGATATCCACAATGGTGGGAACTCGCTTCAAAATATTCAGGATACGTCCCTTTTCAGGTTCCTTGAAATCCAGCTCTCCGGCGTGGAACCAACCCTCCGCCAATCCTTTGCGTTTTTCGTAGGGAGTGTTCAAACGCAGGATCGCAAGATCAGCCTCTGCAATCTTCTCCACCACCTGTGCATACGGGCGGACCGCTTCCGGCTTGACGTTTTCGACATAGACTTTCAAGCTGCGTTTGAGCGGCAGAGTTCGGTTCTCATTCTTCAACAGCACAATCGACTTGCGCTGTGCCAGCTCACCGACCTGGCGAAACTCAGGCTTGCCCACGACCTTCTCGGCCGCCTCGACATCGACATATGGATTGTCGAACAGCCCAAGGATGAATTTGTCGCGCAGCAACCGCCGCACCGATTGATCGATGCGCTCCTCGCTGACCTTTCCCGCGCGCACCAACTGGAGGATGACCTCGGGGCAGGCTTCGCCTCCGAACTGGTCCACGCCCGCCTCCAATGCCTTTTGGGCGCGTTCCGCTAAAGAGAGATTCTCCACGCCCCAGGCGCGCGCCGGAAAGACATCCCGTCCGAGGATTCGCATGGAGGTGAGCAGACCCCAATCGGTGCAGACGACGCCGTCGAAGCCATACTTGCCGCGCAGCAAACCGGTAATGACATCCTTGTTGAAGCCGAACCCCACTTCTTCGAGCGGAGTTCCCACGGGCATGCCGTAGTACGGCATGATCTGCGCCGTACCCGCTTCGAACGCGGCTTCGAAAGGCTTGAGGTGATACTCAAAGTTGCCCCCGGGATAGACCTGCTCCCGCCCATACGCGAAGTGCGCGTCCTCCCCGCCCATTTGGGGACCTCCGCCGGGGAAGTGTTTGGTCATGCAGGCGACACTTTCTTTGCCCAGCGTCTTTCCCTGGAAGCCACGGATGTACGCGGCGGTCATCTGCGCGCTGAGGTCAGCGTCTTCGCCGAAGGTCCCGTTGACGCGCGCCCAACGCGGCTCGGTGGCGAGATCCGCCATCGGGTGGAGGGCGAGGCGGATCCCCACCGCGAGATATTCCTGCCGGGCGATGTCGGCAAAGCGCCGGACCAGGTCCACATCGCGCGCGGCGGCGAGGCCGGTCGGCTCGGGGAACTGCGAGAAACTCCCGGCGTTCAGGCTGGCGAGCGGATTCTGGGAAAAGGCGTGGCGCGGATCGGTGGAGATCGTGACGGGAATCCCCAGCCGCGTCTGCTCCGCCAATTTCTGGATGTGGTTGTGCCACTCCGCCATGTGACGCGGGTCCGAGCCTTGGAGCAGGTTGAAGTGATTCATGAGCCGCCGCGCGATCATGTCCGAGGTCTGCGGCAGCGGGAACATGCCAGTCTTTTCCAGGATCGTGCCGTCCGGGTTCATGCCGACCATGGTCTGGAACATCAACCCGGCTTTTTCCTCGAGCGTCATCTGCTGGAGCAGGTCTTCGACGCGCTCCTCGACCGGGCGGCGCGGGTCTTCATACGGATCGAGCCGGCCGTTCTTGTTCAGGTCGCGGAACGTGACGCCAGCCTGGATGATCGTCGGCGCCTCCTTCCCCAGCAAAGCCAGGTTGCGGCGGGTGTTGATCGCAGGGCGGATGTTCTGCCAGAAGTAGATGCCCCCGGCAATGAGCGCGCTGACAAGCACAAGATAGAAAAGCCACATGGTATGCCTCCGTGTTGATGCACTTGTATCACGATTGTGGGCTGGGGCGAAGTGTGGAATATCGCTGTATTGGCAGAATATTGTTTATTCAATAAATCTCTTGCATATGCAATTGCAGTTTGTCACTTGCCAAATATCTGGGCCCTAATAATCCTAACCCACGTGCGATTTTTGCGAGAGCCTCGGTTATTGTTCGTCTAGGATGAGCGAATAACACCATTCCAGGTGTTTACACAGACCATCGATGTCTGGGAAGATGCTTGCTGCATGGATTCCACAGCGGCTGAGGTCCCATCGGATATCCCAGAAGTTGGTATATCGCACACGGATTTTTTGAAGTCGTACTCTCATTTCTTTGTTTTGTTCTAGAGGTGTGAAGTACTTGTTTAGCGTGCGAAAGCACGAGAGTGAGAAGGGTCAAACGTCTGGAAAAGACAGGCGGAATGACTCTTGTCAGGGAGA
>JAFGCG010000190.1 GCA_016932715.1 Anaerolineales bacterium
AGGACTTAAAGATCGAGAAGCAGTCCCAAAAACCTGCGTGAATCTGCGTTCATCAGCGTCCAAAATCCAAAGTGTCAGGTGACTAGACTTTATTCCCGCAATACATCCCATACAAAACCCCGGCTGCAAATAGGACCGGGGTTTCTTGCTATTGGACCTGCCTTGTGACATAATGGACTAAATCTGTCGAAATTCAGTAAATCACGAATTTGCCGTAGTAACGACTTTAGTCGTTGAACTTACATCCAGAGCAAGGTACATTTTGCTCAAAAGAGCGACTGAAGTCGCTACTACCAACTGAATCTGTGATCTACTGAAATTGGTCTGCCAGGATGATTACTTTTTGACGGGCAGCACCGTTAGTATGTTAAACCTGCCAAAAAGGAGAATCTCATGATTAGCAAAAAGCTTTACCCCGTCTTGTTTGTTCTGTTAGCCGCCACCCTGGCATGTAATTTGCCTGCCGGAGGTCCGCCCACGGTCGTTTCCGGAACGGAGGTTTCAGCCACGTCCGAGGTGCTGGTGGAGGTGCCGGTCACGGGCGCCACAGAGACCCTGACAACTATCCCCTCCCCAACAGCGACGTTCACACCGGAGCCCACTGCCACCATCACCCTGACACCCACATCCAGCGTGCCAATGGTCACTGTCAGCGAGAATACCAACTGCCGCACCGGACCAGCTGTCGTCTTCGACCTGGTGGGCGCCCTGCTGATCGGACAGCAGGCTGTGGTGGTCGGCAAATATACGATTGGAAATTACTGGATCATCAATAATCCGAACGGCTCCGGCACCTGCTGGCTGTGGGGCCAGTACGCCACCGTGACCGGGAATACAGTTGGCTTGCCCGAATATGCGCCTCCGCCCACGCCCACACCCCAGCCGCCTGCTCCGCCCAAGAACTTCGAGGTGGTCAAGAACTGTATCCCACTGCCAGGTCTGCCTCTTAAATTCAATTACATCCTGATCCTGAAGTGGGAAGACCAGGCGGACAACGAAGACGGTTACAACTTGTACATCAATAATGGAGCTCCCAAGAAGCTGGGCCCAAATGTAACGCAGGTACCTCTCGCATTCACCCTCCCGCCCGGTGTGCCTTTCAAATTCGAAGTCGAAGCATTCAACTCTACCGGTCCCTCCGCCCGGAGGTCAAAGACGGTTACCTGCCCCTAGCATAAGGATTCTGGCAAAGCCGCATGAATGAGTGCGGCTTTGCCAAAACCTGCTTTTATCGAATACTGCGAATAAGAGGCTGAGATATCCATGTCCGACGAAATCGAAATTGAATTGATCCAGCGCGCGGCGCGCGGCGACCGCCAGGCATTCACCTCTTTATTCGAACTCTACTTCCAATCGGTCTACAACTACGCCCTTTCCCTCTCCAATGATCCGGCGACTGCCGAAGACCTGACACAGGAGGCTTTCATCCGAGCCCATACCAATCTCCCCCGCTTTAAGCCGCCCTGGAATTTCCGCTCGTGGATCTTTCGCATGACCCGCAACCTGTTCCTCGACCTGATCCGGAGCCAGCATGATATGGATTCTTTCGACGATATATCCCCTGTGCCGGAACCCGGTCCCAGCCCGGAAGCCCGCGTGATGGCAAGCGAATCTACCCGGCGCGTCCGCCGCGCCCTGGAGCGACTCTCAGCCAGGAACAAGGAAGTGCTGGTCCTGCGCGAAGTCCATGGGTTGTCCTATGCCGAGATCGCCGAGGTGCTGGACACTACCCAGCCTTACGTCAAGACCCTGCTCGCCCGCTCGCGTGCCCAGTTCCAGGATGCGTACGGCGTCCAGTCGCTGGTCGAGGAACCGACCGAGGACTGCCCGGAAGTTGCCGCGTTGCTGCACAATTTGCACGATGGCGAATCCCTGCAGGGACGGGAACGCTTTGTGCGGGAGCATCTCGAGACGTGTGAAGCCTGTCAGCGGCGGCGTAACTGGCTGGTGGCGCAATCCAGCCTGCTGGCGATGTTCGTCCCGGTGATCCCACCGGCTGGCGTTTCAGAGCGTATTCTTGCGAAGCTCGAGTCGGTCGGGAGCGTTCCAAAACCGTCGCGGGCGCAGGAGCTGATGAGTCAATATCGCACGCCCTTGCTGATCGGAGCCGGCGCGATCGCAGCCGGTGGGATCATTTTGATGACCGCCCTGGCTTTGTATCTCACAGGTCCCAGCCAATTGATCCAGGGGACGGCTTCCGCGCTTCCCACCTCCACCCTCATTCCTGGGACTCCCACTCTTCAGGCGACCGTTACCGCGGCTCCATCTTCCACCTCCACCCTGCAGGTCACCGCCACTTTGACAGCGACCCCGGTGCCGGTCATCTCCGAACCGAGCGGCGAATTTACACAGAACGCGAATTGCAGAAAAGGACCCGGGACAACCTATGGCGTCGTGACTTCCCTGCTGCAGGGTCAGACGGTCCCGATCGACGGCCGGAATGAGATGAGCACATGGTGGTGGATCGCGCTGCCAAATGGAGCCCATTGCTGGGTTTCAGATGTGACGGTCGATGTGGCAGGTCCCGTGAATGATGTGCCGGTGATCCCGACGCCGCCTCCCCCGCCGTCCAATCTGGAAGCCTCGGTTTCCTGCACGAGCAGCAGCTACTCGGTCAGCCTGACCTGGTTCGACGCGGCGGAGAATGAGCTTGGCTATTACGTTTATCGCGACGGGGATCGAGTTGCTACGTTGGGACCAAATTTTTCTTCCTACAGCGAGGACTTTGTCGGGAGAGGCAGTCATACCTATGGTGTAGAGGCGTTCAATTCGGTCGGGTCCTCCGATCGAGTCGCGGTGGAGGCGCCCTGCCCTGCTCGATGACCCCCACCGACCCCCACCGACCCCCACCGCCACTTCGTGGCACCTCCCCCCGTGGGGGGAGGCTGGGAGGGGGTCATTCTGCAATTTATTTATAACGTACGCTGAACAAAAATTTATCTATACTGAAATGTAAATTTAGCCAGATGCAGGTGCAGGCGGGATACAGACAGCAGTTTTCCAAGCCAACCAGACAATTGAAGAAGAATCCCGCCTATCCCTGAATGTCTATGGAGGAGTCATTTTGGAGAGAAAGCGAGGGTTATGCAGGAATTCAACACATTTTTGCCTAAAAATTGACGTTTCAGCCATGCAATCCACGTTTGCATGCCCGCGCAAAGGCTGTGCAGCCGTGCACAGAACGTTTGCATGCATGCACAGAGACTGTGGAGCCGTGCACAAAGGCTATGCAGCCATGCACAAAGGCTGTGCATTCATGCACAGAACATTTGCATATCTGCACAGAGACTATGCAGCCGTGCACAAAGGCTGTGCATTCATGCACAGAGACTGTGCCCTCATGCAGGTCCACCTCGCAGGCTCGCCAACCTGGATTGCGGCGGTCGGAAAGAATCATATCCATCATCAAAGGAGAACAATATGTCATCCAATCAGACTCGTCGAATCAACACCGGTGTTTTGCAGGCAGACCTGGATGCCCAGGTGGCACTGGCAGCCATGACCGATTACAAGCCCGCCAACGCCGCTTATTCCGCGGCGAACGTCACGGCGGCTCTCACTGCCATGCAGGCCGCCCAGCAAGCCGAGATCCGCGCCCAGGTGGCTCTGGATACCGCCCGCGACGCGGCAGCGGCTGCCGAATGGCGCTTCCATGAGGTCATGCTCGGCGCCAAGGACCAGGTCATTGCCCAGTACGGCAAGAGTTCCGACCAGCTCCAGGCGCTGGGGTTGAAGAAGAAGGCGGAGTACAAGCGCCCGGCGCGCACGGTAAAAGCCGGTTGAGATAACCGCCAATAGAATATCCGTCGGGCGCACCTGCGCCCGACGGATGCGTTTAATTCGATGTCGCTGCGAGGCGGCGCCGAAGCAGTCTCCTGATAACCGGGGATTGCTTCGCCCCGCTTCGACTGCACTCCCTTCGGTCGCTCCGCTCAGCGCGAGCGGCTCGCAACGACATGCAAGCCACTTTGCAGAGGACTGTCATTCTTAAGAGAATCTTGCCTGACTTCGAAATTTTGGAGTATGCTTGGCTCAACTTACGGGAGACTCCTAACCTCATGCCCACTCTAAACTGGATCGGCAAAGACGCCGTTGTTAATCATCATAAAGAAGTGCCTTTCCGCCTGCTCAAATGTCGGGCAGACTTATCCGTCGGCAACCCCGATAGTGGAAATCTGCTGGTTCAGGGGGATAATCTTGAAGCCCTAAAAGCCTTGCTCCCTTATTATGCGGGACAGGTGAAGTGCATTTATATTGATCCACCCTACAACACAGGTAATGAGGGCTGGATATATAACGACAACGTTAATAGTCCAGAAATTAAGGGATGGTTGAATAAAACCGTTGGCGGGGAAGCAGATGATCTTTCGCGCCATGACAAATGGCTTTGTATGATGTACCCACGATTAGCTTCGTTACACCAAATGTTGCGCGAAGACGGTAGTATTTGGATAAGTATCGATGATAATGAAGTTCACAATGCCCGAAGTATCCTAAATGAAATATTTGGAGAGAGTAATTTTGTATCTTGTTTGACATGGCAAAAGCGCGTGTCGCCAGCAAATGACGCTAAATATTTCAGCAGCGACCACGAATATATTCTTGTATATGCTAAAAGCAAGGATCAATGGAAACCTAATCGCTTGCCCCGTAACGAGGAGCAAACAAAAAACTATACAAACCCAGATAATGATTATCGGGGAGTTTGGAACTCTGCTACTTATACAGGACCGAAAAGCATAGAAGAGCGCCCAAATCTGTATTATGGCATCAAGAATCCAAACACTGGTGAAGTTATTTATCCACAGAAAACCGCTGTTTGGAAATTTGACCAAGAAGCACACAAAAGGCATGTTGAGGAAAACAGAATTTATTGGGGAGCAAACGGCAAAGGCCGAATGCCCAGATTGAAAATATTTCTCTCCGAAGTTGGGGATGTTGTGCCACGTTCAGTTTTGCCCTATTCCGATTACGGACATACATCCGAAGCGCGAACTGAAATTCTACGAATAATCGCTGATGTTCCGTTTACTACCCCAAAACCATCTCGCCTCATTCAACGCATATTACAAATTGCCACAAGTCCAAATGATTTAGTTCTCGACTCTTTTGCAGGCAGTGGAACCACTGGTCACGCGATTTTAGGTTTGGGTGGTAATCGTCGATTCATTTTAGTCGAGATGGATAAAAACATTTCTGAAAGCATAACCACAACTAGATTAAAAAAAGTTATACAGGGTTACGACTGGAAAGATCAAAAAGGAAGTAAAAAACATGAGAAAGGTTTAGGCGGCGGCTTCCGCTTCTGCGAATTAGGAGAAACCCTGTTTGACCCCAATCGTCAAATTCGGGAAGAAGTGAAATACAACGATCTGGCGCAGCACGTTTATTTCATAGAGACAGGTCAGCCCCTGCCCCTCACCCCTAGCCCCTCTCCCAAAAGCGGGAGAGGGGTACGCGCCGCGAAGAATCGGTTTCCATTATTGGGTATTCACAATGGTACAGCCGTTTACTTGCTGTATAACGGTATTTTGAAAGACAGGAAAGCCAATGGCGGGAATGTGCTGACACGTGCCATGCTCAAATCCCTGCCAACGCATGAAGGTCCGAAGATCATCTACGGAAATGGGTGTCTCTTGAGCGAAGCGAAATTGCGAGAATTGGGTATCACATTCAGGCAGATACCGTATGAGGTGAAGGCGAGCTAGTGTGGATTAAAATCCTCCCTCAGAGCATGGAAGCCCTTCGGGCTGATGAGCCAGTCGGCTTCAGCCGACTTCCATGAACTGAGGCAGGGCTTTACGTGTGCCCTTTAGGGTAGCCCGCCGAATAAGGTAAACCATGCAACTCAAAGAATATCAAAAACGAACCCTTGACGCTCTGCGTGATTACTTCCGTGCCTGTGTTGAAAAAAGCAATGCCAACACTGCATTTTATGAAACCACCCTGCACCGCTACGGTCTCGGCGTTCCCTACAATCCCGCTCCCGAACTCCCCGACCTGCCTTATGTTTGTCTGCGCCTGCCAACCGGCGGCGGCAAAACGCTGGTCGCAGCGTACTCGGTTGCCATCGCCAAAACCGAGTACTTGCATACCGATGAACCGCTGGTTTTATGGCTCACACCCTCCAATACTATTCGTGAGCAGACCCTGAAAGCTCTGCGCAACCGCAAACACCCTTATCGAAAAGCCGTTGAAGAAGCGAGTGCGAATGTTACCGTGCTGGATATTGAAGAAGCAAAGTCCATTCAGCCTTCGCAACTGAATGGCGTGACGATCATTGTCTCGACCATGCAGGCATTCCGCGTCGAAGAGACCGAGGGGCGCAAAGTATACGAACAAAACGGCTCTCTCATGGGACATTTTCCTGCGTCACTTAAACCTGAACTTTTAGCTCATTTGGAAAAGCTTGAAGATGGCTCGCCCATTTATTCTCTTGCCAATGTGCTTGCTTTGCATCGCCCGCTCGTAATTGTGGATGAAGCCCATAATGCACGCACCGACCTTTCGTTTGCCACACTCAAACGCTTTGCCCCATCCTGCATTTTAGAATTCACCGCTACGCCCGATACAGAAGATTATCCAAGCAATGTGTTACATACCGTCTCTGCGGCAGAACTCAAAGCCGAAGGGATGATTAAACTTCCTATTTATCTTGAAACACAACAGGACTGGCGCGTTGCCATCTCGCAGGCGATTGCTAAACGCAACGAGTTAGAAGCCATTGCCCGTGCCGAACGCTCTGAAACAGGCGAATACATTCGTCCGATTGTCCTTCTGCAAGCACAACCTACTTACAAAAATAAAACGTCTGTCAACGTAGAAACAGTCAGGGAATGTTTGCTGAAAGATAATCACATTCCCGAAGATCAAATTGCCATTGCTACAGGTGACAATAATGAAATCACGAACATAGATTTATTCGCACCTGAATGTTCCATCCGTTACATCATCACCGTGCAGGCCCTGCGCGAAGGCTGGGACTGTTCCTTTGCCTATATTCTCTGTACTGTCGCTGAACAAGTTGGCGCAACTGCGGTTGAACAAATCCTGGGTCGGGTATTACGTCAGCCAAATGCACAAGGTAAGAAACATACCGAACTCAACCGGGCTTATGCTTTTGCCACATCCCTGCATTTTGCACAAACTGCCAACAATCTTGCTGATGCGCTCATTCAAAATGGTTTCGAGAAGCAGGAAGTGCGCAGCCTTATTCAAGTCGCTCACCAGCAAGCGATGGCAGACTCGGGCTATTGGTTTGGTCAGAACGAAACTGACACAACAACCGAAGCATCTGAAACAGAAAAAGCAAGTGTGACAACCGTTCAATCAACGCCATTTTCTGTGCCGAAATTAGCTGTGAACATGGGTGATTTCCTTGAACAATTTGACGATAGTTTTTTTGATGAAACACCCCTTGACCTAGCCAAACAAGATCCATATCTTGCTGATGAAGAGTTTCCGAAGGATGCTCCTACAGGCATCAGTGTTGAATTGGACATTGATAAGCAGGGCAAAATCTCTTCAAACTTTATTACCGATTTACATCAGCAAACCTATCTGCTCGCGTCGGATCAGAAAGTAACAAAAGAGACGCTCGCAAAATGGCTGGACGGAAACATCCTGCACAAAGACGTTCCACAACAAGAGTCTTATGCCTTCTTTCTGGGTATGGTTGAACGTCTGCTTGAAAAGCATCGCTGGGCATTGGGTGAACTGTGGCGCGAGAAATACCGTCTCAAAGAAGCTGCCCGCAAGAAAGTAGACAGCATTCGCAAAAACGTAAAATCTGATGTATTTGCGAAAACCCTATTTTCTACGTCAGAATACGAATTGGTTGTTACACCCGATTTATGCTTTACCTTTGCCTCTGAAGAGTATCCTTACCCGCCCAACTCTCTCTTTGGAGGACGTCACCATTTCAAGAAGCACTATTACAAAGTCATCGGTGATATGAAAGCCGATGGCGAAGAATTTCAGTGCGCTCAATTGCTTGATAACCATCCCAAGGTCAAACGTTGGGTGCGAAACCTTGAAGGTCGCCCTCAACATTCCTTCTGGCTTCAAACCTCAACAGACCGCTTCTACCCTGATTTCGTGTGTGAATTAGCAGACGGCCGTTACCTTGTAGTTGAATACAAAGGTTTTGATCGCTGGAGCGATGACGACTCCAAAGAAAAGCGCGCTATTGGCAAAGTGTGGGAAGAGAAGAGTGATGACCAATGTCTTTTTGTTATGCCCCAGGGACCTGATTGGAATGCAATATTGGCAAAGTTGGGATAACTCCCCACTCGACGAACAGCGGCGCATCGTGGCGTATCTGGATGGCTTACAGGCGAAGGTGAACGAGCTGCGCGAGTTGCAGTCCGCGAGCAGGGAGGAGTTGTCGGCGTTGATGCCGTCCATTTTGGATAAGGCGTTCAAGGAAGAACTATGATGGCGAAGGTCAATGCGCTGCGGGAGCGGTGGTCGAGTAGCCCCGAATGCTTTTTGAGGGGTATATCGAAACCACAGTCCGCGAGTGGGGAGGATATCCGTGCTGGAGAGGCTGGGAACAGAGTAATCTGTAGCGGAGGATAAAACGATGCAAAAAATTTTCATCAGTTATTCGCGCAAAGATATTGACTTCGTCCGTAAGCTTGCCGGAGATTTGGAGAACGCTGGCTTCGACGTTTGGTGGGATCTCACCGACCTGCACGGCGGCGATGACTGGCCGCGCACCATCCCGGCCGCGATCAAGGCGAGCAACTATGTAATTATTGTGATTTCGCCGAATTCCACGGCGTCCAACTGGGTGGAGAAGGAATACACTCATGCGCTCTCTCTCCGCAAGAAGATCATCCCCGTCATGCTCGAACGCTCCAATCTGCCCTTCGCGCTGAACACGATCAATTTTGTGGATTTTACCAACAAAAATTATGCTGCCAACTTTGACAGGCTGCTGTCAGGTTTGGGATTTTCTGGCGGGGAGGCAGCACGGGAGGTAGCACTGTCCACCCGGCCCACCAGCAGAGTGAGGGAAATTCTCAAAAGATTGGGAGAAATATTCAAAACAGATTCGTCAGCCAGGATGGAAGAGGAGGTCCATTTCACTGCGCTGCATGCGAAGGGAGGCAAGGTTGAAGCCTGGCAGACCTTGCTCGTCTATGTCCACACCGCGGCTGCTTTGGATCAGGTCCGTGCGGATGCAAAGCGACTTGCCGATGAAATTCAAACGCCAAGGGAAGTTTCGACTCCCGCAAGCTCGGGGCTCAAACGCGGAACGGAGATCACAATTGTCCCTACCTGCGAAGGGGTGACCTTCAACCCCAGACGGGCATCCATCAGATGGCTGGAAGATTTCCATAAGGCGGAGTTCCGCTATCGTGCTGACCAGACCCTGCAGGGAGACGCAGCCAAAGGGCAAATCACTTTCTATGTAGGACCGCTAATTGTGGGGACACTAAAATTCGCGATGCTTTTCGAAAGCGGAGAGAAAAGCACCTCCATTGATCATGAAGAACATTCCAAAATGTATCACCAGGATAAGATCTTCATCTCCTACAGTCACAAGGACACCGAGATTGCCCTGGCATTCAAAAAGGTTCACGAAGCCACCGGGCACGATGTCCTGATCGACATTGACGATCTGCGCTCCGGCGAAGAGTGGAATCCCGCACTCATGCACCTGATCGATAGGGCAGACATCTTCCAGCTTTTCTGGTCGGAAAACTCAAAATCATCGAAATTTTGTAAGCAAGAGTGGGAACATGCGTTGAAGCGCCGCCAGGCGGGATTTATCCGTCCGGTCTACTGGAGCCTGCCCATGCCAAATCCACCCGAGGAATTGAGGAAATATCATTTTGAGTATGTGGAACTGTAAGATGAAAACGCCAGGATTGGCAACTGTCAACGCGCTGCGGGAAGTGACCCCCACCGCCCGCCTGCGGCGGTGTTGGTTGGATAAGGCGTTCAACCCTTATCCCCTAACGGGGACCTTCGGCAGGGTGCTACGCGAGGGAGAGTTGTGAGTTCGCCCTCACCCTGCCCTTCGCGAAGCACCCCTGTGGGGCTCCCGTGGGGAGAGGGGGCTGGAGCCCGGAGGGCTTTTGCGAACTGAGCAAGGGGCTTCGCGCAGCACCCTGTGGGTAAGCCCCGGCGAAGAGGGTTTCAGGGCACTACGGTATAACCAGTGCTCTCCATATACCGGATCAGTTCATCTATTGTGTGAGCGGAGGGACGGGAGAAGGACGTTACTTCATCGTCGCCCCACTTTTCGATAGACTCCTTTGTGAAGTTCCAGATCGAAACAACAAAATATCCCTCGACAAAGCATAGATAGGCATCACGGTTATCTGTCTGACGGAACATGTGAACCTGGAAGCTATTGGAGTTACATTTGTCGGGGATATTGGCAACGTGCCTGTCGTGACGCCGGGCGTGTGCCTGAGTCATCATGACAACAGAAGCGCCTATGATCGCGAGCAGCAAAATGATGATCAGCAGCTTGCCGAAACCAGAACCTGACGTCCGTGGGATGGTTGTTTCCATGGTTACCCCCTATGAGGTCTATTTATTCAGTGAATATATCAAGGCACCGCGTGCTTCACTGAGCACGTCCATGCCGGGATGCGCAACGCCCGCAACAACTTCCAGAAAATCAACGATATTGGGATTCCAGTTTGCGGCAAGGAGATGGTTTGCCAGATCGATCTCGGCCTTGGAGAACTGACCATTATCTTCCACCATAATCTTCCCAACCAGGAGTGCACATTGGATCTTCTCAATGGTTTCCGGTTCGTGTCGACTTGCGGCATGATTTTGGTCCATAGCTCTCTCTCCTTTTGCAGGCGAATTCCAGCTTATTTTAATCTATTCCTGGGTTTTGACATGTGAAAGTCCGAGGTGCGAAATCAGGAACATGAGACCCCGCCGAGATGCGAGACCGAAGGTCCGCTCTGCCTCGGTCAGCCCCCTGCGCTGCGCTGCGGGGGTGCTGCGCGAAGACCGTCGGCAAGCAGGGACTCATTCTATTTGGATTGACCACTGCGCGGGCACAACGAGAGGGTAAAATACAGGTATTATGGCAACCTATCCGTTCAGTTTGCCTCAATTAATTGATATCTGCCGCCAAAATGACGTTTCGATGATCGGTGTCTTTGGCTCGATGGCACGCGGGGATGCCAGGAAGAAAAGTGACATTGATTTGATCGTCCGTTTTTCAAAGCGCAAAAGTCTATTGGCCGTGGTCAGGCTCGAACGGGAACTCAGCGAAGCCCTGGGCCGGAAAGTGGACCTGCTCACTGAGGCAGCGCTAAGTCCTTATCTGCGCGAGCGAATTTTGAAAGAGATGAGGGTGGTCTATGAAAAAAGATGACACTGTCTACTTGCAGCATGTTCTCGATGCGATCCTCACCATCGAAGAGTATTTGCAGGACGTGAACGAAGAAAATTTCAAAGCCACGCGCCTGCTCCAGGATGGAACAATTCGACAAATTGAAATCATCGGCGAAGCCGCGCGGCATATTTCAAAAGACATCCGCAAAACATACCCCGAAATCCCGTGGCAGGATATCGCGGGAATGCGTGATAAGCTTATTCACGACTACTTCGGCGTTGATATTGAAAAGGTTTGGGATACTGCTCAAGAGGATCTACCTGTTTTGAAAGAGCAGGTGGTTGGAATACTGAAGGATTTTGGTTTCGAGTGATGAACCGCATCCCTAGCCGGACTTTGCGTCCAGTGCCCTCAGCCTGTGAATGAAATAGACTCCCAGTGCGAACAACACCAAAGCATTCGCCTGATGAACGAGTGCAACCCAAATGTTCACGTAAGACAAAATGGTCAGCACGCCGAGTGTAATTTGTAAAGCAACGGCGCCGATCAGCCACAGCAAGCCCGTTTGGATCTGAGGCGGATACTTCTGCTTCCTGACGATATAAAACGCAGCCGGGACAGTGAGCAATCCCAGCCAGGCGAACCAGCGATGAACGAACACAATCGTCTGCGGCACTTCGAACAGGTTGATCCACCGGTTGAAAAGATTCGGCGGGACCCATCTGCCGAACATCAGGGGCCAGGTGTCCGAAACGTGACCGGCCTTGAGTCCGGCGGTCATGCCGCCATACGCGATCTGGAGGATGAGCAGGATGAATGAAACCAGGGCGAGTTTGGACGCCAGGGACCATTTCGCCTTTTTGCTTTTCTCCGGGAAGCCGTATTTGTGTCCGAACGCGGTCCAAAGGCTGAGTCCAAACAATGAGAGCGCGAGCAGCAAATGGATCGTCAGGTTGAAGTGACTGACCGAGGGGCGGTCCACCAGTCCGCTGGCGACCATGATCCAGCCGGCAAATGCCTGGGCGATGAAAAGCGATCCCATGGCAAAGTAGATGCCAAACTCCCGGAAGGGAATGGTTTTCCTGAAGAGAAAATAAAAAACAGGGATGGCATAAAATAACCCGGCAAAGCGGGCGAGGAAGCGATGGATCCATTCGATATAGAAGATATACTGATATTCTTCCAGGGTCATATCGAAATTGATCTGCTGGAATTCAGGTGTCTGCTGGTATTTGGCGAACTCCGCGAGCCAGGCTTGCTCTCCGAGCGGTGGAATTGTCCCGCTGATCGGATTCCATTCCGTGATCGACAGGCCCGAGCGGGTGAGGCGGACAAAACCGCCAAAGACAACAAGGAACGCCACGATGAAGGCAAAAGTAAATAACCACTTCATCACGGCGCGGTTCCCAGTGGTGCCGGCCTTCTCCCGGCGCGTTCGAGGCATAGTATGTTCTCCAGAATGGGGTTCTGAGACGGCTCGTCGTACGACGAGGTTTTGATTATCCGGACTGCAGCTGCATCAGCAGTTGGCGGTATTGATCTGAATTGCGGGGTCCCATCAAAAGGATCTGGTTGATGACCACCATCGCTTCTTCTTTTTGACCGGCATTTAACAGCGATTCGGCAAGTGAATCGAGCTGTGCGACCGCATCGTCCACCCGCCCGGCCTGGTGGTAGAGTTGCGCCAGGGCGCGGCGTAACACAACGTCTGTCGGACGTTCACCAAGCAATTCTTCCACGAAACTGATCCCCTCCTCAATGCGACTGTGGGTTTGTAAGTACGTCAGGTAATTCTCGATCTCTGCGTTTGCCTGCGCCGGCTGACCCATTTTCAGACTGAGTTCGATCAGGTTCTTCCGTACCCCGCCATCATCCGGGCGCAGCGTGCGGATCTGCTCATAGACGCGGATCGCCTGTTTCCAATCCAGGCGCTGCATGTCGATATCTGCCATGCGCTGCAGGATATGGATGTTCCAATTGCGGTCAGCATTGGCTTGCTGGACCACGCGCAGGGCGGTCGTGTACGTCTTGCGCGCCATCTCGAGTTCAGCGAGGCGATAGTAGGCGTCTGCGAGTTCAAGGTATTCACGAATGGCGTCATCCACCAGGCCGCGCGAGACAAGCTGGTCGATCAGTTTTATGCGTGCACCCATGTCCATGGGCGCAAGCTGGATCACGCGCCGCAGCAGCTTCGCCGCCTGCGCGGCTTCCCCCCGAACGCTATAGGCTTGCGCGGTCGTGCTAAGTTTTGCAATGGCTTCTTCGGTGTGATTTTCCCGAACGAGCAGATCACCCATCAGCGTGTGCAGGGGCAGATACGTGGGGGCATAGGTCAGCGCAAGGAAGGCTTCTTCCATGGCGGAACGTAACTGGCCGGCGCGCGCCAGCTGGTGGACAAAATTAATGGCTTCCAGAACCTGGCTCGACTGGGCTTGCAGGATCACTTCGGCGATCGGCATGGGCATATCGCCGTCCTGCGCCCTGGGCATCTGCTCACGCGCCTTGTATAAATGGGTCCGCCAGTTTTTGCGCATGAGCATGTCGTTGATGTTGTCACAGAGCCGTTTCAGATTGGCTTCATCTGTCTCCAGCGCCTGCGCTTCGATCAGCGGCTCGTACATTTGACGGATCTCATCGGATTGTTCAGCCGGCACAATCATGGAGTCAGCCAGCTTCAAAGCCTCGAGATAATCAAGTGAGGCAGGTCCAAGCCGGCCTATTTTCTGGTTGAGCTGGCCCATCAACAGGCGCGCCGCTAAACCAAAGTCCTTGTGTTTGATGGCGTGCTGTAAATGACGGATCGCCGACTCCGTCCGGTCCCCCTGCGAGCGCAGCAGGCCCAGATCGAAGTACAGGGCGGGATGGTTGAATCCGGCTTCCAGAGCATGCTCGAGTTCCTCGGCTGCCTGATCGTCATTGTTCTTCGTCTGCGCGTCAATCGCCTGACCGAGGTGCAAAATCACTTTGGTCTGCTCAGACTGCTGCATGGAGAGTTGACCGGTGCCGCGCATCAGCGCCTGCAGGCCGTGCCGCGCCTGCAGGGCATGACCGTCTTCGCTGGAGTATTCGAAGAGGATCTCTGCCAGCCGGGTCAGGGCTTTTTGGCGCGCTTCCGCGATCGGGTCGAAGCCTGTATAGGTGTCCTCCTTCGGCCGGTCCAATTGTTTCACCTGCGCCATGGCAATGGGACCTGTCCCGCCTTTGGGCCGCAAGGGTTTTGGAAGCAGCTGGCCCGTGCGCAGAAGCGTCTGTGCCTGTTTCGCCTCGTCGCTGTCAGGCATCAGCTGCACAGCCCGGTGGACAAGTTCAGCAGTTTTTTGGATGTTCCCTGTGCGCTGGACCAGCGCGGCGACCGCAATGAATTCTGTCACTGCCTGCGCTTTGTGTCCCAGGCGTTCGTGAGCGAGAGCCAGGCGCGAGTGCGCCGTCACGTTATCGGGATCGAGCATGGTCACGCGGACCCAGTTCTCGATCGCCTTATCGACATCCCGCTGGTTGAGGAAAAGTTCCGCGGCTTTGGCAGCGACGTCCACAGCCTCTTTGAGATGCCCAATGCGTTCGAGCAGTTGGGCGAGTTTTTCCATGGGCGATGGATCGTCCGGCGACACCTGCGCGGCGCGCTTGTAAATTTGCAGAGCCTCCTCGAAGTTGCCCTGCTGGTACAATGCCAGCCCCAGGCTGTTGAGCGCCTTGGGGTGGTCGGGCATTTCCTGCAAAGCCCTGCGATATGCCACAGCCGCCTTGTTCCATTCCTGGTCCCAGGCGGCGGAGTGACCTTCGTTCATTGATTTCTGGAAAATATCTTCTCTGCCGGGCATGGTGTTTACCGCAATTATAACGTAGGGGCGAGATAACCCTGCCCCTACAATGGGTTGATTTTAAACCGGTTTCATTTCGCCCCAGTTCACGCCGCAGCGCGCTTCCGTGGAAAGGGGGATGCTCAAAGGATAGGCATTTGCCATGGCTTCCTGGACAAGGCGTGCGGTCTCTTGCACCTCTTCCTTTGGACACTCGAGTACAAGTTCATCGTGCACCTGCAAAAGCATCCTGGCTTGCAAGCCGGCCTTTTTCAGCGCCGGAGGAACGTTCAGCATGGCGAGCTTCATAATATCAGCCGCGGTGCCCTGCACGGGCGCGTTGATCGCTTCGCGTTCTTCACGGTTCTTGACCTGCACGTTGGCTTTCCCCTGCAATGCCGGGAAGTAGCGCCGGCGCCCCAGCAGCGTCTCGACATAACCCTGCTGCGCCGCCAGTTTGCGGATCCCGTCGAGGTATCGTTTTACGCCGGGAAATTTCTCGAAATAGGCTTTGACGAATGTCTCCGCTTCGGCGAGGGTCAGGTCCGTGTAACGGGTCAGTCCGAACACCGACATGCCATAGATGAGACCGAAGTTGATCCCCTTGGCGCGCTGGCGCATTTGCTTTGTGACTGCGTCCGTGCTCACGCCGAAGATGGCGGCCGCGGTCGTGGCGTGGATATCCTCCCCGGCGCGGAAGGCCGCCAGCATCCCTTCATCCTCAGCCATGTGTGCCACAATGCGCAGTTCGATCTGCGAATAATCCACAGAAAGCAGCACATTGCCTTTGGTCGCGATGAATCCATGGCGGATGCGCCGGCCTTCTTCTGTGCGGATCGGGATGTTTTGCAGGTTGGGATCGGAGGAGGATAAGCGTCCCGTCACCGCGCCGATCTGGCTGTAGGAGGTATGGACACAACCCGTTTCGGAGTTGAGCGCGGCTTGCAGTGCATCCACATACGTTGATTTCAGCTTGGAGAGTTCGCGGTGTTCCAGGACCAGATCCACCACGGGATGCTTGCCGCGTAACAGATCCAGCACACCGGCCGAGGTGGAGAAGTGCCCGCTGGCGGTTTTGTTCCTCCGGTCGGGCGGTTCGAGCCTGAGGCGGTTGAAGAGGACATCGGAAAGCTGCTGCGTCGAATTGAGGTTGAACGGCTTGCCAACCGAGTCATAGACCTGCTTCTCGATCTCGATCATGCGCTTCTGAAGTCGTTCG
Organism: Anaerolineales bacterium; assembly: GCA_016932715.1. Classification (GTDB taxonomy): domain Bacteria; phylum Chloroflexota; class Anaerolineae; order Anaerolineales; family Villigracilaceae; genus Defluviilinea. Next base: position 16,334 of record JAFGCG010000190.1, read on the forward strand.
CCGGTCTCTGCAAAGAAGGGGATATCGAGTGAGATGCCGGCCATCTGCATATCCGCCAGGACGGGTGTGAGAGGCAGGTCGATTTCATAAAGCAGCTTTTCGCCATTGACGCGTTTCAGACCTTCCATCTGAATGGGCAGCAGGCGCAATGTGAACTCTGCATCCGCCACCGCATAGGGCGCGGCGGACTCGATTGCCACATCCGCCATGCTGATCTGTTTCTTGCCTTTGCCGATCAGGTCTTCGATGTGAGTCATTTCTTCGCCAAGCTTGGCAAAGGCGAGATTCTTCAAGCCCAGGTTGTGCGAGCCCGGGTTAATGATGAACTCTGCCAGCATGGTATCGAACGTGAGCGGCGAGACGCGTACTCCCTGCCGAGCCAGGACGATGTAATCATATTTCGCGTTGTGGGCGATCTTCCCGATCTGCGGGTCGGTCAGCGGTCCCTTGAGCGCGGCAAGGACCTGCTCGAGCGGGAGGTTCGTGCCTGTGTGATGACCCACCGGGATGTAATAGCCTTCGCCCTCTTTGACTGCCAGCGAGATGCCGACGATCTCGGCCCTCATCTCCTCGGTGGAGGTGGTCTCCGTATCAAAAGAAATGACTTTGGCTTTGCCAAGCTCTTTGACAAGCTCAGCCAGTTTCTTCTGTGTATCAACGACCCTGACATCGATGTCCAGGGTCGCCGCCATGGAGATGATCGGCTGCGGTTCGTTCGCGAACATGGACAGCTGTCCAACCGCTTTTGGAGAGGCTGGGGCGGAGGCGGATACATTTTTACCCGAGAGCCGGTCGAGGGTTTTGAGGAGCGTGCGGAATTCCAGTTCCGTGAACAGAGCTTCGAGCGCGGGAATGTTCAAATCCCCGGCTTTTGCGCGTGCAAGCTCCAGCTTGATGTTGAGGTCCGTCCTGATCTGCGCCAGGTCGCGGCTGAGATAGGCGGTCTCCTTATTCTGTGCAAGCTTGGTGACCCAGCGCTTTTCCACCTGGTCGAGGTTTTGATAAATATTATCGAGCGTGCCGAACTTCTGGATCAGCGCGATGGCGGTCTTTTCACCGACGCCCATCACGCCGGGGATGTTGTCGGACTTGTCGCCGACCAGGGCTTTGTAATCCACAACCTGCTCGGGACGAACGCCGAGTTTTCTGATCACATCTTCAGCGGTGATGTAGTTCTGATCGTCGCCTGCCAGATAGACAGTGGTGCGCTCATTGACGAGCTGCAACAGGTCGCGATCGCCGGTGATGATCTTGACTCCCACTCCTTCTCCCAGGACGTTCCTCGCGATGGAACCGAGGACATCATCCGCTTCGAAGCCTTCCATTTCGAGCCGCGGAATATTGAAGGCGTCCACCACCTCACGGATGCGTTTGATCTGAGGCGCCAGGTCATCGGGCATTTTGGCGCGGGTAGCTTTATAGGCGGGAAAGATTTGATCGCGGAATGTCTTGCCTGTGTCAAAGGCGACGGCAATGTAATCGGGCTTTTCCTGCTCGATGATGCGCAGGAGTTCGCGGGCAAAGCCGTAGGTCCCCGCGGTCGGTTCCCCTTTCGAGGTCTGCCAGCGTGTACTGCTGCCGCCGGCGGTGAGCGCAAAATACATGCGGTAAGCGAGTGCGTGTCCATCAATCAGGTAAAGTGTCGAGGGCATGGTAAGTTCCTATAGGGGCGAAGCATGCTTCGCCCCTATTAAATAAAAACGCGGAGGTATTATACTCCGCGCTGTGGATCCGGCTGCGCTCAGCGCACGAAATTCGTTCTTGGCTGCGAATATCCCTGGCGCGTGCGGGTCTGTTTGATGTAATCCTTGACCAGCTGCGGCGGATGAGGCTGGGAACCGCCCATGATCAGGTAGCCTGGCGCCCAGAAATCACCCGAAGGATTTTCCTTCTTCATGCGTGCAAACTCAGTAAATATTTTTTCAGAAGTCTGCTGGCGTACGATGCGCATCAAATATCCCGGTGAGGTGGCCGGTGGTACATTCAAAACCCACTGGATATACTCGGGGCGCACAGCCAGATATTCCAATCGCCAGCCAAAGGCGACACAGATCTGGGGCAGCCATTCGGAAAGCCGGTCCGCGATATCGCCAGTCAAATAGTGATTGCTGAAACGCGGCACCAACAGGCAGGCATACGTCAGGTTATAGAGTCCGGGGGAGATGGGTTCGAGTACCACGCGTCCAGCCACCTCCGTGATCGAATGCGGGCGGGTCTCATCCAGTTCGCCAGGCTGCGGCTTGCGCAGAGGAGTGTCGGGGCGCTGGCGTGCTTTCGAGGGCATGGTCGCATCGAGGTCCTCGACCACATGTTCAACCGTCTGGTCATTCTGCTGACTGGCTATGATTAAATTACTTGCGCGGATAGCAGGCGAGCTCTCATTGCTAAAGTACTTGGAACGTGCCGGCTGTTGTAATTCAACAAACTCTTCTTTGATAACAGCACCCGGCTCAGGCGTGGGTGAAGGAACATCCGACAGGATGTCCTGAATGTTGGGGATGCTCAGATCCGAATTCCCATCATCATCAAATTCATTGCTGGAGGCGTCATACGGTTTCTGTGCAACGGGCGTTTCCGCCACTTCAGTGCTTTGCGTGGCGAGCCGAGTGACCAGCTGGCCCGCCTGCGTGCGAATGGTACTGAACGGTGTTTCCGCATCGAAGACCAGTGCCAGCACCACATCGTCCGCCAGGCGCGTGGCGTACAGCATGTGTTCTGCTTTGGTCGCCTCCAGGCGGACGAAGCGCAGCAGGTCGCTCCCTTTTTGTCCATCCCAGTGACGGGTAACAGCCAGGGCTAATTCCTTTGCCGCGCTTTGTGACAGCTGGCCCGCATATGCCCAGAGATCATCCCCGCGCGTGATCAGAGCCGCCTGCGCAGAGGACTCGAGCGTCAGGCGCGTGAGATGCTGGGCGGCCTTGTTGGCATCGCCCAGCCAGGGGAGGGCGGGCTCGCTCGTTTCGAGTCCCTCGGGATGAACTGGTGAATTGGCGGAATTATCGTCCAGCATGTTCAACACTTCCGGCAAAAAGTACGGCTTGCGTGAAAGCATCCAGGGGCGGAGCTCATCCAGAGCGGGCGGGATCTCGTCCCTGGAAAACACAACCAGCCTGATCTCTGGTTTGAGCATACGCAGCGCCTGACCGATCTCCAGGACGGCTCTGTATCCCAGATCCATATCCAGGAAGGCAAGCGAAGCATTCTGCTCATCCGCACAGACAACGGATTCGCCTTTCCCTTTGGTGATGTGAACGCTATAACCTTCCTGCTCTAACCCATGGAGCAGCACTTCGGTAAAGGTCTTATCGGTGCTCACAAGTAGCAGGCTTTTGGTCATGTTTCATAAAGTGTATCACGGCAGTAGTCCATAGGCAAGCGGAAGCGCAAAAATACACTTACGAAAATGCGAAATGCAGCTCTTAATTTGTCTAGTCAACTTGATTTTCGTTCCTGTTTGTGCTATCAATAGAAAAAATTCACAAAGGTTTTTTCGAATGCATCGTGAGCGCGTATCTGAAAATGTTTTTTGGTTCCAGAGTGAAATCTACGCTCAAGTAACAGCAGGGGTGGTAGCAGGTCCACAATGGGCGGTGGTGATCGATACCCTGGCTTTGCCAGATGAAACGCTGAGTATCCGTGAATTCATCGAACATGAATTGAATGTGCCGGTGCGTTATGTGGTCAACACCCATTACCACGCCGACCATGCCTGGGGCAATTGCTTTTTCCCGGGCGCGACGGTGATCGGTCACGCGCGTTGTCGCGAACTGCTGGCTGAGCGCGGCATACCGTCCCTGGAGGCGGCACAGAAACAGAACCCTGCCATGCGTCAGGTCAAGATCGTTCTGCCGCATATCACCTTTCACGACGGCGAATTAACGTTACGGGTTGGCAAAAAGAACTTGATCATCTCACCGGCGCTGGGGCACAGCCAGGATGGGATCGCGGTGCTGGTCGAGGAAGATCGCATTCTCTTTGCAGGCGATGCTTTTATGCCGCTGCCTTATATCGTGGATGGAAATGTTGATGATGTCATGGCCACGATCAAACGGATTGGACGCATGGGGCTGGAGAACATCGTGCAGGGCCATGGCGACATCATCCTGCGAGGGGAAATCGATGCAGCCGTCAGGGAAAATTTGGCTTATCTGGCTGCGATCAAGAAAGCTGTGCGAGCTGCCTCCCGGCGCAAAAACTCCATCGAACTTTTGGATGACATTAGTATCGAGGATTGTGGGAAAAGCCGCGTCTACCTGGGCGGCCTGGCGCAGACGCTGCACCAAAGGAACCTGCGCGCCCTGCTTCAACAAATGGGTCGAAACTGAAATTCAGTAAATCACAGATTCAGTTGGTAGTAGCGACTTCAGTCGCTCTTTTGAGCAAAATGTACCTTGTTTTGAACGCAAGTTCAACGACTAAAGTCGTTACTACGACAAATTCGTGATTTACTGAAGTTACAAAAAAACATCCTGCGATGCGCGCAGCGCAGACTATTTATGCGACGCCGTGCGCGCTTCCCTTTTTGCCCTCAGCCATCCATTCAAACTGAGTCTGACCACGCGTTCCTGGCCTGACAGCAGCTTTTTGATGTTGGGGCGCAATGCCCAGAGCAAAAGCAGTTCCGCGATCACGCCGTACAGAATAGTGACAGGCTCCAGATATCCAAGCCAGGAACGTATTGCGAAGACGATGATGACGATCAGTCCAATCGCCATGGTCGTCACAGAAGCCATGCCAAGGGTAAACCAGATCAGGGCACCCGCGATAACCACGATCGGGAATATGGGAAGCCACAAGCCCGCCGCGCCGCCGAGTGCCGGCGCGCCGCCCGCGCCCCCGGAAAAGCGCCATTTCCCGCCGGCCTCGCGTCTGATCAAAAATAACGAATAGTTGTGTCCGAGAATGGCTGCCAGGGGAGCCAGGATATGAAACAGGTAGTTCCCTGGCAGAAGCGTTTGTGCCAGCCAGACGGAGGCTGCACCTTTCAAGACATCCAGGATGGCGGTGAGCACACCAGCTCCAAAACCCGCGGCGCGTACCGCATTTGTGCCGCCTGTGCGGCCACTCTCGATGGTTCGAATGTCCTTCCCCGTCTTGCTCTTTACAATCAATAAGCCAAAGGGGACAGAACCGATAATATATCCCCCGATGACAACTCCAATGCCGATCAGTGTCTGCATAACTTTCGAGCCTCCAAGGTGAGTGTAAAAGTTGAAACACGCCGGTGAGAGTAAGGTTTCTCTACTCCATGATTTGTAATGATACTTCACTTGCGCGGCCGTTCTCGATCCAGAAGCCGCGTGCCTGCCAGCGGTTTTGCCCTCGCGACCAGATGATATGGACGACCTCATAAGCCGCCTCCGCGATGTCGGTCACGGAGGCCGCTGCCGGTCCCGCGGGATGCGAGTGAAAGATCCCCAGCAGGTCCAGCCCATTGGATTCGATCCAATCGAAGGCCCGCAGCTGTTCGTACGGATCCATCACGAAGCGCGCGGGACTTTGCGCCTGATTCCGCACGACGATCACTTTCTGCACCCGCTCATTTTTGCCGGCCAATAAGCCGCAGGCTTCCAAAGGGACTTCCCGGACCACATGATCGAGCATTTCACGCCAGTGGCGTTTGCTGAGGATAAGCTGCTGCTTCATTATTGAATGAAGACTGCCAAACCCCAGCACAGCCCAATGATGATAGCAGGCTCGAGTACGGCACGGCGCGCGGGCTGGTCTTCAGCCAGATTCACGGCAAGGTTGGTCAAGCCATACAATGCACCGATCAGCATCAGCCCGAACTGGATCGGTGAGAGGGGCCAGTAGTGCAGCCCTGACGCAATCTGAATGCAAATGAACGCGATCCCGGCCGACCAGGCATATTCCCAGCGGTCGCTCAGGCGCAGGTTCAGAATGCGCAGACTGGCAAGGAACGCGGCGAGGAATAATGCCGGCAGGATGATGTAGAGGCGCACACTGCTATAATGCAAAGCGACCGCCAGAAGAAAGAAAAGCGTATAGGAGATGGCGGTCAGGCCAGCCATGGAAATGGCATAGTACGGAGCGCCAGGGTCCACAACAATATATTCGGCAACGAAGACAAAGAACAGAAATGTACCCGCGACGGCAAAGCCAATCCACCAGGCGACTCCGGTGGGCAGGATCGAGAGCGGCACAGCGATCACGAATGTGGTCAGGGTGGGGAGCAGCCACCACTGGTAGGTGGACCGGTCGTTCAACGCCGGGTGGCTGTGCAGGAGCCAATCCATGCCCGCGGCGGTCAGGCCCGCGGTCAGGACGCTCATGGCTGTCGCCAGGTTCAGGGGAATCAGGAGAAAGAACCCCGGTAATTGGATCTCGAGATTGAATTCGGGCACCTGGATCAGGCGTGTCAGGGCAAAAGCCAGCAAAACCGTGGAAGTTAATACACCCACCCGGTCGGAATCGGGCAGGTACCGCTGCTCATTCATAGGTGCATTGTACCTGCCTCATAGTTGAATGCCAAGACAGGGGCGATATGGTAGAATCAATTGGTTATGTACCCGCAGAAGCTTGAAGAATTCCCTCCGCCCCCTGGAGTCATGGGTTCATTACGAGCCGGTTTCGAGGTTGTCTCCAGCCATGTCGGCCTCATTCTCCTGCCCGCAGCGTTGGACATTCTCCTCTGGCTGGGACCTCAGCTGAGTGTGAGTGGGCTGATCAGTCCGATTCTCAGGATCATGTGGGACCAGGCGCGCGCCTCTGCCACCTCGGCAGCAGACCTGGAACGATTCACAGAGACACAGGCTGTATTCTTCGAAGCCGTACAGCATTTTAATCTGCTTAGTTTGCTTGGCAGGCTGCAGCTTTTCCCGATCGGTGTCTCGAGCCTTTTGGCGCAAAAGATACCTTTCGAAACCCCGTTCGGTTCGCAGCGGGTTGTCGAAATCACGTCCAGTGCGGTGGTTGTCGGGCTGGCATTCCTGCTGGTCGTGTCGGGCTGGGTGATCGGAGGCTTGTACTTCCGCTGGGTGTCGGGCATCGTTTTAGGCGACGCGCAGCGCGAAATGGAGATCGGCTCCATGCGGGCGATCATCCAGACGCTGATCCTGTCAGCCATCTGGGTAGTCGGTTTGATCGTAATTGCCGTACCCCTCACGGTGATTCTCCTGCTTCTGCTGATGCTCAATCCCGTGCTGGCAAGTGGGGCAGCCTTCTTGATTCTGCTCCTGTCTTTCTGGCTGATCGTGCCATTGTTCTTTACCCCGCACGGCATCTTTGTGCGCAGGCAGAATGCTCTTTATTCGATTTTCACAAGCCTGCGCATGGCACGTTTCACGCTCCCGACCAGCGGGATGTTCGTGGTATCTGTGCTGCTGCTCACCACCGGTTTGAATTATCTTTGGAACGTCCCCCCTGACGATTCGTGGATGAGGCTGGTAGGGATTGGCGGGCATGCCTTCATCACGACTGCACTGCTCGCGGCAAGTTTTGTTTATTATCGAGATATGAATGTGTGGCTGCAAACTGTTTTTGAGCGCTTGCAGCAAAAACAGGGCATGCCCACACAACAGGCGTAATTTTTGGCTGATACTTGGAGGCTTTTGTGGCGAAAAGAAATAATGGAAACTATGATGCCAGCAGTATTCAGGTTCTGGAGGGCCTGGAAGCTGTCCGCAGACGTCCCGGTATGTACGTTGGCGGTACAGACGTCAAGGCGCTGCATCATCTGGTCTATGAAGTTGTAGATAACGCGATCGACGAGGCTCTCGCGGGAGCCTGTACCCGAATTGATATTACGATTCATCCTGATTCAAGCGTGACCGTGCAGGACAATGGACGCGGTATCCCGGTTGGGATGCATCCCACGCAGAAGAAATCCGCCCTGGAAGTGGTCATGACCACCCTGCACGCAGGCGGCAAATTTGGCGGAGGCGGATATAAAGTCTCCGGCGGTTTGCACGGCGTGGGTGTCAGCGCGGTCAATGCGCTTTCTGAATGGTGCGAGGTGGAAGTCCACCTCGACGGGAAGATCCATTTCCAGCGCTATGAGCGCGGCTACCCCAAGGCGCCGGTCAAGGTCATTGGCAAGACCAGGGCGGATGATACCGGCACGCGGGTCACATTCAAGTTCGACCCGCAGATCTTCAAGGAAGATAACATCGATTATCGCTTCGATACGCTGGTACAGCGCTTCCGCGAGTATTCGTTTGTGACGAAGGGCGTGACCCTCCAATTCGTGGATGAGCGCAGCGACCGCGAGATGACCTTCTACTTCGAAGGCGGGATCACCTCCTTCGTCCGCTACCTGAACCGCAACCGCGAGACCTTGCATCCCGTTGTGCACGTGGAAAAGGATATCGATAACATCGGCATCGAAGCTGCCATCCAGTACACGGATGCTTACACCGAATCGGTGTATTCGTTCGCGAATACGATCAACACCGTCGACGGCGGTACGCATCTCACCGGCCTGCGCTCCTCGCTGACGCGCGTCATCAACGATTATGCGCGCAAGAATGGCTTGCTCAAGGATGCCGATCCGAACTTTTCCGGCGATGATACGCGTGAGGGCCTGACGGCGATTGTCTCGGTCAAACATCCCGACCCGCAGTTTGAATCGCAGACCAAGGTGAAATTGATGAACCCCGAGGTGCAGACCTACGTGACCCAGGTAGTGGGCGAGGCGTTCAGCACATTCCTCGAGGAGAATCCCCAGGCCGCCCGGGCGATCATCGCCAAGTGTCTGACCTCGGCGCGGGCACGCGATGCGGCGCGCAAGGCGCGCGATCTCGTGATCCGCAAGTCGGCGCTCGAGTCGCTGACCCTGCCCGGGAAGCTGGCAGATTGCTCCGAGCGCGATGCGACGAAGACCGAACTCTACATCGTGGAAGGCGATTCGGCCGGCGGCTCCGCCAAACAGGGCCGCGACCGCCACTTCCAGGCGATCCTGCCGCTGCGCGGCAAGATCATGAATACCGAGCGCGCCCGCCTCGATAAGATCCTCTCGAGCAACGAGATCAAGGCGCTCATCTCCGCGCTGGGAACCGGCATCGGCGACAACTTCGATGTCGAAGGCCTGCGCTATGGACGGGTCATCATCATGACCGACGCGGACGTGGACGGCAGCCATATCCGCACGCTGCTGCTGACGTTCTTCTTCCGCTACATGCCGCGGTTGATCGAAGATGGTCACCTGTACATTGCCCAGCCGCCGTTGTATCGCATTGCCCACAAGAATCAAGTCAAGTACGCCTACAGCGAAAAGGAGAAGGAGAAGATCGTCAAAGAGGTCGGCGAGAAAGCCAGCCTCCAGCGGTACAAGGGCCTCGGAGAAATGAATCCTGCCCAGTTGTGGGAGACGACGATGAACCCCGAGAACAGGACCCTGCTGCTCGTCACGGTGGAGGACGCGGCCGAGTCCGACCGCACGTTCGACATGCTGATGGGGGATGCCGTGGACCCACGCCGCAAATTCATCCAGACCCATGCCAGGGCGGTCCGAAACCTGGATATTTAGTCTGTTGGTCGCGTGGTTGCTTCGTACAATTACGCGACCACCGAACTACCAGACCACCTTACTTCTTTGTTATGAAAGTACCATAGATAGGCGTGGGGGTGTAGAGTAAAATTCTGGAATATGTCCGTATGAGTGAATCTCTGCGTTTCAACACGGTTTTAGGCAAATTCACGCAATCCGTTGTCCTGGTCTACCAGGGTATTGCGGTTGTGATTTTTATTGCCTCCCTGGTTCTTGGAGCGGCCTGGCTCAGACAACCGTTCCTTGGGGGATTCCTCGAGCAGACCCTGGTGCTGAACGGCACCGGCGAAGACCGCCCGGATTGGGCTCTGTATGCGCAGGGATTCAAGATCGGCGATCAGCTGCTGTACGCGAACAGTCAGCGGGTCGCCAGCGCAGCGGATCTGGAGCGCGCCCTCGGCTCCGTGCAGGTCGGCGAAACGATTCCTGTGGTGGTGCACACCACAAAGGGCGACGTTGTCCTGGCTGAGATCACATTACAACCCTTCCCGTTCGCGGATCGAATTGCATACTTTATCCTGCCGATGTTCCTGAGCCTGGTCTTCCTGGTGATCAGCCTGTGGATCTTTGGTCTGCGTCGTACGGAACCCGCCGGACGTGCCTTTTCCATCATGACCACCTCGGTGGCGATCGGGACCGGCGCTCTTTTCGACCTGTATACTACCCATGCCTTTACTTATCTATGGACGATGGCGGCTGCATTTTGCGGCGGCGCTTTGATCGACCTGGGATTATGCTTTCCACAGGAAGCACGCATTTTATTCCGCCGCCCATATCTGCGCTGGTCCGGATATGCCATCGGTATTGTCCTGGCTATTAATGCTTACCTCAAACTATACGATTTCGAGAATCCAACCGCTTACTTCGGCGCCTGGCGGCTCATCTATGCTTTCATTGGTCTCTCCGCTTTGTTTTATTTCGGCGCGTTGGCATACCGGGCATTCTGGTCCTATTCGCCGGTCGTCAAGAGTCAAGCCAGAACGATCTTGTCCGGAGCCGTGATTGCATTCGGTCCCATTGCGGTCTGGCTGCTATATTCCTCGGTGAAGAATGCAATGAGTGCATTCGATCATCCGGCCACCTTTAGCCCTTATCTCTTCCTTCCGCTGATCGTTTTCCCGCTGGTCAATGGATATGTGATCCTGCGCTTCCGCCTGCTGCGCACCGATACCTGGATGCGCCAGGGAATCGTTTATTCCCTGCTGACGATCTTTGTGGTCGCAGCGTATGGGCTGCTGGTCACGGGTATCAGTATTATCTTTTCAGTCAAACTCCCATGGAATAATCCCTATCTCATTGGCGGACTGGTCTTTATTATTGCGATCTTCCTCGATCCATTGCGGACTCGCCTGCAGACGATCGTCGACAGCACCTTCTTCCGCGGTCAACGTGCTTATGAGGAACGCCTGCGCACCTTTAGCCATGAACTGACCAATGCACTCGACCTGAATACGATCGGACGGGTATTGCGTGAGCAGATTGCGAGCAGTCTCGTCCCTGACCGTCTGCATATTTTTACGTATGATTCATTGAACGACCAGTATGCGGCCCTGGCAAATGGCGATGGCCGGCCGACGAGCGATATCCGCTTCTCGTCGAATAGCTCGCTTGTCCAGTATTTCCAGAAAGAGAAGATTCCCCTCTATCTAGATACGATCAATCCGCCTCCGGCCATGCGCGGGGACGAAGCCAGGCTTTCCCTGCTGGGTGCGCGCCTCTTTGTCGCGTTGCCGGGCGAGGAACGGCCCGTTGGCTGGCTGGCCCTGGGCACTCCGCTTTCCGGAGGTGTGTACACACCCAAGGACCTGGACTTTCTGGATCATATCTCCGATCAATCCTCCGTTGCCATCGCCCGTGTGCAGACGGTTGTAGACCTCGAACGCCGCGTCCAGGAAATGAATGCATTGACACGGGTTTCACAGGGTGTGAACGTCACGCTGACCTTCGACGATGTCCTTGAATTGATCTTCGCGCAGGCAACTCAGATCATTCCCTCCTCGCTTTTCCATATCACACTGTACAGCAAAGCCGCCGATTATTTCTACTACGCCTTTCGCGTGGAGGAGAATGAACGCGCCACCCAGCGCGAAAACCAGCCGCTGCCTCCCAGCCTGGGCCTTGGACAGGAGATCATTCGCAAGGGCCGCCCGATCCTGACCCAGGATTATGCGCGTGAGTGCCAGGCGAGGAACATCACTCCGTCCACACAGGGCATCTATGCGTGGATGGGTGTGCCGCTCAATTCCGGCTCCGAGACGATGGGGGCGTTGAGTGTCGGCAGCAGCGACGCCACCATCACGTATACGCGCGCCCAGCTCGATTTGCTGCAGGCGATTGCCGATCAGACGGTCGGCGCGATCGTAAAAGCCCGTCTCCTGCAGGAGACTCAGCAGCGCGCCCATCAGCTGGCGACGCTGAATGAGATTACCCGCCAGCTCACCTCCACGCTGGAACAGGAACCCCTGCTGCGGAATATCCTCGAGAACGCGGTCAACATTTTGAATTGCGAAGCCGGGACCCTGTTCATGATGGATGAGCAGACCGGCGATTTGATCTTCCGCGTGACGGCTGGTCCTGTTGCCAGTAATCTTTTAGGCCAGCGCCTGCCGGCCGGGACAGGCATCGTGGGCAAAGCCGTGCAACTGCGCGCGCCCGTGATCGAGAACGATGGTCAGCGGTCGATAACCCATTACGAAGCCCCCGATAAACAAACAGGCTTTACCTCCCGCTCGCTGCTTGCGGTTCCGATGCAGATCAAAGACCGCATCCTCGGCGTCATCGAAGTGATCAACCGCCGGGACGGTTTGCCTTTTGTGGAGGACGATCAAAATCTTCTGACGGCTTTTGCGGGTCAGGCTGCGGTTGCCATCGAAAATGCCCGCCTGCTGGCTCTGACCGACCAGGAGCTGGCGGCGCGCGTCGAAGAGCTTTCGATCATGGGCCGGATCGTGCGCGAGCTCAATGCCAGTCTCGAAGTCGATCGCGCCATGCGCATTACGCTCGAGTGGGCCATGCGCCAGTCCAATGCCGAGGCAGGGTTGATCGGTATGCTGGAGGAGAATCAACTCCGCATCATGGCTCAGCAGGGTTATGAGGACATCCTGTCAGAGCAGTCCATTTCGCGCATACCACTGGAATTGCCTGCAATTAGTGCTGTCATTGAGAGCGGGCAGTCGAGCCAGGTATCTTTGGTGAGCAATGGCGCCAAAGGCATTCTGCCAAGCGCACATACGCAGATCATCATCCCCATCCGCCGTGAAGCGCAGGTGACCGGCTTGATCCTGCTGGAAAGCACCAGCGACTCACAGGGCAACCTGGCATTCCTGAACCGCCTGAGCGACAACGCCGCGATCGCCATCTCGAACGCCCAGCTGTACGATGCAGTCCAGCGCGCGAACCTGGCGAAGAGCGACTTCGTTTCCTTCGTCGCACACGAATTGAAGAACCCGATGACCTCCATCAAAGGGTACACGGAACTGCTCGCAGCGGGGTCGGTGGGGAATGTGAACGACATGCAAGCCAACTTCCTGAGCACCATCCGCTCCAATGTCGAGCGCATGTCGGCCCTGGTTTCGGACCTGAACGATAACGCCAAGATCGAAGCGAACCGCTTACGCCTCGACTACAAAGCCGTGGATGTTGCAGAGATTGTGGATGAAGTGATACGGTCCACCTCGCGGCAAATCGAAGATAGACACCAGACTGTGGACGTTCAGCTCTCCCCGGGCTTGCCGCAGGTCTGGGCCGATCGCATCCGTGTTGGACAGGTGCTGACCAATCTGGTCAGCAATGCTCACAAATACACCCCGGACGGTGGACTGATCCTGATCGGCGCCGAAGCCGCGAACAATCAATGGGATCCGGAAGGCGCCAAACAGGTTGTCCATATCTGGGTAAAGGACAATGGGATCGGCATCAACATCGAAGACCAGGCAAAGATCTTCCAGAAGTTCTTCCGTTCCGATGACTCGAAAGCACGTGAGGCGCCCGGGACGGGCCTGGGTTTGAACATCACCAAGAGTCTGGTCGAAATGCAGGGCGGTCGGATCTGGTTCGACAGTGAATTCAGAAAAGGCACGACCTTCCACTTCACCATTCCGGTCGCGGAAGGATAATCGCAATGACACTGATCTCCTCCATTGGTTGCGCCCAGGCATTGAATGGCCGCGAAGCAGGTTTGCAGGCAACGCACCAGGCGTTGAACAAGCTTGGTTCCAGCGCGCCGGGCCTCGGCTTTGTCGTTGCGTCGCATCAATATCAGGCACGCGAAGTTGTCAGCGGCATCTCCAGCCTGCTCGGCGATACTCCTGTGATCGGTTTCAGCAGTTCGGTTTGTCTGGCGGCGGATGGTCTGCATCCCAACTCGGTGCTCGTTGCGCTGCTGGCGGGTGACCTGCAAGCCGAAACGCGCTGGATGCCCGGATATGCCCAAAGCGGACGTGACACCGGCGCGCAGCTTTCCAAACAAATCAAAGATCAAGCGGATACACATGCCCTCTTCTTCTTTGCCGATGGTTTCAACGGTGACGCGGATCAACTGTGCAGTTCCCTGTCCATCGGGTCGGTTCGGTTGGCAGGCGGCCTTTCGTCCGGCGATTTACACACCGGTCATTCGTACCAGATCGCGGGTCCACAGAACGGAACGGGAGCCTTGTCCGCGGCGTTTCTGCGCGGCAACGTGCGCGTCGGGATTGGCGCTGCGCATGGCTGGAATCCGGTCGGCAGCCAGTTCCGTGTGACGCGCTCGCGCGGCTTCTGGCTGCGCACCCTGGATGGCCGCCCGGCCTCCGAAACCTACGCCCAGCTCTTTGGCTACCCGGCACGGGAATGGGCGTTCCCGCCCCTCAGCCATCTGGCGCGTTTGTATCCGCTGGGCGTGGAGCAGGGAGACCAGCTCATCATCCGCGCACCGATCCGCGTGGAAGCAGACGGCAGCTTCCGTATGAATGCTCCCGTGCGGGATGGGGTGGACGCCTATCTGCTGGTGGGAAGCCGCAGTTCGTGTGAGGGTGCTGCCCAGCAGGCCGCGCAGCAGGCTCTGCAGCAACTGGAGGGTGCCAAGCCGATTTTAGTCTTCATCCTGGCGGATATTGCCTGGGAGATGCTGCTCAAGTCGCACCCCGGCGCTGAGATCGCCGCCGTTCAGGATATCCTCGGCAAAGAGGTTCCCATTGCGGGTGGATATACACTGGGACAGATTATTTCCGCGAAGGATTCGGGGTCACCACAGTTATTAAACCAGCATATCGTTGTGGTTGCTTTTGGGGAATCGTAAAGCGCGGATCGCAAATCGTAAATCGTAAATTGAGGCGGGATATAATTGTTGCATGAGGAGATCAGCATGAACACCAAGAGTCTCTTGATTTTCTTTATTGGATTTGCCCTCCTGGCGGGCTGTGCGTCGCGTGCTACTCCGACGCCTGCCCCTGTCCCCCCGACCGCGGTCGCTGCCAACACAGCCGTACCGTTCCCGCTCACCCTCACGCCCGAGGCTGTGACACCTCTCCCGGGCGTGACACTCACGGCCGCTCCGAACGTATCCGGCATTTGCTCTGATCCTCAGGCTACGGCGCTGATCAATTCATTCAAAACAGCAGTGCTCAATTCAGATGGAATGCTGCTGAGTTCGCTCATCAGTCCCACGCGCGGTATGGATGTCGCTTTCCTGCGGGATGGCACTGTGATCACGTATACCCCGGAACATGGCAAGTTCCTCTTCGAGACCACCTTCGAAGTGGATTGGGGGGTGATGCCCGGAAGCGGCCTTGCCAAAAGTGGTTCCTTCCATGATGTAGTTGTGCCTGAACTGGTGAAGGCATTCAACCAGCCTTACACTCTTCACTGCAATGAGCTCAAGCACGGCGGCGCGACCTATGAACTTGAATGGCCCTATGAGGGAGATTTTTACTCTGTGCATTTCCCGGGCACGGAAGCCAATGGAAACCTGGACTGGCATACATGGGTGGTCGGGGTCGAATATGTGAACAACAAGCCCACTATCTATGCCTTGATGCAATTCTTCTGGGAGCCTTAGTAGCAGGAAAGCCCAAAACCTCAGCCGAGAATCCTTCGCACTTCGCGGCCGGGAATGCGTCCGACAAGCCAAACTTTTCGTCCCTCAGCTTAAGCTCTTTCAGGTAAGAATCTTCCCCCTGCAGCATACTGTACCTATAGTTATTGCAAGAACTTGCAATAAGGATCACTATGACCTGTACCTCTGAATATGTACCCCAACTCCGCGCCCGCGGCTTCCGAATGACGTCCCAGCGACTGGCGATTTTGCACGTCCTGCGCCATGCCGGGACGCATCTTTCCCCCAGTGAAATCTACAGGCAGGCAAAGCGGGATTATCCCGGTCTGACCGAGCCAACGGTGTATCGCACGCTCGAGCTCCTGTCCGATATTGCCCTCGTGCGTCCGTCCTATAACTCCAGCGGCCACCTGACCTACGAGATCGCAGGGAACGACCACCACCATATTATCTGCAAACAATGCGGCAGTGAGATCGAAGTGGAACATACCCTGCTGGAAAGTCTTTACCGGTTGTTGGAGACGACCAGCGGCTATCGAAGCATTGGCAGTCATGTGACCTTCTTTGGGGTCTGCCCGCAGTGCCAGACAAGCTAATGAAGCCTTGCGAAGGTTGAGCTCCTTCAGCTGTGCCTCGCAAGGCTTGTCTCAGAAACATCAAACAGGTTAGAAAAGGAGATAAACATGCAATACTCCCCTGCTCCCCTTCACATCCCAGACGGCTTTCTAAGCCTGGTGGTTTCCATTATCTGTTGGGTGATCAGTGCCATTACCCTCAGCGCAGCGATCGCGCGCTCGAACAAGTCGCTGGGGGAGAGGCAGATCCCCTTGATGGGCGTCATGGCGGCATTCATCTTCGCCGCGCAGATGATCAACTTCCCGGTCGCCGGCGGGACCTCCGGTCACCTGCTGGGCGGGGCCCTCGCCGCGATCACCCTGGGTCCGTGGGCCGGGATGCTGGTGATGACCGCGGTCATCGTGGTACAGGCTTTGCTTTTCCAGGATGGCGGACTGCTGGTGATGGGAGCAAATATCCTGAACATGGGACTCGTGACCGCCGCGATCGGGTACGGTCTGTATCGCGCCGCCGCCGCCGGGAACCGCACGTTGAAGTTAACGGTCGCAGGCATTGCCGCCTGGCTTTCCGTGATGGCAGCGGCTCTTTTTACTTCCTTGCAGTTGTGGCTGAGCGGAACCTCGCAGCTGCAGATCGTCATTCCTGCAATGCTCGGCGTTCACGCGCTGATCGGACTGGGCGAGGCGCTCATCACGGTCGCGGCGTTGACGTTGATCCTGCAAACGCGCCCCGACCTGCTTGGTGAGAACTCCGCCTCCGCCAAAGGGAGCCGCGGCTGGGTGGTGGCGGGCGTGTTGATTTCCCTTGCCGTCGTCCTGCTCTCGCCGCTCGCCTCCGCCGACCCGGATGGTCTCGAGCGTGTGGCGGAAGATCTGGGCTTTCTGGGGAAAGGTTTCTCTGCGCCCTATCAGCTCATCCCTGATTACACACTGCCGTTCCTGGGGCAATCCAATCTTTCCACGGTTCTTGCCGGGCTGATCGGATTGATCGTGGTGGGAGCCGTCATTGTCCTGCTCGGCCAGGGCTTGAGAGCCAAATCCTGATGCTAATCGCTAATTGCTAATCGCTACTCATGCATTTCGACGCTTTCGACCGTTATCACGAAACCAATAGTTTTGTCCACCGCCTGGACCCGCGCATCAAGGTCGCGGTCACGGTGGCGTTCATTCTTTCCAACGCGCTCCTGCCGGATGGCGCGTGGATCGCCTTCGGGCTTTCGTGGATGCTCCTGTTGTTCGCGAATATATTTTCGAACCTTGGCATTGCATTCACACTCAAGCGCTCGTTCGTTGCCCTGCCGTTTGCGCTGGTGGCGATCACTGTGCTGTTCTCCATCCCGGGGAACCCTCTTGCCTCTTTCCACTTTCTACTTTGGGACCTGACGATCAGCGATACCGGGTTTCTGCGTTTTGTCAGCATTCTCATCCGTTCCTGGCTTTCGGTGCAGATGGCGATCCTGCTCGTCGCGACGGCGCGCTTCCCGGATATCATCCATGCGCTGGGACATCTGCGCGTGCCGTCCATTCTGACCACGATCATCGCGTTCCTGTATCGCTATCTCTTCGTGCTGGGGGATGAGGTCTTCCGTTTGATGAGGGCGCGCGAAGCCCGTTCTGCCGCGGCAGGCCGAAGGTCGGGGAGGAGCGTTGTTTGGCGGGCAAACGTAGCCGGTCATATGGCGGGCCAGCTCTTCCTGCGGAGTTACGAGCGCAGCGACCGCGTCTACAACGCGATGCTGGCGCGCGGCTACGCCGGTCACCTGGAAACGATCAATCCGCACGAATTGCGCCGCCGCGATTACATCACCGCGGCCCTGGCGCTGCTGGCAATCCTCTTCCTTCAACTGGCTGGACGACTATGACAAATGTTTTACAAGTTCACGATCTGCACTTTTCCTATCACGATGGCCGCCCGGCTTTGCGCGGCGTCTCCTTCGCCATGTGCGCGGGGGAGAAGGTCGCACTGGTGGGACCGAACGGCGCGGGCAAATCGACGCTGATGCTGCACTTGAACGGGATCCTCCCGGACAGGCCCCGGGACTTCGTGCACGGGCGCGGCGAAGTGAGCGTCGAGGAGAAACGCCTCACGCGTGACAACCTGCCGGTGATCCGCGCCCTGGTGGGACTCGTGTTCCAAAACCCCGACGACCAGCTCTTCTCCCCGACGGTCTTCGAAGACGTGGCTTTTGGTCCGCTCCACATGGGGCTGCCGATGAAGGAAGTGGAAGCGCGCGTCGAGTCCGCGCTGGAGGCGGTGCGGATGTCCGGCTTCCGCGATCGCTTGTCGCATCACTTGAGCGTGGGAGAAAAGAAGCGGATCGCGATCGCGACCGTGCTCTCGATGAAGCCGCAGATCCTGGTGCTGGATGAACCCTCAGCCGGGCTCGACCCGCGCGGGCGCAGGACGTTGATCAACCTGTTGCGCGAACTGCCGATCACCATGCTCGTCTCCACGCATGACATGAAGCTGGTGCAGGAGTTGTTCCCGCGCACGATCGTGATGGACGAGGGTCAGATCGTGGCGGATGGACAGACCCGGGATATTTTGGAAAATGAGGAATTGCTGACCGCGCATGGGCTGGAGAAGCCATAACAGCCGCCAGCTTTCAACGGTTGGCTTTTAGCTTGGCGGTGGTCTGCTGACCCTGCCCGGCATGGACCGAGGGTCTGGATAAGAATAGTTTGAAGACCTGGGCTCGGCGGGGTCACAGACCCTCGCCGAGCTTGAGTTCAGTCCTTGGGCTACCGTCCACGGTCGCTTACACGTACGATGCTGCCAACCACTTAACCATGGTCAATGGTCCATCGTCCACGGTCCAGTTTTCCTACACAACGGACTTGGCGATAGACTCCAGGAAACCCTCAACGGGCAGACGACGAACTTCACCATGGACCTCAATACCGGATTGACCCAAGCCCTCAGTGATGGCACCAATACCTACATTTACGGCATGGACCGCCTCGCGCAGGTCAATATGGGGACGGAATACTTCCTCGGCGACGCGCTGGGAAGTGTCAGGCAAATTACGAATAACAGCGGCTCTGTTACCCTGGCGAGAAGCTATGATCCCTATGGGGACACGCGGCAAACGCTCGGCGACGCCCAGACGAACTATGGATTCACTGGCGAGTTCCTCGATCCCAGCGGATTGATCTACCTGCGGGCGAGGTACTACGATTCTCTGACCGGGCGGTTTACAACGCGGGATACTTGGGAGGGAGACGATTACCAGCCAATATCTTATAACAAATGGGTGTATGTATATGATAATCCGATTAATCTCACAGATCCCACTGGTCAGTGCCCAATTCCACTCCTATGTCAAGTTTTAGTTGGTGGAGTTATTGGAGGTCTCACGGGAGCAGTCATCGGAGCGGCTTATGCAGGCTTCATGTACGATCTCTCCTTACAGGGGAGATGTGGATGTGAAGGCGTGCAGATCATCCAGCAATATACCAAATCTCAATTCGTGTTCAAGGGCGCGGGTCAGGGAGCACTGTTTGGAGTGATTTTTGGTGCATTGGCCTCTGTTGGAGCAGGAGGCGTGGCTATAACTGCGCTCGCTGGTATGGGACTTTCAACAGCAGGAATAATTGATGCCAGTCTTAGGCTGGCGAAAGATCTGAACAACGAGTGCGCCTGGTGGGATTTGGGGTTATCTGTGTTTGGACTGGTTGCGTCAGGGTTCACACTGAAAGTATCAGCGTCGATGTTTTATAATAAGGCAGTGAAAAACCCGGGGGCAAGAGCGACTCTTTTCGGCAGACATATTGAGGGATCTCCAGCCAGCTATGAGAAGCAAGCCAGTTCTCTTGGCTTTAGACATCTCAATATGGAAAAGGGTTTACATAATCAATTTAAGTTGATCTTCGGTGAAAAGCTTTGGTGGAAGCTTATTAATGAGCCATTTGTTCGAGCTACGGCACAAAAAGGTGATCCTGTGTATTTTACTAATAGCCCTAAAGAGATTCTTAATCTCCCAAGAACCTTGGGCACCTTCAAGGAATATACGTTATTGCGTAGTTTGGGTTACAAAAATCCAACGCTGGTAGACCCAGCCAGAAATCTTTGGATTATGATAAAACCCTAACAGGCATCCTTAAAACTGATTTTGGTTAGCAATGCGAATCGTGAATATAATCTTTGTAATAGAGAGGTTGATATGTTTTTTGAGAAAAAACATGAGCCCGAAGAACTAGTTAAAAAGTATTTCTTTTTCCTTGTGGAACAATATGGGTTCACTTATACAACCTATTGTTTTACCTCTAAGAAAGTCAAACTCACATTTGAAATTGGACATAAGACGCCAAGTATTTTCATTGCTCGTTTAGGAGAACCTGACTTTACAAGATTGATTTTCGAAAGGGTCATACAATACTTTGAAGGTGAACTTCCAAATATAGATTTTCAGGCCCATCCGCTCGAATACAACGTTCGTTTCATGGCAGACATCCTTAAAGGCTACGCTTCTAAAATTACTGCTCAAATTGATGAATGGTGGATTCCAGTCCAACTTTTTCAATATAAGCTTATGGAAAAAGAGTATCGCGAGAGCGATCAATTGGATGATTTTTTATACAGCTTTAAACAAGACTATGATTACTTGAAAGGTAAAGGTGCTCTCTGATTACCTTACACAATTGCATTTTGCGTGACTGGAATAACAACGGGTTTCAATCTCAGGTTGGATAAACAAGCCTGAAAAGCAG
>JAFGCG010000191.1 GCA_016932715.1 Anaerolineales bacterium
AAACTTGGCTTGACGGATGCGGAGTTCGAAGACATTATGAATACGCCGCCGAAAACGATTTATGATTACCCATCCTATGCCAAGGATCGTCGGGATGCCATGGGAAAGATCACCCTGCACAATGTAGCAGGGCAAATAATTTATGTGTTGACGAATCCTGTGGCTGCCGTAAAAAAGGGTTCGAAGATAATTCTGGACGCCCTTTCAAAATGATGTGAATGGCCGGTTGAAGACCCTGCACATATAGCATAGAAAGCTGTATTGGAAATTAAGCCCAATCACTACTCGGTCTTCTGTTTATTGTCGATGCACATTTATTGGTTTGAGTTGAAACGATTGTTTAATTACAAAAAGGATAAGCAACCATGTGTGGCATAGCAGGTATTTATAACCTTGAATCTCAGCCTGTATCGAGTCTGACGCAAAATTTGAATGTTATGAATTATTTATTGCGCCATCGCGGTCCGGACGGCAATGCGATTTGGTCAAACCCCTTGGGCACACTGGGGATGGTTCACCGTCGGTTGAGCATTATCGATTTGTCGCCGGCCGGGGCTCAACCGATGACGGATCATTCCGGCAATTGGATTGTCTTTAATGGGGAGATCTATAACTATATTGAGTTGCGGCAGGAACTGGGTCCGCAAAATTTCACCACGGCCTCAGATACCGAAGTGATTATGGCTGCCTATCGCAGATGGGGAACAGACTGCGTGAATCATTTACGTGGCATGTTTGCCTTTGCAATATGGAGTAAAGCCGATCAAACCTTGTTCTGTGCCCGTGACCGGTTTGGCATTAAGCCATTCTATTACACGATCCAGAACGATATATTCTATTTTGCGTCTGAGCCCAAGGCCCTTTTGCCCTTTGTCGACAGGATTGAAACCGACCTGGATGGCTTCAAGGATTATCTAACATTCCAGTTCTGCATGGCCGGCAAGACGCTGTTCAAGGGAATTCGCGAATTGTTGCCAGCTCATCATCTGCTCATCAAAAACGGAAATATTCAGATCCAGCAGTATTGGGAAGTCTTTTTTGAACCTGACTACGATCACACTCCGCAATACTTCGAGGAGAAGCTCCGCGCCCTATTGGTGGATTCCGTTCAATTCCATTTGCGGAGCGATGTGCCGGTTGGGGCGTATGTCAGCGGAGGGCTGGATTCCAGCGCGGTTGCATCCATCGCTAGTGATCAGCAGGATGCCGGGGCAATGATGGGATTTACAGGCAAATTTTCACGCTACGGCGACGAGTTTGATGAAAGCAGATTTGCCCGCACTCTTGCCGAACAAAAAGGATTCCAATTATGTGAACAGGATATTACCGCGCAGGATTTTATCGAAAACATCCGCAAGGTGATCTACCATATGGATTACCCTGCTGCCGGGCCGGGTTCATTTCCTCAATATATGGTCTCACGCTTGGCCGCGCGTCACCGCAAGGTGCTGCTTGGCGGGCAGGGTGGTGATGAAATATTTGGCGGTTACGCCCGATATCTAATTGCCTACTTCGAACAATGTATTAAAGGCGCCATCGAGGGGACGATGCATAGTGGCAATTTCGTCGTAACGTATGAATCGATCATTCCTAATCTTGTGGCTTTGCGCAACTATAAGCCACTGCTCCAGGAATTCTGGCGTGAAGGCTTGTTCGAGTCCATGGATCGCCGGTACTTCCGCCTGGTGAATCGCGCACCTTCATTGGATGCCGAAATCAACTGGTCTGCACTGGAACCATATTCAGCGCGTGAAGTATTCCGTCAAATTTTTAACGGTGAAAATGTTCGTAAGGAATCCTATTTCGACTTGATGACACATTTTGATTTCAAGACTCTGCTGCCAGCATTACTGCAAGTTGAGGATCGAATGAGTATGGCTCATGGCTTGGAGGCGCGCGTGCCCCTGCTGGATCATCCAATTGTCGAGCTTGCCGCGACCATCCCGGCAGATATTAAGTTCAAGAATGGTAAAATGAAACATATCTTGGGGGAGGTTGTTAAACCATTTCTTCCGGATACGATTCTCAATCGACAGGATAAAATGGGTTTTCCCACCCCGCTGTCCGAATGGCTGGCAGGCGAGGCGCGGGACTTTGTCCATGATATTTTCTTAAGCCAGAAGGCATTAAATCGTGATTTGGTTAATAACCGCCAGGTTCTGCGCGGCATGGAGGGTGAGCCTCGTTACGGTCGCAAGATCTGGGGCTTGCTGTGTATCGAAATCTGGCAGCAGGAATTTCATGATCGCGAGCCTGAGTATAAGAGACTGCTTGAATTTGTGCCAGCGTAATACATGACAACCTGCACCATCATAAATTCATAAAAAAGCTTTGTTATTGAAAGGAGAATTTGCATGAAAGTATTAATTACAGGAGGCTCCGGTTTTATCGGTTCCCACCTCGCTGATCGTTTGCTGGCGCGCGGGGCTGAAGTGCTGGTCATTGACAACTATGCCACCGGCCGCAGGGATAATTTGACCCCTCATCCAAAACTGCAGCTGATCGAGGGAACGATCGCGGATGCAGAACTGGTTCAAAAGGCATTTGAAAACTTCAAGCCAGATCAAGTGGTTCATGCTGCTGCTTCCTATAAGGATCCAAACAATTGGGCGGAAGACTCACGCACAAATGTCACTGGGACTGCAAATATCGTTCAGGTTTCTCAAAGTCTGGCTATCAAGCGTCTGATTTACTTCCAAACGGCGCTGTGCTATGGCTTGCACCCGATCGAACAGCCGATCACGCTGACTCATCCGATTCGGCCGGAAGGCAGCAGTTATGCGATCAGTAAAACAGCAGGTGAACACTACATCAGTTTAAGCGGCTTGGATTTTATTTCCTTCCGTCTGGCAAACGCTTATGGTCCCCGTAATTTGAGCGGCCCTCTGCCTACATTCTATTATCGCCTCACGAACGGAAAAAAGTGCTTTGTCATGAACACCCGGCGGGACTTCATCTTTGTTGATGATCTGGTGGACGTCGTGGTCAAGGCATTGGAGGGAAGAGGTCAAAAGGGTTATTACCATATCTCCTCAGGAAGCGACTATGCCATCAAGGAACTGTACGATGCTGCGATCGAGGCGCTCGGCGTCATTGAATCAGAAGAAGTTGAAGTGCGTGACCGCAATCCTGATGATGTGTTCTCCATTCTGCTTGATCCGTCCAAGACAAATCAGGATTTTGATTGGAAGGCATCCACACCCCTGATGGACGGAGTCGCGCGTGCCATCGAGTATTACAGGAGGTTTGGCATCAACGAAACCTATACACACCTGAAAGTTTCCTCTGGATGATCCTTATGAAGGAATTTCGCCAATCAAGAATTTTGGTAACCGGTGGCGCAGGTTTTGTAGGCGGCAATCTGGTGCGACGCTTGCTTGACCTTGAAGTCGAATCGATCCATATCGTGGATAATCTTCTTTCAGCGGAACGCATGAACATACCAGACGATGGCCGCATTCGTTTTATGGAAGGATCGATCGCGGATGATCAGGTTCTGAGTCAACTGTCTGATGAATACGATTATGTTTTTCATCTGTCTACCTATCATGGCAACCAAAGTTCCATCCATGATCCAATTGCTGATCATGACAATAATCTTCTCACAACGCTCAAGTTGTTCGAACGGTTAAAGAACTTCAAGCACCTGAAAAAGGTGGTGTACTCCGGCGCCGGCTGTGCAGTTGCCGAAAAGAGCTTTGATCAGGCTCATGCTACACCTGAAGATGCTCCCATTTCCCTGAAAATGGATAGCCCCTATTCCATTTCAAAAATCGTCGGGGAATTTTATGCTGTTTATTACTTCGACCGTCACGGTCTGCCGACTGTCCGGGCACGTTTTCAAAATGTATATGGTCCCGGTGAAATTCTTGGGGCGGGCCGCTGGAGAGGAACTCCCGCCACTGTGTGGAGAAACGTAATACCCACCTTTGTATACAAATCCCTCAAAGGTCTGGCTCTGCATGTGGAAGGGGATGGAAATGCTTCCCGCGATTTTATATTTGTCCAGGACATTGTACATGGATTGTTGCTCTGTGCCCTGACTGGCAGGGCCGGTGATGTTTATAACCTGGCAAGCGGTGTGGAGACTTCTATACTCGATCTGGCGACTCTCATCAATGAATTGACCAGTAATCCAACGCCCATTGAGTTTCTGCCCCGCCGTGATTGGGATCATTCCGGCAGGCGCTTCGGCAGCCCGGAGAAATCAAAACGGGAGATCGGATTCGAGACGCGAACCAGTTTGCGGGAAGGTTTAGCGGAAACAATTACGTGGACGAAAGAGAATTTGAAGGTCATCGAGACCTGTATGGAACGCCATGCAATTCACTTTACTATACCTTTATCTCAATAAGATCTTGTTGGCATCGATCGTGCAAGATAAATTTCCCGTTTAGTTTTTCAGAAACAAGTAACAGACTATGCAGAAAAAAATACTGATTTTATGCCATTCCCATCCGGATACCGACCCTCGTCCCAACCGGATGATCCATTACTTGAAGGATAAATATCAAGTGACTGTAGTGGGCAAAAGTGAAGTGCGGATCGAAGGTGTTCAATCGATTGGTCTTTTCCGTTCCTTGGGAGATCAGAAACGATTGTTCAAAGACGCCCAGGAGCGCATGCGTGCCAATCCGCTTGATAACCTTATTGTTATGGCTGGTAGAACGGCGATGCGCTGGCTAATGTGCCTGTTGTTTTTTCCAAAAGCGGGAGCGCAGAAACTTGTCCGAAATATCAGATTGATTCTTAGACAGTATGATCGGATCGCATGGTCACAGCTTGGACGTGCAAAGATGGTTCAGGATAAATTGGCTGGCCAGCACTACGATTTGGTGATATCTCATGATATTTCTTTGATGCCGCTGGTTCACCGTCTTGTCTCTGATACGACAGCAAAAATTATGTTGGATGCCAGGGAGTTTTATCCCAAGAACTTTGATGATCAGTGGCAATGGCGATTGAATGTAAAACCCGTGAACATATATTTGTGTAAAACCTATCTGCCTTACTGCGATAAGGTGATCACGGTGAGCAGGGGATTGGCGGATGAATACAAATGGGAATTTGACGCTGATGCCGATGTCGTAATGAGTTTGCCGGATTACAGGGATCTGTCTCCTTCCTGTATCAATCCCGAACAAATACGAATTATTCATCATGGGTATGCCAGTTATTCCCGTAGAACGGAAGTAATGATCGAGATGATGGATTATGTGGATGAGCGTTTCTCACTGGATTTGATGCTCCCAATAGGCGGCGCTTACTATCGTAAGATCGTTTCGATGGTGAACCAGCGAAAAAACGTACGAGTGCTTCCATCTATTCCGATGCAGGAGATCGTTCCATTTACGAACCAGTATGATATTGGGTTGTTCTTATGCCCGCCAACAAACTTCAATCTGATGCATGCATTGCCCAATAAATTCTTCGAGTTTATTCAGGCCCGGCTGGCCGTGGCAATCGGTCCCAGTATTGAGATGAAGGGAATTGTTGAGCAGTATGGCTGCGGGATCGTCTCTCACGATTTCAATCCACTCTCACTGGCACAAGAGTTAAATAGCTTGACACCCGAAAAGATTATGGAATATAAGCAAAAATCAGATCTTGCAGCAAAACATTTAAATGCAGATGCCAACCGTAAAAAAATCCTGAGCATAGTGCAGGATTTGCTCAATGAGTAATGATTCGCTTGCAGACGGGCCCTGCTTCTGCAAAAGAATTTTGCCGGGAAGTTGAAAGAAGAGGAGCTTATGACAATTACTGTGGTGGATTATGGTGTTGGCAACCTTGGCTCGATCATTAATATGCTCAAGAAGGTGGGAGTCAAAGCGATTGCATCCTCCGATGCTGATACGCTGATGCAGGCGGGGAAATTAATCCTGCCGGGTGTGGGCGCATTTGACGCGGGTATGAACAAGCTTAACGAGAGTGGACTGGTTCCCTTGTTGAACCACCTTGTTCTTGAAAAGAACATCCCGGTTTTAGGGTTATGTCTTGGACTTCAATTGATGACCAAGGGGAGCGAAGAAGGTCAGGCACAAGGACTTGGCTGGCTGGATGCTGAAACCCTACGCTTTAAGTTTGGCGTCGAAACCTCCCATCTTAAGATCCCACATATGGGTTGGAACACAATTGAGATAAAACGGCAACACCCACTCTTTACTGACCTTGATCCTGAGCCGCGCTTCTATTTCGTCCATTCCTTCTATGTTCATAGTCATGATCCCGAGGCTGTGCTTGCAGAAACGGACTACGGTGGCCGTTTTCATTCCATATTTGGAAAAGGCAATATCGTAGGCGCACAGTTCCATCCAGAGAAGAGTCACAAATTCGGAATGCGCTTTCTAAAGAACTTTGCAGAGGTGGTGAAATGATCCGACCGCGTGTCATTCCCGTATTGTTACTGCAGGGTCAGGGCCTGGTGAAGACCATTAAATTTAAAGATCCCACTTATCTGGGTGACCCGATTAATATCGTTCGCATTTTTAATGATAAAGAGGTTGACGAACTCGTGTTTCTGGACATTACCGCCACTGTCGAAAACCGCTCTCCGGCATTCGAAACGTTGGCTAAAATCACCAGCGAGTGCTTTATGCCCCTGGGTTATGGCGGCGGAGTTCATATCATTGATGATATCAAAAAATTGCTGAACATCGGGATTGAAAAGGTTGTTTTGAACACCTCTGCAGTTGAGAATCCGGCCCTGGTGCGTGAGGCGGCGGATTATGCCGGTAGCCAGGCTGTCGTTATTTCGATGGATGTGAGAAAGAATTTTTTGGGAAAGTATGAACTTTGTGTTCGGAGTGGCACAAAAAATACAGGGTTGGATCCGGTAAAGCAGGCAATCGAAATGGAGAAACAAGGTGCAGGCGAGTTGCTGATTAACTCAATCGACCGTGACGGAACAATGCAAGGCTACGATATTGAGTTGATCCGGAGTGTCTCAGATGCGGTCTCCATCCCGGTGGTGGCTTGTGGGGGCGCGGGCAAGTTGCAGGATTTGGGAGATGCGATTAGGATGGGCGGCGCCTCCGCCGCGGGCGCTGGCAGTATCTTTGTCTTTCAAGGTCCATTGCGGGGTGTATTGATTAGCTATCCATCACCGGCTGACCTGAAACGGATTTTGCCCTAAAGATTGGAACTCTTTTTTGTAGTTGTGAATTGCTTTGAGGTTAGAGAGTAATGAAGAGAATACTCATCGTCTGCAACATGGATCCCAATTCCAATCCTCGGCCCAGCCGCATGATCAATTGGCTGAAAGACGATTATGAGCTGGAGGTCGTTGGTACGCGCAGGCTTAACATGAAAGGTGTTCCATCATACGTTCTGGGACCTGTTCCTAGCTGGTCTGATGGTCAAGGTTTCTTTTCCAGAGCAAAAAGGGTTGTTCTTCGCAATTACAACCTGCTAGCCGAGAAGTTTGAGGAGGTCAATGCCTCAAGATTGGGCGACACGCAAGCGGTTGCCAAAGAACTTGCCCAAAAGGATTATGACCTTATTATTTCTCATGATCTGGTTCTTCTGCCTCTGGTCTTCAAGATAAAAGGAGCAAAGACCCGGGTGATGTTGGATGCCCGCGAATATTATCCACAGCACTTCAATGATCGCTGGCTGTGGCGCAGGTTGAAAAGACCTGTCAATGAATATCTATGCCAGGCGTATCTTCCCCGTTGTGATAAGCTCATCACGGTCAGTGATGGCCTAGCTAGTCAGTATCAGCGGGTGTACGGGGTCACGTTCGAGGTCATTATGAGTCTGCCTGTTCGATGGGATATACAACCAGTACCACCGCAAGCGGATCAAATCAGGCTGATTCACCACGGGGCTGCCGGAAGATCGCGGAAAATCGAGACAATGCTGCAAATGATGGATTATGTAGACGAACGTTTTACTCTTGACTTGATGATGGTGTCGCGAGATGATAAATACTGGAAGAAGATCGTATCCCTGGCAAATAAAAGGAAAAATGTTCGTATCGTTCCGCCGGTGCCAATGCAGGAAATCGTTCCGCTAACCAATCAATATGATATCGGACTCTTTTTGGTGCCTCCCACCAATTTCAATCTTCAATATACATTGCCCAACAAGCTTTTTGAGTTTATCCAGGCTCGCCTGGCGGTGGCGATCGGCCCCAGTGTTGAGATGAGCAGGATCGTGAGAAAGTACGATTGTGGTGTTATCTCGAAAGATTTTGAGCCTCGCTCTTTGGCAAATGAGCTAAATCGACTCACGCCTGAGAAGATTATAAAGCTCAAGCAGAATTCTCATCAGGCCGCCAAAGAACTGAATGCCGAAGTAAATGCCAAAAGGATTCGCGAGATCGTGCTCGGTTTGACAGAGGTTTAGGCTTGAGGTTCCGGCATGGTGTCGGAACAGGCAGGCACTTCTTTCCGACACGCTTTCATGAAAGAGGTAGCGACTGTGACGCATAGAAAGAAGGTTTGTATCCTTGTTTTTTTCCGACATTGCTCATGATGGGCGGGTACCTAGACAGGTTGAATATGCGTGCAAACACTACGAGGTTGAGGTAATTGCTTATGGCCCGTGGACTCCGCTGGAAAATGTAATTATTTTCAACTTGCCAGGCCGGTTCCGGCGTCGTTCAGACAGAATCTCTTGCGGCTGTTTTCTTTAGCCGCCGGCAGAATCAATCCCGCAATCTTTACGTGTGTCTTTTGGCAGCAAGCGGAACACAAGCATGCAGTAGAGATTCTCAAGCATCGCCAGTATGATTTAATCCATGCCAACGATTGGATGGCTTTGCTGGTTGCGGCTCGTGCAGTCTCGGGAAAAGAAATACGCATTCTGTTTGATGCTCATGAAGATTCCCCGGATGCAGGTGGCGAAACCTGGCTAATTGCCGGGCACCGAACCTCCGGACAAGCTTATAATGTGTGCTCGGGATGCGCGGCCGCCAGGGCGTAGAGTCCGCATGTTTTGCGGGAGCCGGCCAGGGTCCCACGGGAACCGTGTTCGATTCCCATGCCCAAGTCACTTGTCATGTGATGAAATCATTTCCAGGACATTGGAGAAGGCATGCTCGATTGGAAAGATAGCAAGGTTTTGGTCACAGGGGCGGGCGGTTTCATCGCCAGCCATCTGGTGGAACGCCTCGTCCAGGAGGGGGCGCGCGTCCGGGCGTTTGTGCGTTACACCTCACGCAGCGACGTGGGCCTGCTGCGTTTTCTGCCATCCGACGTTTTTTCGCAGCTGGAGATTGTGCGCGGCGACCTGAGGGATGCCGAGGCGGTCGGCGCGGCGGTGCGTGACATGGAGACCCTCTTTCATCTCGGCGCTTTGATCGCGATCCCCTACTCCTATGTTCATCCGCGTGAAGTGATCGAGACCAATGTGATGGGAACCCTGAATGTGTTGATGGCTGCCCGGGAATTCAAACCGCGCCGCATCGTGCATACCTCCACCAGTGAGGTGTATGGGACCGCGCGTTATACGCCGATCGACGAAGCACATCCCCTGCAGGGCCAATCGCCCTATTCCGCCAGCAAGATCGGCGCAGATAAAATCGCGGAGAGTTTTTACCGTTCCTTCGATGTGCCGATCGTGATCCTGCGGCCGTTCAACACCTATGGACCGCGCCAGTCTGCGCGCGCGATCATCCCAACCATTATTACGCAGGCGCTTACGCGCCCAGAGATCCACCTGGGAAGCCTGGAGCCGTCGCGTGATTTTACGTATGTTGGGGACACTGTGGAGGGGTTCCTCTGTGCGGCGTCTGCCAACGAAATCTTTGGGCAGGAAGTCAACCTTGGCAACGACAATACCATCCGCATTGGCGACCTGGTAGACAAGATCCTTTCCATGCTCGGGAAATCCGCCAAGGTTGTGACTGAGACACAACGTATGCGTCCCTCAAAGAGCGAAGTCATGAAACTGTGGGCCTCCAACCAAAAAGCGGCTGAAATCCTGGGATGGAAGCCCCGCGTCTCTCTGGACGAGGGCCTGCGCCTCACCATCGAGTGGATCTCAGCCCACCTCCATCTCTACCAGCCCGATCACTACACCGTTTAATATGCGCGCGATCATCCTCGCCGGCGGCATAGGAACTCGCCTTGCCCCTTACACAACGATTTTCCCAAAACCACTCATGCCGATTGGTAATATGCCTATTCTTGAAATTGTGATGCGGCAGCTTGCTAGCCATGGTTTCCAGGATCTGACCCTTGCCGTTGGATACCTGGCCGAATTGCTTATGGCGTATTGCGGCGATGGCAGTAAGTTCAACGTGCACCTGGATTATTCGCGCGAGGATGAACCACTTGGCACGGCCGGTCCTTTAGCGCTGGTGCCAAATCTGAACGAGACATTCCTGGTTATGAATGGTGACTTACTGACGACGATTAATTACAGTTCAATGCTTGACTATCACCGTAAACGCGGAGCCATTGCAACCCTGGCCCGCTATCAGCGGGATGTAGAGATCGATCTCGGTGTGATCGAGTCGAATTCGGATGGTTGGTTGTCGAACTATATCGAGAAGCCTACCCTCCACTATGCAGTCAGTATGGGTATCTATATTTTCGAGCCTGAGATCATGGCGTACATTCCCTACGGCCAGCGGCTTGACCTGCCCGAGTTGCTGAAGAAATTACTGGCAGAGGGGCAGCAAGTCAATACATTTGAATTCAACGGTTACTGGCTTGATATTGGACGGCATGAAGATTACGAGAAAGCTATTAGCATATTTGCTGAAAATCGAGGGGATTTTTTACCCCCAGTATAGAATCTTCCATATCGAAATCTTCATGCGAATTGCTTACGCCACGCTACAGAATTGAATCAAGGATCATCAATGAGAATGTCGAAATAGCAATTAATGAATATTTATGCTGGATTGTTTTTGCATACAACCGAGCATATTTCGAAAGTGTTCTGAGAAAAGGGAAGCAGTTTTGAAAACCAGAAAAAGAGTTTGTATTCTTGTTTTTTCGGACATCGCTCGCGACGGGCGGGTGTTGAGGCAGGTCGAATATGCCCGGAGATCTTATGAAGTGGATGTGGTTGCTTATGGCCAGTGGAATCCTCCCGAAGGCGTTGCTTATTTTCAGCTCGACAGGCCGGTTTCGGCGTCGTTCGGCGAAAACATCGCGCGGCTTTTCTCTTTAGCAAGAGGACGATTCCAGCCTGTCCTCTTCGAGCGTGTCTTTTGGCGGCAGACGGAACACAAACATGCGCTGGAAGTCCTGCAGCATAAACAGTATGACTTGATCCATGCCAATGACTGGATGGCTTTGCCTGTTGCTGCCTGTGCCACTCAGGGAAAAGGAACACGCCTCTTGTTTGATGCTCATGAATATACTCCGGCTCAATTTGATCAATATTTTACAGGCCGTCACTTAAAATCCTACTATTATGAATATATGCTGCGAGCTTATGCCGGGAAGATTAACGAAGTCGTCACAGTATCAGACGGGATAGCAAATTTATACCGGGAAAATTTTGGCTGGGAGTCCACTGTGGTGCGTAATGCTCCGGCCTACACCGCGGTGGAATTTCATGCCACAGATCCAAATTCCATCCAGCTTGTTCATCACGGTGGGGCAAGCCCAGGCAGACATCTGGAGGATCTTATTCATCTGATGACCCTGCTGGATGAGCGCTTTCATTTGACGTTTATTCTGGTGCCCACCAGGGTGGGGTATGTGACCTACTTGAAAAAGTTAGCCATGCGTTTGGCTCCCTGTAGAATCAGGTTTATTGACGCAGTACCTCCCAGCTTATTAACCTCGAATCTGACTATGTATGATGTGGGTATTCATCTCTTGAAAGCAGCC
The DNA here is from genome assembly GCA_016932715.1 of Anaerolineales bacterium. Lineage (GTDB taxonomy): Bacteria > Chloroflexota > Anaerolineae > Anaerolineales > Villigracilaceae > Defluviilinea. The sequence goes on from JAFGCG010000191.1 coordinate 11,796, forward strand.
AACTTGAATTACCTTTATGCTCTGCCCAACAAGTTGTTTGACTTTATCATGGCCGGATTGGGAGTAGCAATTTTCCCTTTGCCCGAAATGGCCAAACTTGTGAAGGAACATGGGATTGGGATTGTGTCTATGCAGCAGTCGATTCGTGTCATGGCAAATTCGCTGAATACTTTATCCTCTGCTCAGATCGACGAATTTAAGAAAAATTCGCTGCTTCTAGCAAAGACTCTTCATGGGGATGCCGAAATGGCAAAATTAATGGATATCTACGCCAGACTGTTGTCAGCCTAAGAGGCATTGTTTATGAAACAACCCCTGTCGTGATCACAGCGGCAGTACTCTTCTTGACCACACGCTCGGCGGGCATTGTCCCAGTCACTGCCACGAGTGGCTAAATTCTGTGAACTTGTGTCTCAAATTATTGACACATTCCGGGACATGTTTTACCATTCTTGCAAGCTACATGAGGACTATGAAAAGCCATTAGCGTATTTGCCGCAAACCGTCGGTTTTTTGTATGCTGAGTAAGATGTACAGCTCAAGATCTTTATGAGAATTGCCTATATCATAGACTATGTCGATTCAAGTAACTTACCAGTCACTGATGAACTATTTTAGAAATAGTCGTTTCTGGCTTTCCATCGTTTTTGGCGTATCTTTTGGGCTGTTATTCAATCAGTATGTGCTATTAAAACTATGGTCCTTTGGGAGTCTGCGCCTTCAGGTTGCCTCCTATTTCTCTATCCTCTTGTTCTTTATTGTTTGCTTTTGGTTGTTGGAACGAATTCTGACACACCGCTTTCGGCTGCTGGTTAAAATACAACGCGTAGGTGTGATTTTTGTAAGTGCATTTTTGCTTCCAATGATCTTAATGGTTTCTGTTCTCAACCTTGAAAAACTACTAAGCCAAAGTCTTTATTTCTTCCTACCTGCTCATACTGTCGAGATTGAGGTTTTGCCTGGGGAAGAACAGAAGCAGGCCGATGTTGTGCTGACAGCCTTTTTTAGCGAGGCACAGGGATACATAAGCTTTAATGCGCTCGAAGCAAAAGGATGGCAGCGGATCGGAGACGAATTCGTCCTCACTGACTCGATTGACAATCGGATTGAATGGCGGGGCAAAACCGGTGATCGAGCATTTTTGGTGTTTGGATCACGTAGCGGCTCGGCTCAAGTCACGGTTACCTGGGACAATGCTCACCGAACGTACGAGTTATCACCCAGGAAAGCCCGAGAAACCCGGGCATCCAAAGACTTTCGGGTCCCGCTGTATGCAGACTGGCCCGCTTTGATCCTGGCTATCTATCTCTGTATTGTCTTTAGTTCTTTTGCCGTTTCTGTACTCTTTGCGGGCTTTCCTGGTATTGCGGCCAGCGCTCCCCTCTGGAAGTGGTCATGGTTGTTCCACGCACTGCCCATGTGCTTGGTGTGGTCAATATACCTGCTGGTCTTTTGGCCAGGATTCATGAGCAATGATTCCATGAGTCAGTGGGGTCAAGTCATCACTGGCGAATTCGTTCATGCAAACCCTGTTGGGCATACGTTAACCATATGGCTGATCACCCGGCTTTGGTTTTCACCGGCAGCAGTAGCGCTTGTTCAAGTTGCCGCTTTGGGAGTGACTCTGGGATGGGGAATTGCAACCATGCGGGAATTCGGCGCCCCGGCCTGGTTGGCGTGGCTGACAACGATTGCGCTGGCACTTTCTCCGGCAAATTCTGCCCTGAGCATCACTCTCTGGAAAGATGTTCTTTTTTCCATTGTGGTCGTAGCGTTGACGGTTCTCGTTTTCAAAATTGTAGCGACACAGGGAACATGGTTGAATCAAAAAATGTCCTGGCTTCCGTTGGGGAGCATATTGACTTTGGTAAGCTTATACCGGTTGAACGGGATTTTTGTTGCTGCAGGTACGCTCTTGCTTGTTGCCTGGCTCTATCGGGAATACTGGCGGTCGCTATTAAAAACTGCTGGTCTATTCGTGACAATCTATTTTTTATTCACGGGAGTTGTTTTTCGGATATTAGACGTTCAGGTTGTCAACATGGCTCGGGATGAGCTGATCCTGTCCCACCTTCTCGCGGGTCATATGCGGGCTGGAACCTTTATCCCTCGGGAAGATCAAATGCTCCTGCGGCCAGCTTTTCCGGAATATCCCTGGCCGTACAGATGTCATCGCAATACCGAGCTTATATTTACAGTCGATCGCAGTTATCTAATAAAGCATGGCCGGGCAGTGGCAGACATCGCTCTACAGGTCACACAGCGAAACCCCTGGGAAACTCTACGGCATTTTGCCTGCCAAGGCGCTTCTGTATATCGTATTCCTCAAGAATATCCCAATGAATTGATATGGTTCGGTATTGTCAAAAACGATTATGGAATCCAGGCAAGCTCATTGCTGCCCGGGTTGTCTCCTTTGCTAACAGATGTACTGAGATGGATCATTGACCCTAAAAACTGGAGGATTACGCAGTTCGTCTGGCGTATGCCTTTTTGGATGTATCTCAGTATCTTCGCATGTATTGTGTTTTGCGCGAGAAACAAAACCTGGCGGCCGTTGCTGGTACTGCTGCCGGGCCTGGTGACTGTCCTGCCGTATCTCATTTTGACACTCGGACAAATTTTTCGATATGTCTATAGCATGTATTTGATTGGTATCCTTCTTAGTGGCTACTTCTTGTTCTGTGTATTCCCAAATGGGAACCTTATTTCTGATGAGGAATCGGTCACTTGATTGAGTTGTTTGACTCTACGTGGAAAATAGATAGATTGCTCCTCTCGTTGGCAGCTATTGATTCAGTCAGGTCATTTTAAAATCAGGCCATCAGGATATGTTAGACGATAAAAAAATCGCGGTTGTAATCCCTGCATATAACGAGGAACAGTTAATCGAGAGCACAGTCAATGGAATTCCGGCCTTCATAGATAAAATAGTTATAGTAGATGACTGTAGTGCAGACGAAACTGTGAATCGCGCCGGTAGTCTTCTCCTTCGGCAACCTGATCGTATCATACTGATTGAGCATGTGGTAAATCAGGGAGTTGGCGGGGCCATCGCCAGTGGCTATATTTGGTGCCGTGACCACGATATGGATATCGCAGTTGTCATGGCGGGAGACGCGCAAATGGACCCGAATGATTTGCCAGCTCTTCTGGAGCCTTTGCTGTGTGATCGCTCTGATTATGCAAAGGGGAATCGATTGTTCTCTGGTGATGCGTGGAATCTTATACCTAAAGTGCGGTACCTGGGAAATGCGGTAATGTCTTTGCTCACAAAAATAGCTTCAGGGTATTGGCAGGTGGCGGATTCACAATGCGGTTACACAGCGATCAACCGAAAAGCTTTGGCTGCGATTGACTGGGCACAAATGTACAAACGATATGGTCAACCTAATGACTTGTTGGTAAGATTGAACGTAAATAATTTCAGAGTGCGCGATGTTCCGACTCGTCCCATTTACAACATAGGAGAAAAAAGCGGGGTAAAACCTATTCGAATGATCCCTCGCTTGTCGCTTTTGTTATTAAAGCTGTTTGTTTGGCGTATGTTTCAGAAATATATTATCAGAGACTTCCATCCCTTGGTTTTTTTCTATCTATTTGGGTTTTCGTTGTCACTGCCCGGCTTCCTTTTAGGAATATGGCTGGTTATCTATCGCATTTTTATTGGATATGTCTCTGTGACTTCGGCACTTTTTGCGGCCCTTCTTATAATATCTGGGCTTCAATTCCTCTTATTTGCCATGTGGTTTGATATGGATTATAACTTAAGGACAAATGGACGCTCAGAAGACCGGAGATAAGACCACAAAATTTGGTCTTTATTACAGCAGGTGTTCTCTACGATCATGGAGAAATTTTATGCTCCGGGACTCGAATACTTAGCGAATTTTAGCAACTGTAATTTGCCTGCTGGTGCATTTACAAGGCTATTGATTCGATAATTTGCTACTAAATGCAGAGATCAAGAAGAATCAATAAAGTTTAGAATCAGTAGATCTCGAAACGACTGGGAGAAGCCCGAAAATAGGGGTGCGGGCACCGAAGGGCCCGCACCCCTATTTTCGGGAATCCTTTCAACCTTCGTGAAGTACTGAGAATAGGAGCATGTACACTGGATGAAGGAATATGGCGAAAGCAACGTGCTGAATACCGAAGCACTGGGATACTTGCTGGGGAAATATAAGGAACGAAACCTGATATCTAGGTTCCTCGTTAGCAACTTTTATCGTGCGATTCAAAACGTTGTTCAATTGCTGGAGCCGACCGACCGTATATTGGAGGTCGGATGTGGTGCTGGGATTTCCTCGCTTCGGATTCGTCAAATGCTTTGCGGACAACATTTCGAAGTGTCAGATGTCGATGACAACGCGGTCCGTCAGTTCGAAAAGATCGGTTTTCCTATCCCTTTTAAGCAGGAGTCCGTACTACAGTTGCAAAGAGCCGATGATGAATTCGATTGCGTTTTCCTCCTCGAGGTTCTTGAGCATGTACCGGATTACGAAAGAGCGCTTTCAGAATTGTTTCGTGTTTCAAGAAAGTATGTTGTTGTTTCCACGCCCAACGAGCCTTTATGGCGAATTCTGAATCTACTCCGCTGGAAGTATATTCGTGATTGGGGAAATACTCCTGGTCATGTAAACCATTGGTCCCAATCGGCTCTTGTAAGGCTAATTAACAGATTTGGAGAAATCCTAAAAGTATATGGTCCTTTGCCATGGACAATCGTAATTGCGAAAGCCCCACCCAATAAATAATTTATGAAAAAGAAAAAGGTGGCACAAGCAGTTCGACTCGCAGGTTTTTTCTTTTCGCTGATTGCCTTGTTGTTTGTTGGAAAATCATTTTGGGATCAGAGAAAATTTCTCTTAGGTATAGATCTCCGGTCTGTTGCGATCATTGCTATTGCATGCAGTCTGCTTTATCTCCTGGCTAATCTCATACTGGTTATTGCTTGGAAAATGTTGCTACACTGGTTTGGAGAAGCTCAATTAAGCTTAATTGATGGTATAAGGACATATGGCCAGGCGCAGATATTAAAATACATTCCAGGCAATATATTTTCCTTGCCAGGCAGACATCTATTGAGTATCCAGCAAGGCATTGAACACGGACCTTTAATAGGCGCGGCGATGTTTGAAATCATCGGATTACTTACAACATCGAGCGCCGTTTCCATATTAGGGATTCTGTTGAATAGGGGAAACGTTATGCGTCTTTCGTTGTTGGGCGCATTCATTGTGTTTTTGCTTGCCCTGGCAAGTCCTTTCGCTATAAGGTATATGCTTTCTCGTGAATTTGTTTTGAAAAAATTACCTGTGTTTCAATTGATGAATTGGGGAGATTATTCTCATTTAATGGGAATTTGGCTGTTATATTTTTGCTTCTTTATGCTTACTGGACTTATTCTCTTTTGGATTACTAGCGCAATGCAAGGTTCATGGGGGATTGCCCCCTGGACTGTAATCTCCTCGACCTTTGCGGTTTCGTGGCTTCTCGGATTTGTCACACCCGGATCCCCCGCAGGTGTCGGCGTGCGGGAAGGCATAATCATCCTGATTTTATCCAACTATCTGGGGGAACCTGCTAGTGTGGTAATTTCGTTAATCATGCGTGTGATCACAATGACGGGCGATGTGCTTTTTTATTTTTGTGGTTTATTCCTTCGCGGGAAGGATTCTATGCGATTCCATCCTGTTCGATAGCTGTCCCACAATGTACTCGTAGAAATGGAAAATCGGTACCAGGAATTTTATGAAAATTGCTTACGTTACAATTCATGTCGCGCCGGAACTCATGCAGAGCGGCGCGGGCAAAAAGATCAAACGTCAAATTTCCGTCTGGCGCGAGAATGGGCACGAAGTGTCTCTCTTCAGCCTTACGCCATCGGAAATTCCGTTTCCCACGGAACGTCAATTTGAATTTGAAAAGCGCGCAAATATCCTGAGGCGCGAACTCAACCGCGCCTCCGCGTTGAAGCGCATGCTTGCGTCCATCCGGGAGTACAAGCCCGATATCATTTATCTCCGCTTTGGATTGTACTCCTATCCCCTCCACCACATCTTCAAGATCGCGCCTGTGATTTTGGAAATAAACAGTAACGACAAGGCGGAGTATGCAACGCGGGGGATTTTTTTCTACTGGATAAACCGACTCACGCGCGGCTTCACATTTAATTCTGTTTCTGGAATTGTTTCCCCAACCCATGAGCTGATTAGCATCCTTCCGCCCGGCGCACCGGTTTCGGTCATTTCAAACGGTGTGGACCTGACCGAGGTGAAACCTCTGCCTCCCACCCGCAATACCAATCCTGTAATCACTTTGGTCGGCTCCCCCGGCATGAACTGGCATGGTGTGGATAAATTGATCTGCTTCGCCGAAAAGTCCCCCGATGTTATCGTAAATATTGTTGGATATTCCCAGGAAGATGTCGGGATGCCTGTTCCTGCGAATGTATTCCTGCATGGTTTTTTGGCGTGGCCAGATCTGCGTGAAATATTACGAAACACAGACGTTGCCTGCGGCACGTTGGCTTTGCATCGAAAGAACATGCAGGAAGCCTGTCCCTTAAAGGTGAGAGAGGCGCTTGCCTGCGGTATTCCCGTTGTCATCGCATATCATGACACGGACCTGAGCGGAGTAACCCTCGATACGGTCCTTCAGATCCCCAATGTGGAGGATAATGTCCTCCAAAACGCCCAACGCATCCGCCAATTTGCCCGCGAGATGATCGGCAGACGGGTAGATACGAACTTCGTCGCCTCTTACCTGGATCATCGTAAAAAGGAAGCGGCCCGTCTGGCTTTCTTTGAGAGGATCCTCGCGGGTACGGAAGGTAAATGAATGAGGCCGCTCTCCATCCTCCTGCTCGGCACGCAAATGGCGATCGGCGGGGCGCAAAGAGGCTTGCTCGATCAGGCGCGCTGGTTCAAATCGCATGGCTGTAAAGTGACCGCTGCCTTTTTTTATGACAAGGAGGGTCTGCATGAAAAATGGAGACGGGCAGTTGATTTTCCGATCCACAACCTTGAGGCATACGAGAATGGCGCCGGTTTTCTGCGCCAGGCGGGTCAGTTGCTGATGGGCTTGTGGCGGCTATGGAAATTGCTTCTACGCGAACGATTCGAAGTCGTTGAGGCTTTTACCCACGACAGCAACCTTCTCGGATTGCCTCTTGCCTGGCTGGAACGCGTGCCCGTTCGAATCGCAACGCATCGTGGCAGGATCGAAGGGTTTCTCTTGTGGCGGCAAAGATTGCATAGCTGGCTGGTCAATGTTGGAATTGCAAGTACCCTCGTTGTGGTCTCGGAGCAGACGCGACAACTTGCCATGGACGAAGGGGTAAGGTCAGATCGAATTGTCGTGATCCCGAATGGCGTCATGCCTCTGGATACATCGTCGGTCAATGGAATGGATGCCCGCAAGGAATTGGGACTTGCTGAAGACAACCTGTTTCTTCTTTCCATCGGTCGTCTCACCCATCAAAAAGGACACGAGCATCTTATCCAGGCTATGCCGAAAGTGATCCGTCGTTTCCCAACTGCAAAGGCGTGGATTTGCGGAGATGGTCCCTTACGAGCACAGCTGGAATCACAGATCGTAGAACTTGGCTTATCCGACCATGTAAGACTACTAGGCTCACGGGATGATGTTTCACTGTTGCTGGCAACTGCGGATATCTTTGTCCTCCCTTCACGTTCGGAGGGGTTATCGAGGGCGTTAATGGAAGCCATGGCGGCGGGTATTCCCGTTGTTGCCACTAACGTTGGCGGCATCAGGGATTTAATAACCGACGGCGTGCACGGACTTCTGGTTCCCTCGGAGGATTCCGAAAGACTGGCGCAATCCATATTACAATTACTCGATGCTCCACTAATGATGAAGAGAATGGGCGCGGCGGCACAGGCGCATGTTCTTGAGGCTCATTCGACAGATATCATGTGCCAAAGGTATTACGATTTGATACTGGGCCTCTTGGAAAACAAATGAACTTGTTCGAAGTACAAAAATTCTCACAGTGAACCAATGATGAGTACAAGAATCGGACGTGCTTTATTCTTGCTTGCAGGCGTATGGATAATCTCTGGCGCCTGCGTGGAATTCTATAATATCGCCTGGGGAACCGGGGTTTGGCTAGGTCAGCTTGCGCTAAAATGGGCGCTCGCTCTGTTCCTGTTTGGATTGTTCTGCATCTTATGTCTGGTTGGCACCTGGATTGTCCTTTGGTCCCTCAAAAAATTGGAAAGGCCGTTTGAATCTCTCTCTTCATTCCGTGACCGGCTGGGTACCTTCCGTTGGGTTCTGGCTGCCCTTTTCCTGGCTGCGCCCGTTTATTTCCTGCAATACACATTTTGGGGGATCGTCCTGCATGATCACTATCTGCGAATCCTGCTCGCCGGCTTTTCGGGCATATTGCTGGGCTGGCTGCTCACGAAAGAGGCGAACCAGCTTATCAACTGGCAGGGCATCCTGACCTCATTTATCCTGGTATCCGGCAGTTTTGTCCTTTTTGTATCGCTGAAAGAAGTGACGGCTTATCCCTTTTCCCTGGGATGGTCGGAAGGGAACCGGCTTTGGGATTATTCCATACTGTTTGGCCGCCATCTTTACGATTATCCATTGGACAAACCTATCCCGGTCCTCCTGGATTTTGGCAGAAAGTTTGTAGGTGGTGTTCCATTCCTGATTCCCAGCGTAAATATTTGGCAGGTTCGTTTGTGGCTCGCCCTCGTGGATATTGTTCCCTATCTGGTTCTGGGGTGGGCTGCCTTTCGCTTGGCGAAAAACAATATTATGAAGTGGACGCTGGCTGGGATATGGGCGTTTACGTTTGTGCACCAGGGACCCATCCATCCTCCATTGTTGTTATCTGCAATCGTCGTGGCTTTAGCATGGGAACGTCCTTTATGGCTGGCTGTTCCATTGATCGCGGTTGCCAGTTACTTTGCTGTGATCAGCCGCCTCACATGGCTGTTTGCGCCTGGGATGTGGGCGGTCATGCTGGAGTTAAGTGGGGCGGTGACCGCCCAAAATGATCCGCCTGGCAAAAGGATCTGGTTCCGGTCAGCCGCTGCCGGCTTGGCTGGAGTGCTCGGCGGTTACGCGGCTCCTTTTTGGGTCCCCAGCCTGCTTCGGTGGATCAGAACGATTAGCGAATCGCCTGTTGCAGTCAACCCGGATGTGATTGTCGGCAGAAATGTCACTATGGCAGCAGTCAACGCAACCGTGACTACCCAGCCTCTGCTTTGGTCCAGGCTGCTTCCCAATGCAACCTACAATGAGGGCATCCTGATCGGATTATTGTTAGCGGTCCTGCCCCTGATTGCCGTCTTGATCTATCTTGTGAGAACAGGTCGCTGGAAGCTTACTACATGGCAAAAGCTTGCTATCATTTTGCCGCTCCTTTCCTTTTTGGTGGTTGGTTTGATTGCCAGTGTGAAGATCGGCGGCGGGGCGGACCTGCACAATCTGGATATGCTGATTATTGGGTTGATGTTTGTCGGTGCGATTGCATGGCGTAATGGCGGTTCTAAGTGGATTGATGAGATTCAAGCTGCCCCTGTCTGGGTAAAATTTGTGCTGGTGGCACTGATTCTTATCCCGGGTTATCAACCTTTAATGCACATGTCGCCGCTTGTGATCACAGAAGATAGAACCACAGTGGCTGCGTTGGCTGATATTCACGAGGATCCTTTGCCCAACCCTTTACCCGATACGCTGCCTTCCCAGCCTGACACGATCAAAACCCTGGAGAGTATCCGGAAAGAAGTAGCAAAGGCTGCTCAGAACGGCGACGTTCTCTTTATGGATCAGCGTCAGTTGCTCACATTTGGTTATATCAAAGATGTTCCGCTTATCCCCGAGTACGATAAAAAGGTGCTTATTAATGAGGCTTTGAGTGGAGATGCTCGGTACTTTGCAAGTTTCTATCGGGATCTGGCATCTCGGCGTTTCTCTCTGATCGTCACCAACCCTGTCAATCGGCGGCTGGACAAGACCGAGGGCCACTTTAGCGAAGAGAACAATGCCTGGGTAAAATGGGTCTCCACGCCTTTGCTATGCTACTATGAGTCTCTGGACAGACTGAAAAGAGTCGATGTGGAGCTCCTGGTGCCGCGCCAGGATATCTCGACCTGCGAGCAGGGACTTCCAATACAGATCAACAAATAATTCGTAAAATACCTGTATGGGATTGAAACACCTAAATCTTCCTTACCTGATTCCTCGCCTGGTTCGCCACTTCCTGCCCGAAAAACTGGTGCGGGCTCTGCTTTTACGGAGCCTCATCATCCGCCCGGGACTCGAAACCAGCGACCCGTTCGCGGCGGTCCAGCGTTATGTCGATGTGCTCTCAGCGCACGGACGGTCCTTCGGTGGGAAGCGCGTCCTGGTCTTCGGCTATGGCGGGCGCTTCGACCTCGGCGTGGGCTTGCTGAAGATGGGCGCTGCCCATGTCATCCTCTGCGACAAATATGCGCGGCCCGATGAGGTACATAACCAGCGAATGTTCGCGGGGGAGCAGGAATACTTTGTTAAACGGGACCAGGGCCTTCGTCCGCGCCCTGAACGGATGACATTATTGGAATCGGATATCCGGGAGGTGCAATCCTCCGGGAGAATGGAACCTGTCGACATCGTCCTCAGCAGCTCGGTGTACGAGCATCTTGACGATGTGGAAGGCATTACGCGTGCCCTGGCTGGCCTGACGAAGCCTGACGGCATCCAGATCCACTTTGTGGACCTGCGCGATCACTTCTTCAAATATCCTTTTGAAATGCTGCGCTTTTCAGAAGGTGGATGGCGCACCTGGCTGAACCCTTCCAGCAATCACAACCGCTACCGTTTGTGGGATTACCGCCGCGCATTCGAGTCCTGTTTCGGCCAGGTTGAAATCGAAGTCCTCGACCGGGATGCGGAAGCGTTCCAGAAGGTCAGGCCGTACATCCGCCCGGAATTCCTGAGCGGCAATCCGGAGGACGACGCCGTGACCCTGATCCGGGTGATCGCCTCGAAACCTTTGAGTTAACCATGTACCTTTTCAATGAACTTCAGATCCTGCCTTTGCTCCTGCTTTTCCTGCTTTGGGGATTCGGCGGATGGCTGCTGACCCTGCGCTGGTTTGACCTGGAACCCCACGAACGCGGCTTGATCGGCTTTGGGCTGGGTCTGGTCATCGCCAACTGGACGGGGAATTTTCTTGCGCGCTTCCTCCCGTTGCCTGTCGCCTTTTGGGGCGCAGCGCTGTTGACGCTGGCGCTGGGCATTCTTTCTGCCTGGCCGCTGAACCGTGAATTATTCCCGGGATGGAAGAATATACGCTGGTCTGCATGGCTGTTGTTTATCGGCACGGCATTCGTCCTTACATTGATCGGGCGGGGCCTGGGGATATTGGATGAGTATCAGAATTTTCCCGCCATTTCGATCATGGCGACAGGCGACATCCCGCCGCATTTGCCGGGCGCGCCGGATGTGCACTACGGCTACCATTACTTTCTCTTCCTGCTCGACGTTCAGTTCATGCGGGTTGCATCGGCGCCTCTCTGGACCGCCGTTGATCTGGCGCATGGGCTGACGCTTGCCCTTGCAATTACTTTCGTTGGTTTGCTGGCGTGGCGTCTGACCCGCAGCAAAACTGTTGCACGGGTTTCCGCAGCATTTTTTCTGTTGGCAGGAGGCACACGCTGGCTTTTGCTCCTCGTGCCCGGCACCTTATTGAACAGGGTATCTTCTTCGCTGACGTTGATCGGCTCCGGCAGCGATACTGCCCCCAGTCTCTTTGAAGCGCTTTCCCGGCCCTGGGCTGTCGCAGGCGCCGGACCGATCCCTTTCCCTTTCGCGTTCGTGAACGGGGTAAATCCTACAGCAGTTATGACGCGCCATGGTTATGGCGTTTCCGCCCTCCTCATCCTGCTTTTAATGTTGCTGCTGGCAGGTCGGCAAAAGACATGGAAAGCAGGCATCCCTCTGACCATCCTGCTCGCCTCTCTTGCACTGGCGAATGAAGTGGATTTTGTTCTTCTCTATCTCGGAATTCTTCTGATCGCCATCCTGTGGATGGTTGAGAATAAAACGATCCGGCCGCCGCAGTCGGCGCGATTCTGGATCGTTGTCACGATCCTCGCAGGCGTGTTCGCATTGATACAGGGAGGCATGGCAACGGAGGTCCTGCGCGGCCGCCTGGCTCCTCCCGATACCCAGACAGCTTCGTACTTCAAAGTTGGCTTTTCGCTTGTGCCTCCCCAGGTGGTCTCTTCCCATCTTGGTAAGTTATCGCTGCTGCAGCCTTTTCAACTGCTTGCGGCACTCTTGGAAGTGGGTCCCCTCGTCCTGGCATTCCCGCTCGTTTTGATTTGGGGATACAAAGCCTTGCGCGAAGAAAAATGGTTCCAGGCGGCCCTCGCGGCGTCCGCCATCCCGAGCCTGTTCTCCATTTTCATCGAATATTCAGGCAATGCGGGCGTGACAGCCACCACCCGCTTGCTTGCGAACGTGTTCTTCCTCTGTAAAATTTTTGCCGTCCCGCTTTTCTGGTTGTGGCTGCAAAACCAGCCCGAATGGAAACATCACGCAGTGTATGGATTGGGACTCCTTGCCATGCTTGGCGGCGTAGTGCTTTTTGCAATTCAACTGATCGCCGTGCCTCGGCCTGTTTACACTGAGTTTCTTACCGATATGGATGCGCGCTTTTATCAGGAATATTGGGATCGTCTCTCCCCGCCCTCGGCCTGGATCCTGGACCCCAGCCCTTCACGCGCCCAGACGGTTTTTGGCCGCCAGTCCCAGGCCAGTGCAGGCACCGATTGGGCTGTCTTTACACCTGAGTACCGGGCGCTGGTTCAAAACCCCGATCCCTATCGATTGAACGCGGCGGGTTATGGTTATGTCTATGCTGACAAAGAATATTGGAAACTCCATGCCTCACAACTTGAGCGGCCTTGTGTACAGGTTGTGAAGACCATCGAAGGCGTAAAACAGGCACATGGCGGTTTTGCGCCTGATTTCCGGCGATTGGTCGACATCTCCGCATGCAAATGAACATCATCCAGCCCGCGCGTCTCACATTTTGGCGATTTATCTTTGTGGCGACTGCCGCGCTCCTTTTTCTTTCCGTGAACCAGTTGCTTGGAAAAGCGAATGCCGTCGGTGTGGACCTCTCCGCCAGCACATCATGGAGGGGACTGCTCGCGGGACTGAGCGCCCTCGGACTGCTCTCGCTTCTGCTCTTCGCCTTCGTCGGGTCCCGTTATGGGGAGCGGGTCCTCGCCCTGGCAGAATTTCCGGAACGCGCCCCCGCCCAATTGCGCTGGCTCGGTGCAGTGCTGATCGGCGTGGCACTGGTTGGATTCACATTTGTCTTCACGATCCCCTTCCTGCGAAGCTTCTTTGCCGGAGTAACCTGGATCCGCGCGCTGGGTTTCTGGTCGTTCAGCCTGGTGGGGATGTGGGGGATCAAATTCCTTCGCAAGGAAACGCCCTGGTTCAGCGCGCTGGTTGCGATCATACTGTGTCAAGCCACGTTCCATCTCTTGTTGCTGTACTGGCCGCGCGTCACCGACTATCCCTTTGCCATGGGCTGGTCGGAGACGAGCCGTTATTATTATCCTTCCCTCTATCTCTCTGAAAAAGTGTATGGTCAGCCATACCCCTGGCCGATCCTGCATCCCACGTTGCACCTGCTGCTTGTGCCGCCTTACCTGTTCGATGCATCGCTCTGGGTTCACAGGTTTTGGCGTATAGCGCTCGGATATCTCCTGGTGGCAGCCGTTGTCCCTGTTCTGCTGAGGCGGCTTTCCATCCCCGGCCGCGCAGCACGCTGGCTGACAGGTTTATGGATGTTTCTCTATCTATATATGGGTCCCATCTATTTTCATTTGACGATCCCGGTGATCCTGGTCCTATGGGGATTCTCCACCCGGAGCGACCGGCGCACCTGGATCGTCCTGCTCCTGGCGTCTGTCTGGTCTGGCTGGAGCCGCGTAAATTGGTATCCCATGCCCGGGCTCATCGCCGCAGTTCTGTATTTAATGGAAGTGCCCTATAAAGGGAAAAATGTTTTGACGTACCTGCTTAAACCTGCGCTATGGTTTATCGTGGGCACGCTGGTCGCATTTCTATCGCAACGAGTTTACATTGCTCTTTCCGGCATACCGGACAGCAGCGTCTTTTACAGCAGCTTTACCTCTGACCTGTTATGGTATCGGCTTTGGCCCAATTCCTCTTTTTACTTCGGAATTGTACCGGGGGTGATATGGGTTTCCCTGCCCATGTGGCTTGCCGTCTATGTTGCGCTGCGATCCTCGAAAGGAGACTGGCATCCGCTGCGATTGGCGCTCATCTTTGCCGCAGTACTCGTTATACTTCTGGGTGGGGTTATCGTAAGCCTGAAGATTGGCGGCGGCGCAAACCTCCATAATCTGGATGCGTATTTTATTCTCCTGTTGATCTGTGTTGCCTATCTTGTATTGGCTGGCTATCGCAGCGAAACTGGAGCAATAGCCCGGCCTGTTTCCCTGCATTGGCTGCTGGTGCTGGCATTGATGTACAGCCCTGTCTCAACGTATTTGCAGTTTGGGATCGGTTTCAAAACATATGATTCCGTGCGGACGCAAAAGGTGCTTGCCGGTTTGCAGGCTCAGGTGGATGCGGTCAACGCCCGGGATGGGGAAATCCTTTTCATTACGCAAAGACATCTCGTTGCCATGCATATGTTGAACGGCGTGACGCTCCTCCCCGAGTATGAACGCGAAGACCTGATGGAAATGGCGATGGCGAATGATGTCCAATCCCTGACAAGGTTTCGGGAAGATATGGAGAATCAACGGTTTGCATTGATCGTTGTTGACCCGCTGAACTACAATCTCCTGGCAAGGAGGCGCAGCTTTTCGGAGGAGAACAATGTCTGGGTGACGCGCGTCGTGAAACCTATCCTGTGCAATTATCGCGAAGAAGCTGTTTTCCCGGCTGATGAGATCGCGCTCTATGTACCGCAGGAGGGCGCGCGGCAGTGTCCGTGACTATTTTTCCAGGATGATCAGGAGACGGGTGGCGAACAAGCCGGGAAAGAAGTCCAGTAATTTTTCCAGTTTCTTGATCAGAGGCAGCATCGAAGTTGGATACAACTGAGGTTTGGAAAACCCGCCCGAAGCGGCATAGGCGAGGGCAGAGAGACGAATGGTTTCGATCTTCTGCCAGTCTTCGAGTTTAGAGCGGAAATTGTTTCCGATAAAGATCCGCGTGGCGTTCCCTTGGGCTGCATAATAACCAATACTTTCGGGCGACCAATCTTCAGGCGCATCCCACTCGATTTTTTTCATAATTGCAATCGGCTCATCGTGCGGTATGCCATAGACCAGCAATCCCAATACACTCATATAGGGTTCCAGCATGATGACACGTCCACCTTTACGAATGACGCGCGTAAACTCCCTGAGTACCGTACCCGGATATTTCAAGTGGTGGAAAACATCCGTCAGGATCAGATCGGAGATTGATTCGTCTGCAAAGGATAGTTTATAGGCATTTTCGATCTGGTCGATCCACGGGTTGGGGAACAGATCAGTGCGCAGACAATCGGGAATGACGTCTCGAATGTTGCCGAGACCGGAACCCAGTTCAACAATTTTTGCATCGGGTAAATTGCTCAAATTCTGCGCGATGAGATGATAAAACCCATCATACAATTTCTGCAGCAGAGGCTTCCGATGCCAATAATGGCTGTTTTTATTGATAAAGTCCTGATGTAAATGGATTCCCATGATCATGTAGCCTTTTGTTAAGTCGATTTTTTGATAGTAGAATTTTGACCACGTAGGATAAGCCTTAAGCCCATCCCGGGCAATGAATATGCCGGTTAGGCGGGTTCCGGTGCTGGCGCCTCGCAGGTTTTGTACCGTATCCAGTTCAGGATTGTAACAAAAATAAGGATCAGGAATAACGGGGGAAAAGCATTATTCAAATAATAAGGTTTGTACTTGAATGGGATCAGTACGGAGGCATACGCCAGCGTGATGCCCAGGACCAGCGCGCTGGACGTCAGTTTCGAGAAAATATTTTTAGGATCTGGAACGCTGCACAGCACCAGAGCTACAGGGGCCGTTAATATGGACAATGTATAGTCGTTGCTGATCGGGATAATCAATGCGCCGATCATGCATGCCGCTAACAGATACGGATCCATACCTGCCCTGTTCCTTCGATAAGAAATCAGTATGGCGGACAGGAACAAAATACAAAATATCAAAAACAGGGATGTTTCAATCAATCCTGAATTTTGTCTCAGTACCGCCAGGGTATGTTGCCCGGTGATCCCATATCCGTCTTTGGTGAGATTGAAGACGAATGCGTTGATGGAGTGATTGCCATTCCACGTCCATCCGGGTGTGGACATCTGGGTCATAATCATCTGCAGGAAGTCCCAGAATACCCGGTATCCCATGATAAAAAGAAGCAAAGCATTGAACAGAGCAAGCCCCACAAACCTCCGCAGGATGCTTTTCCAGTCTCTCCAGTCATCGATCAGCATCACAATAAAGATGGCTGGATAGATCTTTAATTGAACGGACAGGGAGAACAGCAAATAAGCAAAGAGGCGATACTTTGGGTGGTAGTGAAAGATATAGATGGACCACAGGCAAAGTAAAAATGTGAAGACATTATATTGTCCTCGTTCCAGCTCGAACTGGAATCCATACGAGGCTAATCCTGTAATAAAGAACAATAGCACCAGGGGGATGTTCTTTTTGTCCACCATTTTGACCGGCAGGACAAATGTAAGCAGACAATAGCTAAATACACTGAAAAGTGTAAAGAATTTGAAAAGCGTGGGGTAATCGTCAACGAGTAACAGCGGCGCGAAGAATGCATAGGTAAAGGGTGGATAAAACCCGATCGTAAATGGAGACTCATTTGCGTTAAACCATCCTTTTGCCAGCTCGATGATCACGATCAGGTCATTGCCGATGGGAAATCGGTCCGGGATATATCGGTTAAAGTAATTCATCCTCAGGTCGGAATTCAGGAACATGGGCCAGACGAAAAAGAGGATGTAGGTGATCAGAAAGCCGATCAATACCCAGGCGATCACCGGCAGATGGATCACCTGGTCCATGAAAGCGCGCAGGCGTTGTCCGGCATCGAGTTTTCCATCAGCGGCAAGAGTGGCCCAAATGCCAATCAGTAAAATGAGGATTGAAATTTCAATACCCAGTATCTGCGTGGATTGAATTCCGGCTCTTGCACCGGGCAGAAAATCAGCCAGCAGGGAGAAGACTATACCAAGGATTCCAATGCCGATCAAGCCAACGCCGAGTTTTCGGAGGGTCATGTTAAAGCCTTCCACACAAATCGAGTCTGTCGTTCAATGATTTTGCTCGCATTGTTTTTGTTGAAGAGATTGTGACGCAAAGTGATTCCTGCTGCGCGCAATCCTATATTCAAAAGATTTTTTGGCCGCGGATAGAAATATTCTCAAAGTAGACCATTCGTGGAATAAATCGATAATGCTAGAAACGTTCCAGTTACAATGGATAGCATTGCCAAAAGCACTCCCAGAGTGACGTATATTTTACCTTTCCCGGACGTTGTGCCCAGTATTTGATAACCCTGCCAAAACCCAATGATGCTGAGGAGCAGTAATGCCGGCATGAAATCTTCCGCGTAGCGCATGGCTGCCCAAAAGAAAGCCAGGAGGGATAGAAAAGGGAAGGCAAAGGAGCCAATCAGGCTGGTCGTGATCCAGGGTAAGGAGATCACTCCAGACTCTTCGCTGGAATCCTTTGCCTGGTTCTTTCTAAAGAATTGCTTCACAGATCTGACGACCGGTATGCTGGCAAACACTGTAAACGGAACGGCGCAGAGGAAACCTGTGATTGCCTGGGCAATATAGAGCGGAGGCAGCGTTTGCCAGGGGAGGATTTCCCTGGTTATGCCTCTGGCCGGGTAAAGGAATGGGAATGATGGCTTTATGGTAAAGGGATTGAAAAGGTAATTATACAGATTTTGAAAGATGTATCCGGGCAAAAACAATTCATCCAGGTGTTTTTGAAGATAGGGGCCCGCAAGTTGATAGGTGAATCCGGTTTCGAGAATGGAACCGAAGCGTGCCCAGTTGTACCAGCTCAAACTCACTGCGCCCATAAAAAGCGGCAGCCCCAGTGGAATCAATCTGCTCACAATTTTGGGAAGCGAGGGGCGATTCGTTTTGAAAATCCAATAGATAACCATAAGCGTCATGAAGACGACCGGGAACACCATCACCAGCCGGGTCCCCACCGCGAGTGCCCATAATGTGCCCGCAAGGATCAACCCCCAGTTTGAAACCGGCTTGCGGTCCAATGCGAAAATGGCTGACGCCAATCCGCTGATGAAGAAGAACTGAGCGCCTGCAATTGCTGTCTCATACAGTTTGGGCTGGCAAAGGAGCCACAAAGCCGGGTTCGCCAGCCCCGCGAAAACAACGGAAAGAATGACGATCCCTTTGGGGATCGCCTGGAAGAACCGCTGCCAGAGATGCATGATCAGCAGAAACTGCGAGAGGAATATCCCACATATGGAAACAAATAAAAAGTAGACCTCATCGATCTTGTCAGGCAGAAACGGTCCTGCGATGGCAAGGAGCAGTGCCGGGGCGGGTCCCCAATAGAGGTAAAACTTCCCCTTGTACAGGGATAGATCCTGCGGCACCCTGACCCCCTGTCGCGCGGCCGGATCATACGGATTGGGCAACTCCAGGAGGGCCGGATCCGGTTTGAGCGGCAGGGAGAGTTCGCCGTTTCTGAACGAAGTCGCCAATAAGGAATAGTACCTGGAAGTCAGATCATGGCTGACACTCGTGAACCAGAAATAAATTCCGATCACAATCAGGAGTGCCGGAAACATAAAAAGGTCAGTGTGAGTCGATTTGTCCGGAGCAGCGGACTGCCGCCTGATTATCCAGGGGATGAGCGCAATCGCGAGTCCGAAAATCAGGAGGGCGATTCTTCCCTTGCCCCAGCCCGGGCTGGGATCCAATCCAATTTCCCGGGCAAAGATCGCCATCCCCAGGATCAATG
The DNA here is from genome assembly GCA_016932715.1 of Anaerolineales bacterium. Lineage (GTDB taxonomy): Bacteria > Chloroflexota > Anaerolineae > Anaerolineales > Villigracilaceae > Defluviilinea. Next base: position 30,845 of record JAFGCG010000191.1, read on the forward strand.
CGCCGATCATCAAAAAAATGGATACGGGTGCCGTTTTTTGCATTGTTTCAATCTATGCCTTGTTGTCATCTGTTCAAGCTGCTGTCTGGGATGCTGATTCAGCTGCGACCGGGTGCCCATTGCCGTTTTTGTATCGCATAAAATTCAGGATGGTCACCGTAATCAAAATGAGAAACAGCGCGGGAAAGAGATTGTTCAGGAAGTGGGGTCTGTAATTATAAGGGATGAGTGTCGAGAAATAGGTGATAGAGATTCCCACAGTCAACAAAATCGAAATAAGCCTGTGCCACGGGTTGTTCATTTCCGGAATGCTGCATAAGAACAGTAACATCGGGACCGGCAGGAGTGACAGGGTGTAATCATAGCTGATGGGCAGGATCAGCGCCCCGATCATGCAGGTCAGCAGCAGGTAGGGGTCGAGCCCGGTCTCTTTTCTCAGGTGGAAAATCAGTAAAGCGGAAGCAAAGAGAAGAATGAACGTCAGAATCAGAATCACTTCAACCCATTCGGCATTGTGGCGAAATGTTCTGAGGGTGTCCAGGCTGAGCAGTCCCAAACCGTCCTGCTTGGCAACGCTGATGAACGAAGAGATGGAATGATTCCACGGTCCGATCCAGGAGGGGTTGACGATTTGCGTGGTCACCGAGCGAAAGAAATCCAAAAATACCTGGTATCCCATGAGAAAGAAAAGGCCGAGATTGAACAGCCCGATCCCCGTGAATCTTACGATGACATTTTTCCAATCCCTCCAGTCGTCCACGAACATGACAATAAATATTGCGGGATAGAGCTTTAATTGAACCGAAAGGGAAAATAAAAGGTAGGCAAGGAGACGATGCTTGCGGTGATAATGAAAAATATAAATGGAGGTCATGCAAAGCAGGAACGTAAAAGCATTATATTGCCCGCGTTCCAGCTCGAACTGAAACCCATAGGAGAACAGCCCGGTAATGAACAGCAATAAAGCCAGCGGGAAATGCTTCCTGGCGATCATCTTCAGCGGCAGCAGCAGGGTTAGAAGACAGTAGTTGAAAAAAGTAAACAAAGTGAACAGCCGGTACAGCGTCGCGTCGTCCTCGATGAGCAGCAGGGGAGCAAACAGGGCATAGGTCAGCGGCGGGTAGAACCCAATCGTATAAGGTGATTGATTTTCAACCAGCAGTCCTCTGAGCAGATCGATTTTTACCCGGAGGTCATTGCCAATCGGGTTCAGATTTGGGATGTACCTGGTGAAGTAATTCATCTCCAGGTTGGAGTTCAGGAACACGGGCGACAGAAACAACAGCAAATAGACAAAGAGAAAGCCGATCAATACCCAGGTGATGATCGGAAAATCGAGGATCTGGCTGATCAGCCTGTGAATTTGTTTCCCGGGCTGGATCTCATCGATTGTTTCCCTGCGGACCAGCCAGATGCCAGACAAAACCAGGATGACTGAAACTTCAATAGCCAGGATCGGGATGGAGGGAATACCAGGCCTGTCATTGAACACAATCGCGGCGATTAACGAGAGTGCTGTTCCTGCGATGCCCGTGATGGTCAATCCCCTGCCGATTTTTTTTGCAGCCATAGGACAGCCTGTCTTTGCTAAACGAATTTTATGCGCCGGGCGGCAAAAGCAACCATGCGCAGCAGCAGCAATCCGTGTTTCCAGCGCGAGATGTTCGTGGAACCGTAGGTCCGTTCGCGATAACGGATCGGCAGGTCGATGATCTTGCGGTTGAGTTTGGCAGCGCCGAAGATCAGGTCATAGTCGCCGAACGGGTCGAAGTCGCCGAAGTAGGAACGGTTGGCGGCAATCCGCTCATAATCCCATTTCCAGAGGACTTTCGTGCCGCAGAGCGTATCCTTGATGGGCTGCCCCAGCAGCCAGGAGAAAGCCATGCTGAAGAATTTGTTGCCAAGCAGGTTGAGGGTCCGCATGGCTTCCTTTTCCATGGGATAGACCAGACGCACACCGTTGATAAATTCACCTTTTCCGGAGACCAGTGCCTCGTAGAAACGCGGCAGGTCCTCGGGCGGGACGGTCAGGTCTGCATCCAAAATCATCAGCACATCGCCACGGGCTTGCGAGAAGCCCAGCCGCACCGCGTCAGCTTTGCCGATGCCCGTTTGTTGCAGGAGCAGGCTGGGGGTCGCGGGATGCGACGCGCTCTCCCGCTCGATGGCTGCGTACGTGTCATCCTTCGAGTGGCCCTCGACAAAGATCAATTCGGTCCCGCGTCCCATCTGCGGAGTCCGTTCGAAAATGGCTTTGATGTTGCCCGATTCGTTGCGCGCCGGAACGATGACGGAAACCACCGGTTCCCGGGCGCGCTCCGGGGCGGGCCGCGCGATCACAAAGTTGCAGAGAGCCAGTTCATAAAAGGGCCACCAGCGGACCAGGAAGCGATTCGCCAATCCGCCCAGCGGCAGGGGCCAGAGAATTTCCTGGGTGACACGGATCGTTTCAAAGTTCGCCAGGCGCAGCAGGGCATTGACATCTTCACGCGTGAGCCAGTTTTGGTACAGATTGGAACTGGCAAGGTTCAATTTCTGGACGAGACCGAGTGGGGATTGCCACAGCCTGCTATAAAAATTAAGCAGGATACGGGTGTGGGCCCCACAGAGCGGCTTAAGCTGCTCGAAGACGCGCTGCACGTCCCAGGCATCATTGACCAGGTCTGACAGGATGATTGCATCGAACGTTTCGTTGAGTTCGGAGAGATCGTGCGCGTCAGCCCGGATGAATTCAAGCTCCGGATGACGTTCTTTTGCGCGGCAGATCATGGCTTCCGAAAAATCGATCCCCACGCCGCGGGCGGGCTTGAGCGCCGCGAGCAAATCCCCCTCTGCACAACCGATTTCGAGGACCTTTTGATTTGAGCCAATGTGGAAGTGGTAGATTTCCTGCAGGCGGCGGTGATACCAGCCGCCCATGCCCTGCCAGGAAGAGCGTTTGCGGGCGATGGCGTCCCAATGCGCGATGCGGGCTTGCTGGTATGTTTTGGCAGCGGAGTCGGAGAACGAGGCAAGTTTCATGGTCGCCTGATTGTACGTGGAGAAAACAGAATTGAAAAGGTGGCTTATTTTTTTAGCGCGTATGCTATACTGCGATGGCGCTGCGGAGCGTTTGAAATTCGTATGTTTCTGGTCCCGATTGTGACCGAGGTGTGAGAATGCTGACCAATGATCAATTTATACAAATATGCAACTTTACTCAGCGATATTTAGAAGAAACGGCTGCCAGGAGCGAGCAGGAATGGCTGAAGTCTTTCCCGCGTGCGGCTGAACACCGCTGGCAGCATACCCTGAATGTGCTTCACAATGCCGAAACGATCCTTGCGGGCGAAGGAGCCCCGGAAGATGTAAAGGAGATCGTGCGGGTCGCGGTCATTTTACATGACATCTCCATGTTCGTCTGTGATCATGAAATACACGGCCGGGTGAGTGCGGAGATCGCAGAGAAATATCTTTTGGAAGAGGGCTATCCAAAAGAGTTTGTCGCCAAAGTTGCGCGGGCAGTTGCCGAGCATGGGACAGACCTTGGGCCTCTTTCACCGGAAGAGCAGGGAAAGCTCTTCTCATGGGAGGGAAAAGTCGTTTTGGAAGCAGATATTTTGGACAAATTGGGAGCCAGCACAATTACCGATACGTTGCTCTCCCTTGGTAAAAAGGACCAATTGGGGTTTGAGTGCAGAAGAGAACTAGCCAATGGGCGAGCCATGCAGAGAGCTGCTTTTTTCAAAGACTACATCTGGACGGAAACCGGCCGGAGGTTGGCAGCACAGCGGTTCGGCTTTTTTCTAAAATTTCTGGATCAACTCGAGCAGGAAGTCATTGACAATTCAATGCCTTCTTAATTGTTGAATCATGGATGCGAAAACCCGCTCGAATATTAAACCTGGGCTGACTGTGCTCATTGTCTTGAAGCAGGATCAACGCACCGGCAAACTGACAAAGGGCATTGTGAAGGAGATTCTCACAAAATCTCCAACCCACCCTCATGGAATCAAAGTCCGCCTGGAGAGCGGCGCAGTTGGACGTGTGAAAGAAATTGTAGAATAAGGGAACACAGCCCTGCTGACGAGAGGAAACATGGCATCGCCGAGAATAAAGCTGCTGACCTGCCTGACAACCCTAGCACTGCTCATTGGATGTGTCCCATCTTTTGTGACGCCCACCCCCATCCCTCCGCTCGACCCCAACGCAATTGGCACATTTACGGTGCAGACGGCCGACGCCGCGGTCACCCAAACGATGGCGGCGCTGCCGCCTTCTACCCCAACGGCGACCATTACAGCAACTCCTCGTAACACCTTTACTCCGGAACCCAGCTTCACTCCGGTTCAGCCTTATCTCTTTCCCACTGCCACTGGAGTTTTGGGGCTTCAATACTACCGCGTCAAACACGATAACCAGCTGGCTATCTACAATTACAAATCGCGTACCCATGACGACAACTCGGAAGGGATGCGAAACCAGGCTCCCGAAGTTGTACCTCTGCTTGTCTCGCCGAAAGAGGGCACCGGGACACACAGGACGACTGTAGACGGCGCCTGGGAAACGTATATCGATGCGCTGAACGACAACGATAAAAGTAAATTAAAGTACTTGAAATCGCCTATTACAGCCTTGTTCAACCGGGCGGGTTTTCCCCAGTTGGAGAGTCTCACGATGGGCGGCAATATCATTACCCTGAATGAAATTCAGGGCACCTGGGGCAGGGTCAACACACTGGAGCCTGGCGGTCCCCCCAGCGTCAAGGATGTTAATTGGATCACCAGACCCGATCTGGTCCATAAATTTGTTGTGGTGACGTGGAAAAGATCCACGAAGACGACGGCCCTGACCAGGCCGCCAAAAGGCGACATCTACTGGCCCCTGGTAACCAAACAGCCTGTCTGGATTCAAATGGACCGGCTCGAGCCGTTTCCCATCCTGCCCATGGAAGTGACTGCCAATCTTGATTTGTATATCCAGGACAAACCCGGTCCCGCGATCGAGGAGACCAGATTTCAGTTATTGAAGGGCGAGTCAGCATCGGTGGTCCTGTACTATCCGTCTGGCTCGGATGTGTGGGGCAGATTGTCGAATGGCGGCTGGATCCCGCTCCTTTATAGAGGGCAATATCGCACCACCTGGTCAATGGCAACTGTGCCGCCTCCCTAGACCACAGATAAACACAGATGAAATGATCTGAGCACCCGCCAACCGGAGTTCTATCCACAAATCAGAGTTTGCGCCCGCACCCGATTTGCCACGAATTGCCAGGCAAGTCGAAATCGGGGTGTACATGTCAGCGCGCTCCGGGGTGAAACTGCGTAAGGTGACTCATTAACTCACGTTACGCAGTAAGCGGAAAATTTAACCGCGAAGGCACGAAGATCGCGAAGACTCTTCTTCCTGCGCGAAGAAGACACTCTTTGTGTCCTTCGCGTCTTCGTGGTGAAGAAACAACAGCACTGCGTAACATCAGTCATTAAGAGATTGCCGGTGTTGATGAACAATGACGATGGAGTATTTCGAGCTCGTTCTGGCAGGTTTGTGTTTCCCCTGTATTGCCTATGCTATACTCGCCGGATATGAATGTCCCACAGGCACAAATTGTTCTTTCCTCTCTCCTTTTTCCTCTTTTAGGTTATCTCTCCGGCTCGCTTCCTTTTTCCATTTGGGTGACGCGTTTCGTCAAAGGCGTGGATGTGCGCGCGGCGGGTTCGGGCCATGCGACCACGACCAACACCATCCGACAGGCTGGCTTCGCCTGGGGTGTGCTGGTCGGGATTCTTGATGTGGCAAAAGGATTCATTCCAACCTATCTTGCATTGAACGTGGGACGGGATGTCACAGGGTACCCGCAGGGTATCCCGCCTTACATTGTGCCTCTCACGGCCGCGCTGGCTGTGGCAGGTCACTGCTGGCCCCTCTTCGCGCAATTCCGCGGCGGTATGGGTCTGGCAACCTTTGGTGGTGCGCTGCTTGCCGTCGACTGGTTTTCATTCGTCGTTGCTCTGGGTCTGTTATTGATTCTCGTGCTCGTCATCCACCACAGCGCGCGCGCCAGCGTGTTTGCAGGAATTCTCGTGGCGCCCGTCTTTTGGCTCTTCGGTCTGCGCGGCATGGAGATGTGGATCGCCCTGGCAGGCGGGCTCGTGATTGCCTACCGCTTCCTCATCGACTGGAAACGCAAATACCGTGAACTCTGGCTGGACCGGGAGAAACCGGTCCAATGAAACTCGGCATTGTCACGGACTCCACTTGCGATATCCCACAGTTCCTGGTCGAGCAGTATGAACTTGAAGTCGTCCCGTGCATTCTGGTGATCGATGGAAAGGAATATGTGGATGATGGCAAGGGCATCACGCGCGAGGAATTTTATAAGCAATTGCCCTCGCTCCAGGCACAGCCGACAACGTCCGCGCCTTCGATCGGCGATTTCTCCGCCCGCTATGAATCTCTCCTCAGGCGCGGCTGCGACCAGGTCCTCTCCATCCACGCCGCCGGGGCACTGACCTCCATCCTGAATGTTGCCCGCCAGGCCGCCGCTGATTTCCCGGGTCGCGTCACCTGCCTGGATAGCACCTCCCTCTCCCTGGGACTTGGCTTTCAGGTGCTTGCTGCGGCCGAAGCCGCCGAGCTGGGATTGCAAGCCGCGCTTGCGGCAGTCGCAGCCGCGCGCCGGAACCTGCGCGTGTACGCTGCGCTGGATACGATCGAATATCTCAGGCGCAGCGGGCGCGTCCCTGCCACGGTTGCCATGCTGGGAGGACTCCTGAGCATCAAACCGCTGATCGAACTGGCGGATGGAGAGGTCAAAGCCATCGGCGCGGCGCGGACGACGCGCCAGGCAAATGAACGCCTGTCCCGCTTCCTGCTGGACGAGGGTCCACTCGAGAGGCTGGCGATTCTGCACACGAACGCCGAACCGCGCGCCAGAGAATTCCTGAACGAACTGATGCAGAAAGCCAGCCAGTCCATGCCGCGTGATATCCTGATGCTCAACGTGACCACGATCATCGGCACGCATCTGGGTCCCAACGGGCTGGGCTTTGCGTTGGTGAGGAAGTAATCAGTATCCGGTAGTCAGTATTCAGTACATCAGGAATCAGTGGCACATAAGAAGTGAGGGGAAGGGATAGATGGAAAAATCGGGTTGCTTTGCCCTGTCTGCCTTCGTGCCCTATCCCCTTTCCCTTATCCCCTGTTCTCTATTCTCTACTCTCTTTTCTCTACTCCACTACCCTGCATGATAAAATAACTCCATGCAGCCTTCATTAGAAAAATTACGCAAATTCTTCCGTCTCGAACACGAGAACGGATACAGCAACAGCGCCATTATCGGTGGACTCGCCAGGATGCTCGACTATTGGGAAGGCGAGGCCCGCGCCGATGGCATTCAGGAGGAAGTGATCCAGGCCGTCGTGCAGCGGCTCCGTTCTTATGACGGGCTCAGTCCACAGTCGCGCGCCGACGCGTTGAAGGGGTTGTGGAAGCGCATCGGGGAAACGTATCCCGAAGCGCAGCAGAAGCCGCGCGGCGCTCCACAACGCCGGCCTGCCGCCGAAGGGCAACGTCCAGAACCTGTCCAGGAGCATGTCGAGGGGGGACAGCCTCCAACGGAATTGGCTCCACCGGTGGCGCAGAAGCGGGAGCGTTACCAGCGTCCCGCACCGCCGCCGCGTTCGGAGACCACACCGGGCGCAAAGACGTCTGCCACACCAGCGGCCCTCGATGCCAAATTGACTGTCCTGCAGGGCATCGGTCCGCGCCACGCCGAGACGTTGGGCAAGCTGGGCATGCAAACGCTCGGCGATATGCTCTATTACTACCCGCGCCGCTACGACGATTACTCGCAGCTCAAGCCCATCAGGGACCTGTTCTATGGCGAGCAGGTGACGGTGATCGGCACCATTCAGAGCGTGCATTCGCGGCCGATCCGCGGCGGCAAAGCCTCGATCATCGAAGCGATCATCAGCGACGGCACGGCCGGCCTGCGCCTGTCATTTTTCAACCAGCCCTGGCTGGCGAATCGCCTCAAGCCGGGAGATGCCATCTCGGTTTCAGGGAAAGTCGATCAATACCTGGGGCGGCTTGTGATGAACAGCCCGGATTGGGAATCGGTCGAGGTGGAAAACCTGCACACCAATCGGATCGTGCCGATCTACCCGTTGACCGAGCGCATCACCCAGAAGTGGCTGCGCAACGTTATGAAACAGGTCGTCGAATATTGGGCGCCGCGCGTCGCGGATGCCCTGCCGGAAAGCACGCGTTCATCTGCGCACGTAATGCCGTTGGCAGAGGCATTGCTGCAGGTCCATTTTCCGGACTCGCAGGAAAAGCTCAGAGCCGCGCGCGAACGCCTGGCATTCGACGAGATTTTTTATCTGCAAATGGGCGTGCTGCGCCAGAAGATCGATTGGAAATCCGTGGAAGCCAGGCGCTTCCCGGTCTCCGACGAGTGGCTGGAGGCGCGTTTAAAAAGCCTGCCCTTCACCCTGACGTCTGCCCAGCAAACCACCCTCAAAGACATCCGCCTCGACCTCGACTCGGGCAAGCCGATGAACCGGCTCCTGCAGGGCGATGTCGGTTCCGGCAAAACCGTCGTCGCGGCGTTAGCCGCCGGGATGATTGCGATCAATGGCTCACAAGCCGCGATCATGGCGCCCACGTCCATCCTGGCGGAGCAGCATTATCGCAACTTCACGCAGCTTCTTACCGGCGAAAGCGGGATCCTGGAAGAGGGTCAGATCCGCTTGCTGGTCGGCGACACCCCCGAACCGGAGAAGGAAGTGATCCGGCAGGGCCTGGCAGAAGGCTCGCTCAAGATCGTGATCGGCACGCACGCGATCCTCGAAGAGCCGGTCGCGTTCCAGGATCTGCAGCTGGCGGTGATCGATGAACAGCACCGCTTCGGTGTCGAACAGCGCGCCGCCCTGCGCACGAAGGGGACCAATCCGCACTTGCTGGTGATGACCGCTACACCGATCCCACGCTCGCTGGCACTGACGCTGTATGGCGACCTGGACTTGTCGATCATCGATGAGATGCCGGCGGGACGAATACCGGTCAGCACCTATGTGCTGCGGCCGCAGGAACGCGAGCGCGCCTTTACGCTGCTGCGCGGGCAGATCAAGGATGGCAAACAGGCGTTCATTATTTATCCGCTGATCGAGGAGAGTGACAAGATCGAAGCGCGCGCTGCCGTGGATGACTACGAGACTCTTTCGAAGGAAGTTTTCCCCGACTTGAAACTGGGCCTGCTGCATGGGCGTATGCGTCCGCAGGAAAAAGACGAGACCATGCTCAAGTTCCGCGATAAAGAATATGACGTCCTCGTTTCGACCACCGTGATCGAAGTGGGTGTGGATGTGCCGAACGCCACCGTGATGATCATCGAAGGCGCCGATCGCTTCGGCCTGGCGCAGCTGCACCAGTTGCGCGGGCGCGTCGGGCGCGGCTCGGATCAGTCCTATTGCCTGTTGATCCCCACCCATGAAGACGCGGCAGAAAATGAACGTTTGCAAGCCATGTCCGAATCGAATGACGGTTTTGTGCTGGCTGAAAAGGACCTTCAGCAGCGCGGTCCCGGTGAGTTTCTGGGGACTCGGCAGTCCGGCTATTCCAGCGGGTTGCGCATGGCGAGCATTACCGATGTCAAGTTGATCGAAAAGGCGCGCGTGCAGGCGCAAAAGTTATTCGAGGGCGATCCCTATTTGCATCAGCCTGAGCATGCCCTGCTGGCGGAAGCGTTTGGAAGATTCTGGGGCGACGGCAAAGGGGATGTGAGTTAGTAGATTGGTAGTTGGTAGATTGGTCGCCTGGTCAATCGTCTTCTGGTCTCAGATGATCCTGCGACTGCCAGAGCAAGACTATGAGACTAGAAGACTATGAGACTAGAAGACTAAGGACTAACAGACTAAACATGGTCAGAGCATTGTTCCCGGGGACGTTCGACCCCATTCATTACGGTCATATCGATATTGCCTCACGGGCTGCACGTCTCTTCGATGAAGTGGTGATGGCAGTCTATGACAAGCCATTGAAATCGTTGATGTTCTCTCCCGATGAACGCATGGAACTGGTCCGGCAGGTCTTCAACGGCAATCCCAAGGTCAAAGTGACCGGCTATAGCGGCCTCACGGTGGGGTTTGCCCACCAGATCGACGCGCAGGTGATCGTGCGCGGCCTGCGCGTGTTCTCCGATTTCGAGTACGAATTCCGCAATGTGCTGGCAAATCGGAGCCTCGCCAGCGATATCGAAACGGTCGCTCTTTTCACCGCCGAGGAGCATATGTTCCTCTCCTCCAGTACCGTCAAGGAAATCGCCTCCCTGGGCGGCGATGTCTCCAGCATGGTGCCCGCGCACGTCAATGAGGCTTTGAAAAAAAAAGTAATCGGACTGGGTGATGGCGACCACCTGCCGAACGCGCTGCGTGATTAAAAATGCGATAGAATTGGAGTCGTCCGTTCCACGGAGGCTTTTATGGACATCCTGCAACTAATCGACCGGCTGGAAGAATTGTTCAATGAGAGTAAAGCCATCCCGCTGACCCGGAATGTGATGGTGGATGAAGACCGTATGCTGGATATCATCGATCAGATGCGGATTGCCATCCCGGAGGAAGTAAAGAAGGCACAGCAGCTTCTCGGTCAGCGCGACCGCGTCCTGGCGCAAGCGCAGGAGGAAGCCAATCGCACGCTCGAGATCGCGCGTCAGAAAGCCGATCAGCTTGTATCGAAGGATATGGTTGTACAGGAGGCGCAGCGCCGCGCCGACCAGGTCCTGGCGCAGGCGCGGGCCGAAGCGGAAAACACCCGCGCGGACGCGGATGACTACGTCCTCCAAAGCCTCACCCAGCTCCAGGAGGAGTTGGAACGGATCACCAATCAGGTAAATAACGGCATTCGAACGGTCAGGGAGGAACAGTCGAGGCGGGCGCCTGCTTCTTCATCCGTTTCCCAGCCGACGGATAAGTAGCGCAAGATGCCATCTTGCGCCACGGTTTCGCAAATGAAAACATCCCGCGCGCGGGATGTTTTTTGTTGGAAGGAAAGCAATTTAGGGACCCGGGGTCGGCGTCTCGGTCGGGAACTCCGTGGGTGTTTCAGTGGAGGTGGGCGTGGCAGTGTCAGGAACAGGCGTGTCGGTTGGGATGACCGCGGTCGGCGGGAATTCGGTTGGGGTGGCAGTGGCAGTTGGGGTCGGAGTGGGCAGGTTGAGGGTCAGAGTGAGCCGGCGTTCCGCATAGTGATCCTCTCCGTTGGAGAGATAGATTCGCAGGGTGATCTTATTATCCTGTATCCCCTGTAGATTCCAGGTGTAGATCACGGAAGGACTCGGAAATGCATTCGTGCCCTGCGCGAGGAGATTCCAGTTGGATGGATCCGGACCCGCACCATACTCGAGCCGCCAGTTGGTGAAGCCGCCGTTCTTGACATCGATGACGCCGCTGATCGGAAGTGTGGGATTCGTGATGACAGAAGTCTCGTTGATGTTGCTGAACTCAAGGACAGGGCGCGGATCGGATGCCTTGCATTCGCGGTCGGGGGCAAAGGGCGGATTGCGCGGCATATCGTGCGCTTCCAGCCAATCCTTCCCCGCGCCGGAGCGCAGCCATTGACGTCCCCATTTGTCCGAGACGTTTATCATCATTTCATCTTCGACAAAATCCTTGCAGGCATCCCCGGCGAGCAAGCCCGTCCAGGTATCCAGGTTGGCGCGGCGGAACAGGTCCTGCGAAGCCGGCAGAGGCGGCTGGTCGCTGGCGAAGATTTCATTGCGCTGACCGCCCCGGCACCACTGGGAAGGCTCCGTGCCGGAGACGGAACAAATCGCTTTATCGATGATGCCGGGGGGTCTCGAGAAAGGCGTGGGCGCGCCGCCGCTGACGATGGGTACGGCATATTGCATGAAGGACGACCAGATCGGCGCGGCGCCTGTCAGACCGGTCGTGTTGACCATAGGCGTGTAATCGGCGTTGCCCACCCAGACGCCCGTGACGAGATCGGGGGTGTAGCCGAGCGTCCAGTTGTCGCGGAAGTCGTTGGTGGTGCCTGTCTTCGCGGCAACCTGGAAGGGCAGGTTCAGGAGCGAGTTGCGGCCGAACATCCATGAACGCGCCTCGTTGTCGGAAAGAATGGATGAGATCAGGAAGGCGTGCTCGGCGCGGATGACCTGGTCAGTTTCAGGCGGCTGATATTCATAAACGACTTTGCCATTGAAATCGACGATCCTCAGGATCGCCACCGGCGGGACGCGTTTGCCGCCGTTCGCAAACACGGAATACGCAGAGGTCAATTCCAGCAAACTGACATCACCCCCGCCAAGCGTCAGGGATAAGCCGTAATCGGGTCTTGTAAAACTGGTAATGCCCAGCCGTTCCGCCATGCCGATCATGCCGTCCTTTTGCGGCGTGTTCGGATCGTCATAAATGCCCACAAAGTCGAGAGTCTTCACAGCCGGCATGTTGAACGAGTTGGAGAGCGCCGTGCGGACTGTGACGGGTCCGTGGAATTTCCCATCATAGTTGACGGGGCGGTATGGCTCACGCGTGTCATTGGGGTTGCCGGAAGGCGGGAATTCGCTGGGCACATCCCAGATCAACGTGGCTGGCGTCCAGCCTTTTTCGAAGGCGGCAACGTAGTTGACCGGCTTGATGGAGGAACCCGGCTGGCGTGTGGGGCTGTCTGCCATGTTGATCTGCCCGGAGATCGCTTCATTGTTGAAATCCGGCGAACCGACCATGGCAAGGATCTCGCCCGTGGAAGGCTTGATGGCAACCAGGGCTGCATTGTGCGCGTTCTTGTCGGTCAGCAGGGCGACCTGTTCGGTCACCAGCCTCTGGGCTTCGTCCTGGAACGTTGGGTCGATCGTCGTGTACACGATGAAGCCGGAGCGATAGATGGTCTGCGCGCCGTATAACTTCTCCAGTTCTGAACGAACGAAGTTGACCCAGTGCGGGTAACGGGCATTTATGATCGGTGGGGTGAACGTACGGTTTTTAATGTCGTTGGCGGCGTTCGCGGCAGCGACCTCATCCACACAGATGGGCACCTCGCTGTTGCTGACCCTGATGCAGCCCTTGGTCTGGCTCACTCCGTACATCAGCACGAGCACCTGCTGCTGGCGCGCCAGCGTCACCTCGCGGTTGGTGTAAATATCATAGACCGAGGGAGATTGCGGCAGACCTGCCAGGAAGGAGGCTTCCGCCAGATTTAATTGATTGGCTGTCTTGCCGAAATACGTTTCCGAGGCGGCTTCGATGCCATACGCCAGATTGCCATAATAAATCTCGTTGAGGTAAAGCTCGAGGATTTGATCCTTGGAATAACGGCGCGTGATCTCTGCCGCCAGGATGATCTCACGCGCTTTACGCGAGTACGTCCGTTCGGCGCGCTCTTCCGGCGTTAGCAGGAGCGCCCGCGCAAGCTGCTGGGTGATGGTCGAGGCGCCGCCACCCTCGCCGCCGGTGCGATAGTTTTCCCATAAGGCACGCGAAATCGCCCAGAAGTTAAAGCCAGGGTGATTGTAAAATTCCTTGTCTTCTGTGGCGATTGTTGCCGCGAGCACAACCGGGGAAATTTTATCGATGGTCACATACGTCCGGCGGCCTGCATTGGGATCGAGGATGTCGTAGAGCGGATTCCCATTGCGGTCCAGGATCCGCGTGGTCTCGAATTGGGAGGCGTGGGTTTGCAGATCTTCCACGCTGGGCAGGGTGCGGGCAACGGAGTAATACGAGTACAGAAATGCCGAACCGCCCAGGATGAGCAGCAGGACCACCGCGAACAATGCGACCAGGAAAGCGCGCACGAGACATCCGCCCCAGCCGCTTCTCCAATCGAGGGCAACGCTGCGGCCCGCAGCGGGTGCGGGTACCTGGACCGGCAGCTGGCTGGGCGGCGCATGACGAGTCTGTGCCTGCCGCGGGCGACTCGGCGGTTCATAGGCAACCGGCGAGACACGCGTACCGTCCAGGTCGAGTTCGTCGACGCGGCGCGGCAGCGGCATGTTATCTTTATCCAGAGCAATATGCGGGGGAGGCGTTGGTGTGCGCCGCGGCAGACTTGCTTTCGTCGTCGCGTTTGGGTTCGGTTCCTCTTCTTTCGGCTCAGCGGGAAGGTCCGTGCGCGTTTCTGCTTCTGAATCGATCAGCCGTTTTAAAAACCGTTTATTCTCTTCTTCTCTTCTTTTCTCTTCTTCGTTTGTCATAAAAATCACCACGAATGCAACAGATGAAAGGGATTCAAATCGGCGTCATTTTTCTCTCTTTCATCTTTCATCCTTCTTTCACCTGTAGTTTATTTTGGTTTACTCATTAATAAAACCGTCCACGAACCGCGATGAGTAACTTCTTCATTTTGGTTCTTCACTTCCAGGGTGATCGTGACGGAGCCTCCGCCAATGCGCGGCAGGGCTTTGGTTTCCCTGATTTCCAGATCGACGTAGATGCTGTCACCGATAAAGACCGGCTTGACGAACTTCCATTCATTGACTTCGCGGAAGGCGATCACGGTGCCATCCAGGATACCGGTTCGCCAGGCCAGGCCCGAAGCGATGGACAGGCCCAGGAGTCCGTGTGCGACCTGCCTGCCGAACACGGTCGTCTTGCTGAACTCGGGATCGGTATGGATGCGGTTGTTATCGCCTGTGAGTTCGGCGAAGGTCATAATATCGCTTTCAGCAATGGTGCGTTTCTCCGTGACGATCTTTTGTCCAACGCTGAATTCTTCAAAGTAGAGTCCCATAGGTAGTCTCCTGGTTTCGTGGTTGGCTAGTTGCCTGGTTTGATAGTCCTCTGGTTAAACACTGCCATGGTCTCGAAGTTTTGATAATCCTGTGACCCAACTACCAAACTAATGAACTACTAAACTATGAGACTAAATTATACCCTTTGACCTATTGACAGTCTGCCTATACAATACACCTATGCGCGATTGGTCACTCGCTCCGGGCGACCCGCTTTGTCTCAGCCTCGCCGCGGATGCCCGCCTTTCCATTCCGGACTATCTCAACGACCATATCTGGGAACTGAACCTGGGTAGCGGGGAACCTGCCGCGCTTTCGCTCCAGACCACGTATGGGCTGCGGGCAAAAGCCATGCGCCTTTTCCTGCGTTTCAGCGAAGATGGGAAAAGTGTCAGTGCGCCGTCTGCTTTTGCGCTGCCGCCGACGATCCGCCGTTTTTATCCGAATTTTCTCGTTCTCGACTATGCTCCTCTAAAGAGTATAGACGTTACAGCCGAGTACTGGGTTCCGCAGTCGAATGCGGTCAGCGGGCGCATCAGCGTTGCCAACAAAACCACTGCCATACGGAAGGTCCGCCTGGAACTCTGTGCCATGCTCACCCCGATCGACGGGCAGGGGATGACGGCGACCCAAATGCAAATGGTCAACGTACTCGCCGGGCAAACGGGCGGACTCTTCCCGGTCCTTTTTTTGACCGGTGGTCCCGCGCCGGGTTCGAGTCCCTACCCCTCGCTCTTCCTGGACCTCGAGCTGGGTCCCGGCGCCGCGCGGACTCTCACCTGGGTGCAGGCTGCGACGGATAATTTGCAGGCTTCCTTTGACCTCGCCCGGCAAACCTGCGCGCGTCCCTGGGAAGCGGAAAAAGCCCGGCTGGAATTGCTCAATGCGGGCCAAACCATCGACATCCGCACCGGCGACAAAGACTGGGACGCCGCCCTGGCGTTCAGCCAGAGCGCGGGCTTTGGCATGTTCTTCGCACCCGATACGCAGCTGCCCTGTCCATCCATTGTCGCTGTGCGCGGACCCGATAACGGCTATTCGCCCAAGGGCGATGGCACGGACTATCCCACCGCGTGGAATGGGCAGACTCCCTTCGATGCTTATTATCTTTCCAGCGTGCTGCCCGCCTCGGAGGCTGCAAAGGACCTGCTGGAAAACTTCTTCGCGATCCAGCAAGAGGATGGTTCCATCGACGGGAAGCCGGGCATGGCGGGCCAGCGCGGGCGCTACCTCGCCGTGCCGCTCCTTGCCAGCCTCGCCTGGAAACTCTATGAAAAGTCGGAAGACGAAAAATTTCTTAGTGAAGTCTTCCCCAAACTCCATAAGTTTTTCTGGTCCTGGTTTTCCCCTGAATATGATGAGGACCGGGATGGCTTGCCGCAATGGAAGCACATCCTGCAGACGGGCTTCGAGGATAACCCGCTCTTCGACGCCTGGCATGAATGGTCGCTGGGCGTGGATATCACCCAGGTCCACAGTCCGGCGCTCGAGGCGATGCTGTATCACGAGGCAGCCTGTCTCATCAAAATGGCGGAGCAGCTCGATCAAGACGATATGCTGCCATTGCTTCATGAGCAGGCGGCGAAATTGCGCGGCTCCATCGAATCAACCTGGCAGTCGCGCACGGGTTTGTATCACTATCGCGACCGCGCCACGGGATTGAGTCTCGCGGGCAAGGTGCTGGTGAAGCAGCAGGGTTCAGGCACGGTCTCGCCGAAGCTGAAGTTCGAGCAGCCGATCCGCCTGTTGATCGAAGTCCAAACCCAAAGCCCGGCTGCGAAACGTCCGGAGGTCCGCATCCACCAGCTGGCGACAAAACCGGCGGACGAAATCGTGGCGAGTGGCAGCTATCAGTGGCGCAATCGCGGGTCCGTCTACACCACACAGAAGGTGTTCTCGAAGATCGCGAAAGTCTCGATACGCGGCTTGGACGACGAAGATACCGTCGTCATCAGCACACTGGATTTCACGACCGAAGATCACACGCTCTTCATGCCGCTCTGGGCTGGCATCCCGGATGAGCAGCATGCCCAAACCATGATCGGCCGCGCCCTGCTGGATGCGGGCCGCTTCCACCGGCCGTTCGGCATTCCGGCCTGCCCGCATCTGACCCAGCCGGAAGCGGAGGCCATTTCACAAGCCGTCCATCTCCCGTGGAATCTGTTCATCTGTGAGGGCTTGTTGAAATATGGATTCCGTTCCGATGCCGCACGCTTGCTTGCGCACATCATGAATGGCATCATTCAAAACCTGAAACAGAACCATGCCTTCCATGCGCGCTATCACGCCGAAAAAGGAACCGGCATGGGCGAACGCAACGCCCTCCATGGACTGGCTCCGGTCGATTTGTTTTTACGCGTCCTCGGCATCGAAATCCTTTCCGGCACGCGGGTCAAATTGGAAGGCAGGAATCCCTTCCCCTGGGATGTGACGATCAACTACAAGGGGCTGAAAGTAAAACGGGGACTGGAAGAGACCGAAGTGATCTTTGCCAATGGCAGGTCGGTGACGATCACCGATCCCGAGCCATTACTCGTCACCCTGTGATTCCACATGGAGTGCTCAGAATATCCTGCAAAATCCGGCAGGATGTTTTTGTTTAGATTCGTGTACGCACAGGTGGGGATTTAATCTTAAGCGAAAAAGTTTATGGTATAAAAACATGGGAATTTCACGTCCGTAGCCCATTCGAGGCTATAGCGCTTCCCTTGCCGTGCTTGTGTATCCAGTCCTTAGCACGGTTTTTGTTGCCACAAAGTCGATGAGGAGGATAGCGTGATCTGGGTCGAATTCATCGTTTGCGCTGCATTGATCGTTCTGGCAGGCTCCTTACTTTCGAAATATGGAGATGTCATTGCTGAAAAAACCGGGTTGGGACGTGCCTGGATCGGCGCAATCCTGATCGCGGGTGTGACCTCGCTACCGGAACTGGCTTCCGGCATCTCGGCGGTTGCCTGGTTGAACGTGCCGAACCTGGCTGCAGGCGCAGTGATGGGAAGCTGCCTCTTCAACCTGATGCTGATTGCCATGATGGATTTGGCGTATCAGCCCGGGCGCGTACTTGCCAAGGCACAGGATGTCCACATCCTCTCCGGCGGGCTGGGCGTACTGCTACTGGGACTGGTTGCAATGGTGGTCCTGATCGGCCCGCCCATGAACGGGATTGGCGTGTTCGGTCTTGGACTGGTAAGTATCGTAATTGTTATCTTATATGCCATTGGCGGAACGATGATCGCCGGGCTGGAAAAGGAGCGGGTGGGCGAAGTGCTTGCGAAAGAGGCTAAAGAGCTGGATTATGCCCATATCACCAGGCAGAAAGCTTTTCTTGTTTTCATTGCAAGCGCTGTTGCAGTGATCGTTCTGGGTGTCTGGCTGGCTTCCATTGGAGATCGCCTTTCCGCTACCACCGGACTCTCGCGCAGCTTTGTCGGCAACCTTTTCCTGGCGGTTTCCACCTCCCTGCCGGAGATTGCCGCGGGCATGGCTGCTATTCGACTCGGCGCGATCGATCTGGCGATTGGGAACGTGCTGGGGAGCAATCTGTTCAATATTCTCCTGTTGTCGATCTATGATCTCGCCGACGGAAGCGCCAACTTTTGGTCTTCGCTTAACAATGCCAATGGCTTCGCAGCTGTCATGGCAATGATGATGACCGGTGTGGTGATCATCAGTTTGATGTACCGCGCCTCGCCGCGTACTCCCTATCGCTTTTCGTGGGACGGGGTTGCGCTGATTTTTATGTATGTTGGTTCGATTGTCATGCTTTATTTTCTTGGATGACCGGAAAGAGAATGGATTGACGTTTTGTGGCTGCTGAAAAAACAAATTTGTAATTTCCGCGATTTAATTTAAACCTGCGTTTTTTATGGTATAAAAATTGTGGGTCGATATTTACTGTTTATTGCAGGGGGGAAGAGAAAGGAGAAACTATCTCATGAAACAGAAGACAAAAACCGTAGTTGCCGGTGCATTGGGCGAATGCGTCCATGTGGCGGGCGTGACGAACTTTCTGCGTCTTGCAGAATCCGCGGGCTGGCGGACAGTCTTCCTCGGTCCCGCGGTGTCGGTGGAGGAGATGATTTCTGCCGCGCAGCGCGAAAACGCAGACCTGGTCGGGGTCTCCTACCGGCTCACGCCCGAGACGGGCGAACGATTGCTGGGGGAGTTCGCCGAATCCGCCTCGGAACTGCATGAGCGTGGAATCCGCTTTGCGTTTGGCGGGACACCGCCGGTTGCCGAACGCGTCCGCCAGATCGGGTTTTTCGAGCGCCTCTTTGACGGGAGCGAACCTCCGGAGGCGGTCCTCGCTTACTTAAAGGGCCAGCAGGCTGAGGCGTTGAGCGAAGCGGATTTTCCTCAGTCCGCAGTGGAACGCATCCAATGGAAATCCCCGTATCCGATCCTTCGCCATCACTTTGGTCTCCCCACCCTGGAAGCGACGATCGAGGGGATCCAAAAGATCGCGGAGGCGCAAGCCCTGGATGTTATTTCGCTCGGCATCGACCAGGATGCGCAGGAGAATTTCTATCACCCCGAGCGGCAGGACCCGCGCCGCAAAGGCGCGGGCGGTGTGCCGGTGCGTTCGGAGGAGGATTACCGCCTCTTGTACGCCGCCAGCCGGCGAGGGAACTTCCCGTTGCTGCGCACCTATTCCGGTACCGATGACTTTCTTCGGCTCGCCGAGATGTACGTGGAAACGATCAACATTGCCTGGTGCGCGATCCCGTTGTTCTGGTTCAACCAGATGGACGGGCGCGGTCCCTGGGACCTGGAGGGTTCGATCCGCGAACATCAACGCGTGATGAAGTGGTACGGCGAGCATGACATTCCTGTGGAGTTGAACGAACCGCACCACTGGGGCATGCGCGATGCGCCCGATGTGGTGTTTGTCGTTTCGGCATATCTTTCGGCATATAACGCGCGGGCGTTCGGCGTGAAGGATTACATCGCGCAGCTCATGTTCAACAGCCCGCCGGGGCTTTCCGACGCGATGGACCTGGCGAAGATGCTGGCAGTTCTGGATCTGGTCGAGCCGCTTGAGAGTGATAATTTCCGTGTCTGGAAACAGACACGGATCGGTCTGCTCTCGCATCCACTTGACCCCGATGCTGCCCGCGGACATCTTGCGGCAGCGACATACCTTCAGATGTCACTCAAGCCTCATATCTATCACATCGTTGGGCACACGGAGGCGCATCACGCCGCGACCGCGCAGGACATCATCGAAGCGAGCAGGATGGCGCGCCGCGCCATCGAGAATGCCGTGCGCGGCGCACCGGATATGACGGCCGATCCCACGATCACGAAGCGGAGAAAGCAACTGGTGAAGGAAGCGGCCCTTTTGCTGGAAGCCATCGCCGGTCTCGCGGGACCCGAGGCGGCCGATCCATTCACCGACGCGGTGACCCTGGCACGAGCCGTGACCAGCGGACTCCTGGACGCGCCCCAGTTACGGGGCAACAAGTTCGGGCGTGGAGAAATCCGCACGAACATTGTCCATGGTGCAAATGTGGTTGTGGATGCAAAGGGAAAGATCCTTAAAGAGGAAAGACGTTTATCGAAGTTAATCTGAGTAGAAACGTTGCGAAGGCGGCGTCATGGCGACACTCATCCTGCGAGTGAAGTTCGAAGGATCAGAACCTTCGCAACGTTCATCCTGACACTGGAGGAATCAATGGCGAAAAAATATGTAGTGATCGGCGCGGGGCATGGCGGGAAGGCAATGGCGGCGCATCTGGCTTTGATGGGGTTTACGGTCAATTTGTACAACCGGACGCCGGAGCATGTGGAAGTGATCAAAAAACGCGGCGGCATCGAACTGGAAAGCACCGAAGGCGGTCCGCATGGATTTGGTGAACTGGCTCTGGTCACGTCCGATATCGCGGCGGCGATCGACGGGGTCGAAGTGATCATGGTCGTTTTGCCCTCCTCCGCGCATGCGGACATTGCCAAGACGATGGCGTCTCACCTGAAGAACGGGCAGATCGTCGTCCTGCATCCGGGGCGAACCTGCGGGGCGCTGGAATTCGTCAAGGTGATCCGCGACAACGGCTGCACAGCGGATGTCACGGTGGCGGAGGCGGAAACCTTCATCTACGCCTCCCGCTCGGATGGGCCCGTGCAGGCGCGCATCTTCCGCATCAAGGAGGCGGTGCCGCTGGCGGCGCTCCCCGCCGCGCGGACACAGTGTGTTCTGGATGCGATCTGCGAAGCCTACCCACAATTCATCGACGGTGTGGATGTGCTGAATACCGGCATGAACAACATGGGCGCGATCTTCCATCCGGCCCTGACGCTGCTCAACATGGGCTGGATCGAAGCCACACATGGCGATTACCAGTTTTACATCGATGGGGTCACGCCTTCGGTGGCGCGCGTACTCGAAGTGCTGGACCGTGAGCGCGTCACGGTTGCCTCGGCGCTGGGCATCCGCGCCCGCACGTCGCTGGAATGGCTGAAACTGGCGTATGACACGACCGGCGCGGACCTGCATGAAGCCATCCATAACCAGCCCGGTTATTACGGTATCAAAGCTCCGGCTACGTTGAATCACCGTTATATTTTCGAGGATGTGCCGATGAGCCTGGTCCCGATCGCTTCCCTTGGAAAGCGCTATGGTGTTTCGGTGCGCGGCATGGAAAGCATGATCAAGATCGCCAGTATTATTCATCATACCGATTACTGGCGGCGCGGGCGGACGGTTGAAAAACTCGGCCTGGAACAATGGAGCGTCAGCGAGTTGACGCGCTTTGTCCAGGAGGGGACGATCGATTGAGGAAATCCTGGCTTTGCTGGGATCATACAGTTCAATGTGAAAAGGAGTAATCTAATGTCTGGAATCGCTGGAGTGGCCCGTGCGGGCCAAACCGAACTCGTGGACCAAATGCTGGATAAAATGTCGCATCGCGGCCGGGATTGGCGCGAGACACGCGAGAGCCAGGGGACAACATTTGGCGTGGTCGGTTCGAAAATTCAAAAGCATGACCGAGCTGAGTTGAAATCCAGCGACCTCGTTCGTGACCGTGCCGGGAAAGGACATTTTGCCCAGGCTCAGGTACGCCCGGGCGGTTTTGTCCTCACCCGCGGCAGGCTGGGGGTACGTCCTCTTTATTATGGCTGGACCCGCGACGGCGCATTTTGCTTCGCCTCAGAAATGAAAGGACTATTGGCGGCGGCGCGCGATATTCATGAATTGCCGCTGGGCTGGTCCTTTGACGGTAAACAGATGAACAAGCTTACGGAGATCGTCGTTCAGGTGCCTGAGGCAGGCGAGCCCGAGTCCTTCGCAGTGGAACTGCGCTCCCGCCTGGAAAAAGCCGTTCAGAACCGCATCGGTGATGGGAATGTCGGCGCGTGGCTGTCGGGAGGTTTGGATTCGAGCGTCATGGCTGCGCTGGCTCGCCCCCATGTGGACAGGCTCCACACCTTTGCAGCCGGCCTGCCGGGCGCACCGGACCTCGAATTTGCGCGGGCGGTCGCGGAATTCATCCATTCCGATCATCACGAGTGCATTGTCCAGCCAGAGGAAATCTTTGCAACATTGTCGGACGCGATCTATGCGCTCGAGTCGTTCGACGCCCTGCTGGTACGGTCGAGTGTGATGAACTATCTGGTTGCCAAAGCCGCCTCGGAATTCGTGCCGGCGGTCTTTTCCGGCGAGGGAGGGGATGAGTTGTTTGCCGGCTACGAATATTTGAAGGCGCTCGACCCGGCCAACCTTTCTTCGGAACTTGTGGACATCACCAATCGATTGCACAACACTGCCCTGCAGCGTGTGGATCGCTGTTCCTCCGCATTTGGAACTGTGGCGCATGTGGCATTCCTGGATCCGGATGTGGTGGACTATGCGTTGAAAATCCCCGCCGGACTCAAACTCCGCAATGGCGTGGAAAAATGGGTCCTGCGCGAGGCAATGAAGGGCTTACTGCCCGCTTCGGTCCTGCGGCGGCCCAAAGCCAAATTCTGGGAGGGCGCGGGCGTGGAGGACTTCCTGGCACAGTATGCCGAACAAAAGATCAGCGCTGCGGATTTCGAACGCGAGCGGCAATTGCCGAATGGTTTGCGCCTGAATACGAAAGAGGAACTCTACTACTATCGCATCTTCCGTGAGCATTTTGGCGAATTCGATGATCTGTCGTGGATGGGCCGCACAAAGGGATCTCCTGTCGCTTAACGATTATCAATAACGGGAGGCGCCTCGGCTGAACCTGGAAATCCATCTTCCAAAATTAAATCCAAATCCGTTCTATAAGGAGTTGAGCATGTGTGGAATCGCTGGGGTCTTTCAACAACCAGCAAATCGAATTGTCAAAACAATGGTAAAGAATATTTCTCATCGCGGACCCGATGGTCACGGCGTGATGGATATTCCAAATGGGACGCTGGGGCATACGCGTCTTGCCATCCTGGATGTGGAAGGCGGGCATCAGCCAATGGATTATCAGGACACGACGATCGTCTTCAATGGCGAAATCTACAATTATAGAGAGTTAAAGCGCAGGCACCTTGCCAGTTTACATGTGAAGACACATTCGGATACGGAAGTACTGATCCACTTGTATCGAAAATTCGGGCCGAAATGTGTGGAGTTGCTGGATGGTATGTTTGCCTTTGCCATCCAGCATAACGGAGAAATATTCCTGGGGCGCGATCCGATTGGGATCAAGCCGCTTTACTATGGTACGAGCAGGGATGGAAAACGTTTTTTCTTTGCATCTGAGATCAAGGCACTGATTGGGATGGTTGAAAGCATCAAAGAATTCCCGGCCGGGCACTGGTATCACTCGCGCCTTGGCTGGCAGAAATACTATCAACTCGAAGAAACGATCCATCCGTTCGATGGAACAGAAGATGAGGCATTGCCAGCCATCAGATCCACACTGCGCGCAGCGGTCTATAAACGCCTGCTTGCCGATGTGCCGGTTGGTGTGAGCCTGAGCGGCGGGCTGGACAGCAGTATCGTCACGACCTTGGCGCGTGAAGAGTCTGAAGAATTGCATTCCTTTGCGGTGGGCGTGCCGGGAAGTTCCGATCTGGCGGCTGCCCGGCACATGTCCAAATATCTCGATACGATCCACCACGAATACGTGTACAGCACGCAGGATATGGTCGAGATATTGCCCGAAGTCCTTTACCATCTCGAATCGTTTGACCCTGCGCTGGTGCGTAGTGCCATCCCGAATTATTTCCTTGCAAAGCTGGCTTCTGAGCATGTCAAGGTCATTCTCACCGGCGAAGGCGCGGACGAAGTCTTTGCAGGATATGATTATCTGGCGAAATACGAAACATCTGACGGTTTGCAGGATGAAATGCTCTACATCACGAACGCGCTCCACAACACCAATTTGCAGCGCGCCGACCGCATGTCCATGGCGTTTGGATTGGAAGCGCGCGTGCCTTTCCTGGATGTTCAATCTGTTTCGCTTGCGATGGGCATTCCTGCCGGCTGGAAGTTGCATCGTTCAAGAGCGCCGAAAGCGCTGCTACGCCAATCCTTTGTGGAAGACCTTCCTCTGGAGATTATCAATCGTCCCAAGGAAAAATTTTCGAAGGGCGCGGGTTCGTCCGATCTTATTACCCAATGTGCCGATGCTGAAATTTCAGATCAGGAGTTCTTATCGGAGCGGGAGCGCCTTAAGCAGGAATGGGACTACGAATTGCAGAACAAGGAAACGTTGTATTATTACAGGATGATACGCGAATTCTATGACGATGAATGGATCCTTCCCACCATGGGAAAGAGCCGCAGTTTATAATCCACAGCATGCAGACGTTTGATTGGTATACCTGGGTGATTTTGCCCCTCATTGTTTTCCTGGCACGCTTTGTCGACGTGTCACTGGGAACCATGCGTATCATCTTCCTCTCGCGAGGCAAGAAATATCTTGCTCCCCTGCTTGGTTTTGTAGAAGTGTTCATCTGGATCACGATCGTATCCGAGATCGTACGCGGTGCTCACAACATTGTTGCCTATCTGGCATATGCCGGCGGGTTTGCGGTGGGGAATTATGCCGGCATGCTCCTCGAGGAGAGGCTGGCGATCGGGACTTTGGTGATACGCATCATCCTTTCTAAAAATGGATCCGCGCTGGTCGAGCGCCTGCGCGCGGAAGGCTACGGGGTCACATATGTGGATGGACACGGTGCCAGCGGTCCTGTGATACTCGTTTACACGGTTGTGATGCGGAAGGAACTGGTGCGCATTGTTGACCTGATCAAGGAGGTTTGCCCCAAAGCCTTCTTTACCGTGGAGGAACTGCGCTCTGCGCAGCAGGGCATCTTCCCCATACGTTCCTCTTCACGATTGGATCGAATCACACGCAGGAAATCAAGGTAAAACGCTTTGACCCGGATGAGGCGATTGATTGGTATTACAGTGTAAAGTCGCGAGAAAGCTACACTGGCTTGAGTAGAATCTGCCAATCTGCGCTAATCTTCGCTGATTTTATTCGTGCAGATTGGCGAAGATTAGCGGACTCTGACTCTGGCCTTACGAACCTTGCGCTGTAATATTAGTCGGTGTGGATAAATCGGTGAGCCTGCCAAAAATTCACCACCGAGTACATGGAGCGCACAGGGCTTTCCTTACTTTTCTCTGTAGACTCAGCGATCTCGGTGGTGAAAATCAGCCTGTCCTTTTAGCCGAAAACAATCCTTGCCGGCAGTTTTTGTGGTATAAAAATTACAGGGTTGATGTTTGGGGGCAAGCACAGGAAGAACCATGACCTGCTGAAACAACGCTCAATCAAAATACCGCCAGGATCATGAAATTTTCGTGATGGAGGAATGTCTTTGGCGGAGGTTTCGCCTGTACTTTTTATCGTTGGATGCAAAATGGGTCCCGTTGGTCTTGCATGATACAGTCTGAATTATCCACGATATATTCACACCTGATTGCGCTGTACGGCCAATTTACCGGCCCTGCGGTGTTCGAGCGTCTGGGCGCGATCCTGGAACGCTATCGCAAGCTGCCGGCATTTCAGGGGGGACAGGATCACCTCCTTTCCGAGCGCGACAGTGTTCTGATTACCTATGGGGACCAGCTGCGCGAGCGGAATACCCGTCCCTTGCAGACCCTGAATAATTTTTGCGGGCAGTATCTTTCCGGATTGGTCAACAGCATCCATATATTGCCGTTCTTTCCATACTCTTCGGATGACGGGTTTTCAGTCAGCAATTATCGAGCGGTGAACCCCAGGTTCGGTCGCTGGGATGATGTGTCGCGCCTCGGTCGTCATTTTCGTTTGATGTTCGATGCGGTCATCAACCATATCTCCGTTCACCACGAGTGGTTCCAGGCGTTTTTGAGGGATGAGCTGCATTACCGGGATTATTTCATTGTAGTGGATGGCGCCCCGGACCTCTCGCAAGTGGTCCGCCCGCGTGCCCAGCCGCTCCTCACCCGGTTCGATACAGACGCAGGTCCCAGACAGGTATGGACGACATTCAGCGCAGACCAGGTCGATCTCAATTTTAAAAACCCTGAGGTACTCCTGGAGATCATCGATCTGCTCCTGTTCTACGTGGAGCAGGGCGCCCGACTCATTCGCCTGGACGCGATTGCCTACCTGTGGAAGGAGATTGGAACATCCTGTATTCATCTGCCGCAGACACATCGCATCGTCCGTCTCTTCCGCGCAGTGCTCGATGTCCTGGCGCCGCATGTCCTGCTGATTACGGAAACAAACGTTCCTCATCGCGACAACCTCTCCTATTTCGGCGACGGTGAAGATGAGGCACAGATGGTCTATAACTTTGCTTTGCCGCCGCTGGTCCTGCACACATTCTCCACCGGGAGCAGTGCTGCCCTGTCGAAATGGGCAGCGGAATTGAGATTGCCTTCCCAGCGCACCACGTTTTTCAACTTCCTGGCGTCGCATGATGGGATCGGCATCAATCCCGCGCGCGGCATACTCTCCGACAGCGAAATCGATAGGCTGGTCGAGCGCGCCGTTCGGCACGGCGGCCTGGTGTCCTACAAGGATGATCCGGGCGGCACGCCCGTCCCCTATGAACTCAACATCAATTATTTCGATGCGCTCTCGCATCCGGGCGCGCACGAGTCTCTCAGCACGCAGGTGGACCGCTTCATGACCGCCCAGGCGATCATGCTGGCGCTGGTCGGTGTGCCGGGTATCTATTTTCACAGCCTGTTTGGATCGCGCGGCTGGCGCGCAGGCGTGGATCTGACCGGACGGAATCGCAGCCTCAATCGCCAGAAGTTCGAACTCGCCGCGTTCGAACGCGAATTGATGGATGAGTCGTCCCTGCGGTATCAGGTCTTTAGCCGCTATGCCCAGCTGCTGGTCGCGCGCAGCGCTTCCTCAGCCTTTCACCCGCACGGGGGGCAGGAAGTGCTGGATTGCGGCGCAGCGATCTTCGCGTTGCTGCGTGTTTCTCCTGATGGAGATCAACGTGTGCTGTGCCTGCATAACATTTCGGACCAGGCTCAAAACGCGACGGTGAATTGGAAAGATGTTTTTCGCTTGTCTTCCAGGCAGGGTACCAACCTCATCGATCTGACAGATCATTCCTTGAATGGCAGCCTGGCTTTACAGCCCTATCAAACTTTATGGTTAAGGATCAGGAAATGAATTTGGATATCGATTCAAGATATTTGAAGCTCCTCAAAGACCGGATCAATCTGCGCCAGATCCCCTTCAGTGACCGCGGCTCACGGCTGCTGATTTTTCAATCCGAGCAGCACCTCATTGTCCGGCTGGCGGAGCGCTGGTTCAAACGCGAGGGCCAGCTGGCTGCCTACCGGACGCGCGCGCCCCTGATCGATCAATGGGTCTTTACCGATGGAGGAGGCAAGCCTCTCGAACTCAAGCCAACGACGTACCCGCATCGGATCGATTTCGAAACCGCCATTGGAACATTCAGCCTGGCATTCGTGGATATCGAAACCGTGCTGCTCACCCTGCCGCCTGTCCAGTGTGCAATCAAGTTCAATGCCAATCTGGATAAGATTCAGACCGACCGGCGCGGCGGCGTGCTGCGCCTGACCGGGGATATCCGCCGCAATGTTGCGTATACGACCAATGCACACATCGTTCAGCATTCCACGACGGCTTTCGGCACCGACAACCAGATTGTCCACCTGTACCTGGATGCGACCGAGGGGGGCAAGTCGCTGCTGTTGAATATTACGCCTCGTCTGGGATTCAATCGCTACATTCCTGAACCCGCCAACGTGATGGAGGAGGCGGCGCAGCGCTGGCATGACTGGTTCGCGAGCGCGCCGCAGGTGGAGCAGGCATATGAGGAACAATATTATTACGCCTGGTGGGTGATGCGCGCCGGTCTCATCTCCACGCGTTTCTATACAACCCGGGAGGCGATGACGCCGTCTATGATCCACTATGTCGGCGTCTGGCAGTGGGATTCCTATTTCCATGCGCTGGCGTACCGCCACCTGGAGAAACGCCTGGCGCATGACCAGATCCGTATCGTGCTGGATCACCAGCGTGAAGACGGCATGATTCCCGATGCGATCCATGACGAGGGAGCAGTGACCCATATCGATCATCCCATCGATGCCGATGTAACGAAACCGCCCCTGCTTGCCTGGGCGGCCTACAAACTCTTCGAGCAGGATGGCGACCGCGAGTTCCTGGATGAGATCTACGAACCGATTGTGCGTTCGAACATCTGGTGGTTCGAGAACAACGACACGGATGGCAACGGCCTGTGCGAGTATCAGCACCCCTATTCTTCGGGGCTGGACGACAGTCCATTGTGGGATGAGGGGATGCCGGTTGAATCGCCCGATCTCAATACCTATCTTTATCTCCAGCAGGAAGCCCTCGCGAAAATTGCGCGCGTGATCGGCAAAGAGCAGGACGCGCAGATGTGGCGGGACCGGGCCGAAGCCATGGCGCGCCGCCTGGTCGATCTCGCCTGGGATGCCGGGAGCGGCCTCTTTTGGGCGCGCCGCAACGGGTCGCGCGTGAACGTTCGGACTCCCTTCAGCCTGTTCCCGTTGATCACGGGTCAGATGCCGCCCGAGATTTCCAGCCGGCTGGTTGCCCATCTCACCGATGAACGCCAGTTCTGGGCGCGCTATCCGGTCCCCACGGTTGCCATGGATGACCCAAAATACGACCCGCTGCTCATGTGGCGCGGACCCACCTGGGTGAATGTCAATTACCTCCTGATCGAAGGTTTGCAGCGTTCGGGTTACCCTGACCTGGCGCGTGAGCTGCGCCGGCGCACGCTGGACCTGATCTGCTGCCGCGACGATATTTATGAGTACTATCACCCGATGACAGGCGAGAATCCACCCAGGGCGGCTTCCATGTTTGGCTGGTCTTCGGCCGTGTTCATTGACCTGGCGATCCAGGCTGCCCGGGAAAAAACGCAATGAAGAAGGTCGCTCTGTTGCATTACTCCGCGCCGCCCATCGTCGGCGGCGTCGAAAGTGTGCTGGGATACCAGGCGCGCCTGATGGCAGATGCCGGTCATCAGGTGCGGATTGTGGCGGGCCGCGGCGAGCAGACCGACCCGCGCATCCCCTTCATCCATCTTCCATTAACCGATTCGCGTCACCCTGAGATTCTCGAACTCAAAGCTGAGTTGGACCAGGGGCGCCTCCCCTCCGGGTTTGATGAACTGGTCGCGGCACTCCGCGCGCTGCTGGTCGAGGCTCTGGAGGATGTAGACATTCTGATCGCTCACAACGTTTGCTCGCTCAGCAAGAATCTTGCTCTGACCGCCGCGCTGCGGAATCTCGCAGACCGCAATCCCCCGCGTATGATCTTGTGGCACCATGATCTGGCATGGACAACCCCGCGCTATCGGGCTGAACTCCATGATGGTTATCCGTGGGATCTGCTCAGGCAGGCCTGGCCCGGGGTGAGGCAGGTCACAGTCTCTGAAATGCGCCAGCGTGAGCTCGCCGAACTGTTCCAGATCGACCAGGACGAGATCACGGTGATCCCCAATGGTGTGGATACAGCCAGGTTCCATAAACTTGAAAAGCAGACCAGTGACTATGTGAAGCAGCTGGACCTGCTCAACGCCGCTCCGCTGCTTCTGCTGCCTGTGCGGATTACGCCCCGAAAGAATATCGAATTGGCATTGCGTCTCTGTGCGAGCTTGCGGCGGCATTTCCCTGACATAAAGTTGATCGTCACCGGTCCCCTGGGACCGCACAATCCCGCAAATGTGAAATACTTCGAGAAACTGACTGCACTGCGCAAAGAGCTGGGAGTGGAGAACGCAGTCCGTTTTCTTGTCGAATTAACCTCAGAATACATCCCCGATGAAGTCATTTCGGATTTCTATCATCTTGCCGATGCCCTGTTCCTGCCCTCGCGCGAGGAGGGATTTGGTATCCCGATTCTGGAGGCAGGCTTTGCAGGCTTGCCGATCTTTTGCTCGGATATCCCTCCGCTGCGGGACCTGGGCGGTTCGAACGCAACTTATTTTTCGCCGGATGCTGATCCCAGTGAGCTTGCGGACATCCTGGCGGATCGCCTTTCCTCCAATGCTGTCTTTCGGATGCGCACGCAGGTGCGCCGGCAGTATACGTGGGAACGTATTTACGCGCGCCAGATTGCGCCGCTGCTCACGGCGTGAGTGTCAGGAGGTTGTATGAAGACCCCGTCAAAGACCAAACTCTTCAAAAAAGTTCTTGTCCCGCTGGTATATGGCTGTGAACAAACCTCTGCCATCAACGCCGCGCGCACCATTGCCGGAGAGGACAATGTGATGCTCGTGGGACTGGTCTATGTCCCGGAGGCGGAATCGCTCAGCGGCGCCGCAGTGCCTGTCCGGGAAGTGCGCCAGATGCTCAGGAAGCTTTCCGGCGTCCGATATCGCACCGAGGTGTACGCTGCTGCTACTCACCGGCCCTGGCATGAAATCATTGGGGTTACGGAGAGAGAAAAGCCCGATCTCCTGGTTTTGGAATATCCCTGCCAGTTCGAAACGCTCAACACGACCCTGGCGGAAGTATTGGCGCACCCGCCCTGCGATATTGCGATCGTCAACTCACATGTCTCGGCCAGTCTGGATAACGTGTTGATCCCGATCCGCGGCGGTCCCTATGCGGAACTGGCGCTGCGCATTGCATTATCCATGCGACGGTTTCGCCAAATCGATATCACTTCCCTGCATATGGTTTCCACGAAGTCTGACCGTAAACAGGATGCCGCTTTTCGCGGAATCGAACGCGTGTTGAAACAACTGCCTGAGGTGAAGGAACATAATGTCGCCACAGATGACTCTGCCGAGGCGCTCTTCGAGACGTCACGCCAGTTTGATCTGACGGTGATGGGCGCCAGTGCCCGGTCGGTGGATGAGGTCGCTTCCATCGGCCCGGCGGCGGAACGGATGATGAGGGAGGGTAAATGCGGCCTGATCGTTGTGAAAACCAAACAGCCGCCGCGCTTTCCCCTGGAGAGCGAAGAAGTCGGTCAGACCGCCATCTCCGTCCTGGTGGACAAGTGGTTTGCGGAAAACACGTTCCACGCGGATGAGTTCCAGGACCTGAATTATCTATTGAGCCTGAAACGCGAGCGCGGAGTCTCCATCAGTCTGGCACTCCCTGCGCTCAACGAAGCAGAGACGGTGGGAAATGTGATCCAAACCATCAAACAGGCATTGGTGCTGGATGCTCCTTTGCTGGATGAAATTGTTTTGATCGATTCCAATTCTGAAGACCGGACGCGGGAAATTGCCCAGGCATTGGGCGTTCCGGTTTACATCCATCAAGCGGTTTTGCCACAGTACGGGGCGCGGCGCGGCAAGGGGGAAGCGCTCTGGAAAAGTCTGTATTGCACGAAAGGCGACATCCTGATCTGGCTGGATACGGACATCGTCAACATTCATCCGCGCTTTGTCTATGGTTTGATCGGTCCCTTGCTCCTGCGGCCCGACGTCCAGTTCATCAAAGGCTTTTACAAGCGTCCATTGCGAGTAGGCGGCAAGATCCAGGCTGGCGGCGGAGGCCGGGTCACCGAACTGACGGCGCGCCCGCTCCTCAACCTGTTCTACCCTGAACTCTCCGGCGTGATCCAGCCTCTTTCCGGAGAATATGGCGGGCGCCGGTCTGCGCTCGAGCAGTTTGGCTTTTTCTCGGGCTATGGTGTGGAAATTGGGATGTTGATCGATGTGCTCGACAAGTTTGGCTTGAACGCCATCGCCCAGGTGGATCTACAGGAGCGCATCCATCACAACCAGCCGCTGGAGGCGTTGAGCAAAATGTCCTTTGCCATCATTCAGGCTGTGATGCGCAAGCTGGAAACCCGTTATGGACAGAGCATTCTGGAGAACGTCAATCAGACTATGAAATTGATCCGTTATGAGGGGGAACGTTTTGTGCTGGACATAGAAGAGATCGCCGAACGTGACCGTCCACCCATGCTGGAGATTCCCGAATATGGCGAACGCCCGCGCGCGTGACCCTATTCCGGCTCCCCACTCGATAGTGAATCGGGAGATTGAGCCTCACCAGCTAAAGCATGAGTCTTGGGATCATAGTGTCCGCGCATTTCGTCGCTGAGTGTCCCCTCCCAAAGCGGTACACCGGAGAGGTAAGCTGCCCTGCCGATCATATGCGCTGCCACCGGTGCGGTGAAAAACATGAAAACCACGATCGCGAGCGCGCGTACCCCGATGGCGAAGTCGTTGAAGAATAAGGCGACTCCCAGCATAATAAGCCCCACACCCAGCGTAGCAGATTTGGTGCTACTGTGCAGCCGCATGAGCACATCCGGCATACGCACCAGCCCGATGGCTGCCAGCAGCATAAAGACCGCGCCCAGCAGGAGCAGGAACAGGCTTATGCTTTCCGCCATGGCAGTTCTCCCTTTTCGACAAAATAGGCAAATGCAACCGTACCGAGAAACCCGATCAGCGCCAGGGCGATCGCGACGTCCAGAAAAATGGTCTGCCGGGTCGCTACAGCATAAACGGCAATGATTCCAACGGCCAGCGCCGTCATCATATCCAGCGCCACCACGCGGGAGGGCAGGCTGGGACCGCGTACCAGCCGCACGAATGCCAGGAACATGGCAAGGATCAACAAGCCTAACGTAATATTGATAAGAATTTGCATTTCAGCCTCTTTCTGATCTGGTCCCGCGCATCAGTCTCAGGAGCCGCCTCTCGACTCCCTGCTTGATCTCGCGCCGCAGGGCGTCGGCATCGGGAGCATACATGGCGTGGATGAACATCGTGTTCCTGTCGGTGGAAATGTCCAGGCTAAGCGTGCCGGGGGTCAGGGAAATAAAATAAGCCAGCGCGGTGATCTCAGCGTCGGTGCGCGCATCGAGCGGAAGGGCGATCACGCGCGGCTTCATGTAATTGCGCAGCGTCAGCACATCGTGCGCCACCCGCAGGTTGGCAAGCAACAGTTCCCACAGGAAGAAGAACACGAAGCCGATCACCTGCCAGACTTTTACGAAGTAATCGGATGGCTCGAGCGCCCGGCGGATCACGAACAGCGCGCCGTAGCCCAGAGCAAAACCGGCGATCAGGTTTGCGGGGTTGAAGTTCCCGGTGAGAGCCGCCCATGCCAGCGCGAGCGCAATGTTCAGCATGAAGTAGGTCATGGTGCGCCTCCCAAGACCGCCTGGATGTAGAGCGAGGGATCCATGAGTTGTTCACCTGCCTGCAATGCAAAGTTGAATGCAGGACCGGCGCCAAGACCCAGCACCACAGAGATCGCGGAGAGAATTGCAATCGGGAACAGCCAGTTACTCAGGCGCACTCCTGACAGCCCGCCGGTCGTACCGCTTTGATCCGGTATTGGCTTCCAAAATGCCTCGCCCCATATTTTCAGCATGGAGAACAGGGTCAGCAGGCTTACACCCAGTGCCACAGCAACGATGACATGTTGTCCTGTGTCCAGCCCCGCCTTCACCAGTCCAAGTTTTGCGAAGAAGCCGGAGAATGGCGGGATACCAGCCAGTGACATTGCCGACACGAGGAACAGGGCCGCCAACATTGGTTGTGTCTGATACAACCCTCCCAGACGCTTGAGATCGCATGTCCTGTACAGACGCTGTGCCACGCCGCTGACCAGGAACAGGGATGCCTTGGCAATTGAAACGTGGAAAATGAAAAATACGGCTCCGCCTAATGCTGACGCGGTGAAGATTCCCAGCCCCATCAGGGCGTAACCGATCTGACTGATGATGTGGAAGGAAAGCAGGCGGCGGAAGTCATATTGCGCCACCGCTCCCAACACGCCGCTGACCATGGTCAGGCCCGCGATGACCAGGATCAGGCTGTGAGTGTAGCCAACATCCTGTAAAAAGATGAGGGTGAAGACGCGGATGAGAGCATAGACGCCCACCTTGGTCAGCAGCCCGGCGAAAAGAGCGGAGACCGCCACCGGCGGCGTGTGATACGAGGCGGGCAGCCAGAAGAACAGGGGGAAGACCGCAGCTTTGATCCCAAACGCAAGCATAAACAATATTGCCAGTGTGGTCATCAGACCGGGATGCTGGGATGCGGAAACGTCCGAAAATTTGTACGCCAGATCTGCCATGTTCAGCGTGCCTGCTATTGCGTAAAGCAATCCTAAAGCAGACAGGAACAAAGCCGAGGAGATCAGGTTGAGCGTCACGTACTTGATCGCGCCTTCCATTTGACCGCGCTCGCCCCCCAGCGCCATCAGCACGAAAGAAGCCATCAGCATAACCTCGAACCACACGTACAGGTTGAACAGGTCACCAGTCAGGAACGCGCCGCATACGCCCATCAGCAGGAAATGATAGAGCGAATGATAGCCAAACTCCTCACGCTGCGCGTCGACGCTGACGAGGGAATACATCCCCACTGCCGCGGCAATGATCCCGGCGAGCAGGACCATCACAGCGCTGAAGAGGTCAGCAACCAGTGTGATGCCGTAGGGGGCGGGCCAGTTGCCCATTTGGGCGGCCTGGATTCCGTTTCGCCATACGTCAACGACCAGCCATGCCGCCGCGGCAAACAACGTCCAGGCGCCAATCGAACTCACCGCGCGTTGTGTGCTTCGCGATTTTTGAAGCAGCAGCGCGAGGACGGCTGTCAACATCGGGATAAGGATGGGGAGAATAAGCAATACATTCATGAGAAATTCTTCGGGATGTTCCGCCTCAAACGTCTGTGCTCTGCATCTGATCGAGGTCATCTGTGCCGACGCTTCGATATGCCCGAAACGCCAGTGCCAGCGCAAAAGCCATTACCCCAAAGCTGATGACGATGGCGGTGAGGATCAGCGCCTGAGGCAGTGGGTCGGCAAAGGGAGGTTCGAGCGCCGCTGTCTCCATGCCGATGACGGGAGGACGGCCGCGCGTCAGCTTTGCCGCAGTGAAGATCAGCAGGTTCGCCGCATGACTCAGCAGCGCCAGACCAATGAGCAGCTTCACCAGGCTGCGCCGAAGCAACATATAAATTGCCAGGGCAAACAATCCACCGATAACGAATGCAAGGATGACTTCCATGCCTTATTCCGCCTC
This sequence comes from Anaerolineales bacterium, assembly GCA_016932715.1. Taxonomy (GTDB): domain Bacteria; phylum Chloroflexota; class Anaerolineae; order Anaerolineales; family Villigracilaceae; genus Defluviilinea. Next base: position 66,026 of record JAFGCG010000191.1, read on the forward strand.
CTCGAGCGCAAAGATGATGGATAACGTCACGCCGATCACCGCCAGATAAACTCCCAGGTCAAAGAACAGCGGTGTACCTATATCCAAGACGCCGAATCCCGGCAGCTTGAGATAGCCCCACGTGCCGGTGAGAAACGGGTACCCGCCGAGCAAACCGATCACGCCACTTGCCAGGGCCGCCAGCAAACCCACACCGATCAACCAGCGCGGCTCCACCTGTAACACCCGGCGCGCTTCCGCGGCGCCGAATGCGATCGAAAAGAGCGCGAAGGGAGCTGCCGCCACCAGTCCACCTGCAAACCCTCCGCCCGGTTGATTGTGCCCGCGCAGGAACAGGAAGACGGAAAATATCAGCAACAGCGGCGTCAAATAACGCGTTGTGGTCCTGAGGATCAAGGAGGTCATTCACCGCCTCCTTTTTTATCTTTTTTCCGGTCGGTGTGAAGTTTCAGCAGCGCATATACCCCGATGGCGGCGATACCCAGCACGGTGATCTCGCCCATTGTATCGATCCCGCGGAAATCCACAAGGATCACGTTGACAATGTTACGCCCGTGCGCCAACGGCAGGGCGTTCTCGACAAAATAACCGGAGATGCTTGGGTGGAGTTGAGCGTCCACTGCGGACAGCACCAACGATGTCATTAATCCGCCGGCCAGCAAGGCGATCAATCCGTCGCGAACGCGGGCAGTCCTGGAACTGAGTTGGGCAAAGTGCGGCAGATGATAGAACGCGAGGACGAACAGGATGACCGTCAGCGATTCGATCAGGAATTGCGTCATCGCCAGGTCAGGCGCGCCGAATAGAAGATAGATCAACGCCACGCCATAACCGGCAACCCCGAGCGCGGCCACCGCGCCAAGTCGCGACCAGGAAACAGTCGCCACAAATGCGGCAAGCAGGATCAGCAGCGCCAGAGCCGCTTCATAGAAACGGACCTCACTCACTGCGACGGGTACGGGGAGTCCGCCCCGGGTAAAGAGGGTGAAGCCCGCGAGACCTGTGACCGTGAGAATGATCGCAAATAAATAAAAGCGCAGGTACCCGCTTTGCAGCAGGCGTGTCTGCCCGCGTGCCAGGGCATTGAGTGCGTCGAGTGAGCGATCATAGAAAAAGGATGGACCCCATCGCCAGGCGAACCTTGAAAGCCCGGAACGAATTGGATGGCGCGCCGCGAACAATCCCGCGCCGATGAGTATGGTGGCAACACTGAGGACGAATGCCGGATTCACACCATGCCATAACGCCAGCTTGACACTGGTACTCTCTCCGATCGCGCCAGAGGCAGCCGGACTGATGAGGAACCGGCTTATGGAATTTGGGAAAATACCAAGGAGCAGACTCAAACCGGCAAGGATCGCAGGACCCAGCCACATGCTCAACGGCGCTTCGTGCGGGGACTTGGGCGTCTGCTTCTGTTTGCCCCAGAATGGTCCCACACCCACAACCCCGGCGACGAACACGAAGGATAATCCCGCAAGAACGACAGCCCCGGCGAGCCACGGACCGAATTCGAGCGCGGCCTCATAGGTTAGTTCTTTGGAGAGGAACCCGAACAACGGAGGCAATCCCGCCATCGAGAGCGCCGCGATCCCCCCGGCGATGGCTGTCAGCTTCATCGCAGAGAATAATCCACCCAATTGGGTAATGTCCCGCGTCCCGGTTTCATGATCCAGCGCGCCTGCCACGAGGAACAATGCTCCCTTGTACAAGCCGTGCGCCAGCAATAAGACGATTGCTGCTTCCAGCGCATGTGGCGAACCGAGACCGATCAACAGGGTCAACATGCCCAGCGCGCTCACCGTGGAATAGGCGAGCAGCCGCTTCAAGTCAGTCTGCGATAACGCAAGATAGCCGCCGACGAGCATTGTCGCTGCGCCCACACCGCCGACTGCGTAGACCCATACGTCGGTCCCGTTGAGCACGGGTCCCAGGCGGGCCAGCAGATAGATCCCCGCCTTCACCATCGTCGCCGAGTGCAGGTACGCGCTGACGGGCGTCGGCGCTTCCATCGCGTTCGGAAGCCAGAAGTGAAATGGGAACTGTGCCGACTTGGTGAACGCTCCCAACAAGATCAGCAGGACGGCCGGGAAATAAAATGGACTGGCTCGCAAGACATCGCCTTGCCCCAGCAGCGCGGAGAGTTCAAGTGTGCCGCCTGCGCTCCCAAGCAGCAACAAGCCTGCGAGCAAAGCCAGCCCGCCCCCGCCGGTGACAAGAAATGCCTGCAGGGCGGCGGCACGCGCGCTGGCGCGTTCGTGTTCGAAACCGATCAGTATGTAGGAACTAATGCTGGTAAGTTCCCAAAACACGAACAGCAGGATCATGTTGTCTGCCAGGGCAACGCCAAGCATTGCCGCCATAAAGACCAGGAGCCAGGCGTAGAACTTTCCCAGATTGGGGTTCCCTTTGAGATATCCCCCTGTGTATGTCACAACCAGTGCACCTATGCCACTGATGAGCAGCGCGAAAAGCAGACCCAGCCCGTCAGCTCGAAACGAAAAAACAAGCCCAAGGTCCGGTGCCCAGGGAGCCGAGAAAGCCGCCGGTCGGGCCGCGGCCGCCGAGGGCAGCAAACCGATAAAGTACAGGGTCAGACCGGCAGGCAGCAGCGCCAGAATCCAGCCGGCCGCGCGGCCGAATCGTCTCGACAGGATGGGCGCGGCAAACGCGAGCCCGAAGCCCGAAAGTACCGAGATGGCGAGCATCATTCTTCATCCCTCGCCAGCAAGTGTATGATGTTGGCGCGGGTGATAATGCCTGCCAACACGCCATTTTGCAAAACGGGAACACGTTTGATATTGTGCTGCGCCATGAGCCAGGCCGCGTGACCGACGGTATCGTCAGTATTCACGCAAATTACTTTACCTGTCATCACGTCGACAGCGGTATGGTGACGCGCGTCTTCGTAGATCTCAGCCAGCCGGTCCGGATCAACCCAGCGCTTGAACAACACGGGCACTTTTACGGCAGAAAAAGGCATGCCTTTTTCCTTTAGGAAAAGATCACTTTCGCTGACAATGCCGATCACCTGGTGCTTATCATCTATCACAGGCAGGCCCCCAATACGATGTTCACGCAACAACCTTGCGATCTCGTCCACCGTTGTATCCGCCGCAATCGTAATCACTTCACGCGTCATAATATCTTCCACCTTCATCTCTACTCTCCTCATGCAAATGGCGGTTTCGCGATTTAGGCAGGCTGCAACTATAGTTGTATTGTACCCGCCGTTATTATAGACGACAATCGCTCGCGCGGGTGCTGCCCGCAATGGGTGGGTGATGCACCCGCATCTCCTCGGCGTGTGCACCGCGCCGCGGTCCGCCCGATCGCGGACTCGTTTCAGCAGATCTGCTCGAGGCGCGGCCAGAGGGTGGGATTGTACTGAATTTACCATGTCCATCTTCATCACATTGCTGGCTTTGGATGATCCGGAGATCATCCAAAGTACCAAGATCAGTATTCTGCTCAGTTCACTTCTGGCTGGTGTCACAGGGTTCCTGATTTTGAGGGGACAAACATCGAACGCACCGGATGAAGTCGATTGATCGACTGGGCTATAATTACATTCGTCGGAGACCAACGATTATCTTGTGACGCCTAATGTACAATTGACGGGCAGGTAATTAGCGCGTAAGGAGATCAAATGGAAATCAGCAAGTATATGAAGCGTAATGTGATTTCAATCCCTGAAACATCCACGATACGTGAAGCTGCGGCAGTGTTTGTCAAACATCACATTGGGCTTCTGCCAGTTGTGGATAAGAACAAAAAGCTCATTGGTGTGGTAGGGCTGCGGGATATGCTTGCGTTGGAACTGCCGGATTTTCTCAACTTTATCGCGGATGTGGATTACGTTCATGATTTTGGCGCAGTAGAGACCACCCGTCCGCCTGCAAAGACCCTCGATAAACCAATCAAAACATTGATGAGTCCTGCGATCAGCGTCCCTGAAGATACCGGTTTATTGCGAGTCTATGCGCTGATGCTGCAGCATCAGCTGCATGATATGGCTATTGTCTCAAAGGATGATGAACTTGTTGGGGTGGCTTCGCGCGTAGATATCGGAGCCGCCATTCTTTCCACCTGGTCAAAAGTGGCTTGAAATTATGAACCTTCCTGCTGTCATTTCGAGCCTGATCTTCATCGTCAGTCTGGCGCTGATTTTTTCCGAGAAAATTAACCGTGCCATTGTCGCGATTACAGGCGGGGTCATCATGGTTGGCATCGGGAAAATCCTGCATTTTTACTCGGAGGAAGTTGCACTGGAGGCGGTTGATTTCAATACATTGGGACTTTTACTGGGCATGATGATTCTGGTTGCCATGCTCGAGCCGACCGGCTTTTTTGAATATCTCGCTGTGATCGCGGCGCGTACGTCAAAAGGGAAACCTGTGCGTCTATTCGTATTGCTTGGGAGCATTACAACCCTTCTTTCCATGTTTCTCGATAACGTGACTACTGTCGTGTTGATTGCGCCAGTCACCATTCTGATCAGTGAGATTCTGGGAGTCAGTGCCATTCCCTATCTCGTTGCAGAAGCCATACTATCGAACACAGGCGGTGTTGCCACACTGGTAGGGGATCCCCCCAATGTTTTGATTGGTTCGGCAGCAGGTCTGTCATTTAATGATTTTCTTATCCATTCCCTGCCCATCGTTGTTTTCACCTGGGCAGGCGCATTGGTTTTGTTGCTGTATCTTTTCAAGAAGGAATTATCGAAGCGGCCGCGCAATGTCAAAGCCGTGATGAAACTTAACCCGGCAGAAACACTCAACCAGCCGGGTACGGCGCGGCGGATCCTGGTTGTACTGGGTGCAGCGATCGTTCTGTTTTTTGCCCATGATTTGCTTGGGATCAGTCCATCGTTTGTAGCATTGGAATCAGCTGCATTTGCCCTCTTATGGATACGACCCAGTTTTCCGGATGTGTTGAAGAGAATTGAATGGAGCGTGCTGATCTTCTTTGCAGCCCTTTTCGTGATGGTTGGCGGGTTGGAGTCTGCCGGTGTGTTTGCATCAGTGGTTGGTCTGCTTGAGCGGGCAGTGCATATCCCCCCTGTCCTGTTCGGGGTCAGTTTGATCTGGATCGTGGCTCTGCTTTCTGCAGTAGTGGATAACGTCCCGATCACAATTGCATTAATTCCCGTTATTCAGGGACTTGGCGAAAATGGCATGGATATCGCGCCTTTATGGTGGGCGCTTGCCTTCGGCGCGGGCTTTGGCGGCAATGGGACGATCATCGGTTCTACTGCGAATATCATTGTGACGACTCTTTCTGAAAAGACCCGCACGCCCATCACAGCCACATTATGGAATAAACGAGGCCTGCCGGTGATGCTTCTAACATGCATCATTGCCAGTATTATGTATGTTATCTTGTATTCAACGTTCTAATCCGGATAGGAAAGGGCAGTTGCTCGTGCAGGAGTTTTCCGCAAGCTGTTATACTAAAATAACCAAAACACTATTATGACTACATTTTTGCAGCTTGCTTTTCTGCTTTCAATTATTTTGCTCTCCGCCAAGCTGGCGGGGTATTTGAGTACGCGTCTTGGACAACCTTCAGTGCTGGGTGAATTGCTGGTGGGCATTCTTCTCGGACCCTCCCTTATCAATCTGCTGAATCTTTCATTTGTTGACCATGAACTTGCAGAGACAATCTCAGAGTTTGGAGAAATGGGTGTCCTTTTACTCATGTTTATTGCAGGGTTGGAACTGCACTTCGGCGAAATGCGCCAGAATTTGCGTGTTGCTGCCTCCGCAGGTTTTATGGGTGTGTTTTTACCGGTTTTATTGGGCTGGGGGGTGGGGCTTCTTTTTGGTCTGGATAATTTCGGATCTCTTTTCCTTGGCTTGACCCTTGGCGCTACCAGTGTCAGCATCTCCGCCCAAACCCTGATCGAACTTAAAGCTCTGCGAAGCCGCGTGGGGTTAAGCCTGCTCGGCGCAGCTGTGTTCGACGATATCCTGATCATCCTGTTCCTCTCGGTGTTTCTGGCTATACAGAGCGGCGGCGGAAGTTCGTCCGGAATAATATTGATCGTGATCCGCATGCTGCTCTTCCTGATTCTTTCCATCATTTTCGGATTGTGGGCTTTGCCCTTCCTCATCCGCAGGATTGCCCGCTTGCCTATCAGCCAGGGCTTGTTGACAATATCTCTCGTGGTGATGTTGGTCTACGGAATTGCAGCAGAATTTTTTGGAGGCATGGCTGCCATCACGGGCGCGTTTTTAGCCGGTCTGATGCTGGCACGCTGCCCTGAAAAGGAACGTATTGAATCGGGCATGCATGCGCTGGCGTACGGCCTGTTCGTCCCGGTCTTCTTTGTGAATATTGGGCTTTCCATTGATTTGCGTGAATTCAGGCTGGAGGTCCTCCTTCTGACATTAGTGGTCATCCTTGTGGCAGTGATTGGCAAGTGGCTTGGCGCAGGCTGGGGTGCACGGCTGGGCGGTCTTTCACGTAATGAGGCGATTCGACTGGGTGCAGGCATGATTTCACGTGGAGAAGTTGGACTGATCGTTGCAGATGTTGGAGTGAGGGAAGGATTGATTCTCGATAATGAGTTTTCCGCTATCGTTGTCATGGTGCTGATTACCACCTTGATTACGCCGCCAATCTTACGGGCGCTGTTTGCGCGCACAAAAGCCAGGAATGAGAAACCGCTGGTGGATGCCACGCAGGTTGATGTCCAGCCCGATGGACCAGAAAATAGTGAGGAGGCAGACTAATGTTTTTCATCTTGTTTACGATGCATAACCCTGACCTGCTTGAGGAACTCATCGATGCCTGGAAGAAGATCGGAGTCCACCGCGCAACAGTGTTGTTCAGCACAGGTATGCGCAGGCTGCGCCAGCAGGAAGGGCTTCGCGATGACATTCCCCTGATGCCCTCCCTGGAGGACTTTTACGAAATGTCGCAGGCGTTCAGCCGCACGATCTTTACAACTGCGCAAGATGAGTCTATGATAGATAAGATCCTTGCTGCCACGCAAAGCGTAGTGGGCGATCTAAGCAACCATGAGACCGGCGTTTTCCTGGTTTTGCCTGTGCTGCGGGCGCATGGCTTGGAGAAAGGAAAGAATCCATGAATGAATCGATTCACCTGTTGATGCTGGCTGTCGTCCAGGAGCAGGATATGGACACAGCCACGCGCGCCATCGAACAGCTGCACCTGCCTGTTGTGCATCTGGCGAGCGCTGGGGGATTCCTGGGACGCCGGAATACGACGCTGCTTGTGGGGCTGCAGGAGGGCCGGGAGGTGGAGGCGCTCACAGCTCTGGAAGAATCGTGCCGGCAGCGCATCGAGTACCTCACGCTGCCGCTGGAAGGTTCGCCTCTCCCCATGCCCACGCCTGTTCCCGTGACCGTGGGCGGCGCGACCGTTTTCGCGTTGCCCGTTGAACACTTCGAAGAAATTTGATCCTCAGGAGCGTGCACTATGAAAATGGTGATTCTTATCGTCAAGGACAGCGACTCGGATGAAATCGTACAGGCGCTCACGTCCGAAAAATATCGGATCACGCGCATCGCCTCCACAGGCGGATTCCTGAGGAGCGGCGTGGTCACCCTTTTGCTGGGTGTCCGGGATGAACGTGTGGAGTCCGCCCTCGAGTTGATCCGCAAAAAATTGACTCCCCTGCCGTCAGGCGAAAGACGGGCGACTCTTTTCGTTGTCCCGGTGGAGCGCTTCGAGCAGGTGTAACTCGGAACAATCTCATCACCAGAATGGCCTATGGCTAAATCAGCAGAGACACTGAGAAAATATTCTCTGTGTCTCTGTGTGTTGTAACCCTTACGAGGTAAATATGAGCAAATCTCTTCGATCCCTGATTGCTTTTTTCACTCTTGCAATCGTTATGCTGGCTTGTGCTTTGCCGCAAATCCCCCCGGCGGGCGGACCCACGCAAAGCGGCGGGACGGTAATCGTACCTTCACCTGATCCTGACAAAGTTGGGACGGTCGTTGCAATGACGTTGACGGCGCTTGTGCCCGCCGAGGACAGCGCAACCGCCCCGGCAACGGAGGCGCCCACAGACTTGCTCCCACGCGCATTTTATTATCTGGGACCCGACAGCGCCGGCCTCACGCAGGTCTTTCGGGTGGAAACCGATGGGTTCACCCGGCGTCAGCTTACCTCTGAGCCCGTCAATGTCAGTGATTATGATGTCTCAATGGCTGACGGCAGCGTCGCTTATATCGCGGACAATCGATTGTTGTATGTCAATATGGCTGGGTCGGAACGCCGCGTGCTGGTGGATGGCGGCGCTGTCGATCCGAACAATCCATTTATCAGCACGGTCAGCAGTCCGGTGTTTGCATTCGATGGAGGAACGATCGCATACGGCTACAAAGGCCTGCAGAACTACTCGTTTTCAACGGAAAAGAGTCGGCTCCTTATCGAGAATCAGATCGAAGCTGTGGGCGATGGGCTCTTTGTCCCGCGCGAGCTGTACTCGCCTGAGCGTTACTCACCCGATGGGTCAAAATTGCTGATCACGCTGGGTTATTACGAGGGTGCCTCCTCCGCGATTTATGATCCTGCTACACAGGCTTTGGTTCGTCTCGAGGGGGGAGAAGGCGCTGTCATTTGTTGTGATGATGTCGAATGGGCAGCCGACAGTTCGAGTATTTATGCAGCCAGTCCCACGATGGGCATGTTCAACCCCGGTTTGTGGAAGGTGGATGCCGCGACCGGCAAGGTGACTACATTGATCCAGGCGGAGGCAGGCGGCGGCAGCTACAACCTCGCCGATAAACCGTACCTGGCGCCCGATGGTCAGTTATTTTTCTTCTTCGCAAGCATTCCCAGCACCGATGGGATGATCATGCGTTCACCATTGCAGCTCGTCCGTTCCGCCTCGGATGGCGTGACCGGGCGGACTGTTATCAGCGACCAGAACTTCCAATTGTTGAATGAGGCGTTATGGGCGCCCGATGCGAGCTTTGTCATCGTCGCGTTCGCGCCGGCGCAGGAAGTCTATCAGGGCGGGCAGGCGGAGATCGTCTACCTCGACGGCAGACCGAACATCGTTCTGGCGCCGTTCGCCCAACAGATGAAATGGGGACCATGAGAGGTTGGTTGCCCAGCAGTTCAACTGCTGGGCAGCATTTTATCCCAACACAAAATTATCGATCAACCTTGTCTTTCCGATAAAGACCGCCATGGAGAGCAGGGTCTTTCCCGTGACCGTTTCCAACTCCTCCAGCGTATCGTAATCGGCGCACGAGACATATTGCATTTGCGCCAGCAATTCGGTGGCAAGCACATCGCGCATGATCTGGCGCAGCTTTTCCGCAGCGCGCTCGCCGTTCTCATAGGCGTTCCTGGCTGCGCTCAACGAACGATACAACACGGTCGCGGCTTTGCGTTGTTCGGTATCCAGGTACACATTGCGGCTCGACATGGCTAACCCGTCCGGTTCGCGCGCGATGGGGCAGATCACGATCTCGATGGGGAAGTTCAAGTCGCGGGTCATCTGGCGGATGACGGCGGCTTGCTGCGCATCCTTTTGACCGAAATAGGCTTTGTGCGGCTGGACTCCGTTGAACAACTTGGCGACGACCGTTGTAACCCCCTTGAAATGACCGGGTCTCATCGAGCCCTCCAGCGGACGCGTGATGCGTTCCACCTCCACCCAGGTCTGGTACCCTTGTGGATACATGCTCTGCTCTGTCGGCACCCAGACGAGATCCGCGCCGAGGGAGTCCAGCAGGCTCAGGTCCCGGTCGAGGTCGCGCGGATACCTGGAGAGGTCCTCCTTTGGCCCAAACTGGGTCGGATTGACGAAGATGGAGACAACCACATGATCGCATTCCTCCTTTGCCTGTCGGACGAGCGAAAGATGCCCTTCGTGTAGATATCCCATGGTTGGTACGAGACCCACCGTCCCTTGGAAAGAACGACGGGTGGCATGAAGTTCACTGAGAGTAATGACGGTTAGCATACACGAAACTCCTGATTGCATTCATAGAAAATCCGTGCTACACTTACGGTACAATTTTGAAAAAGGAGAGAATAATAATGGCTTACGCGTTTACCAACTCGAAGGGTGTAACCTACTATTTACATACAAAAAAGTCCACGACTTCCACCGGCAAGGAACGGACTCTGTTCTTCTTCTCGAAGGAAGTCAGGGAAGGCACGCTCGATGCGGTGCCCGAAGGCTATCAGGTCGTTGAGATGAAAACAGGCTTGCCTGTTCTCAAGAAATCAGGAGGTGAAACGGAAACTACATCTGAGAAAGCGGCCGAAGCCGCAGGAGAGTAAAGTATAACTCTGTTCGAAACAACTAAATAAGGTTCTTTTAGATTCCCGGAGACTAATCATGACACGTACATTTGCATCTAAAAGTTCGGCACAACGACAACAACCCAAAAAAGAGAGGGAAATATGCCAGCATTAAATCGAGTCCAACTGATCGGCCGTCTAGGCAAGGATCCTGAAAGCAAATATACACCCACCGGCAAGCGGGTAACCCATTTCAGTATTGCGGTTTCGCAGCGCTGGAAGGCGAACGGCGAGACCAGGGAATACACGGAATGGGTGAACGTCGAAGCCTGGGGCCGACTCGGCGAGGTTAGCCAGGAATATCTCAAAAAGGGGAGCCTGGTCTATGTCGAAGGAAGGCTCAAGACAGAGAAGTATGAGGATAAGGGCGAGAACAGGTACTTCACAAAAGTTGTTGCTGTAACGCTGCAATTCCTCGATAAGAAACCGACTGACGAGCCAATGCTGACCGTCGAAGAAGAGGCTGTGGATTACGAAACATAGCACTTCATTCTGACTGCATAAAAATTTAATCATGAAGGCGTAATGCAATCGACAGGAATGTGCATTACGCCTTTCTGTTTACCTGCCCACACTGCCGCTGCGCGGCGTGCTGCGCTTGTGCACAGCACCCGCTGCGCTTGTCCACAGGACCCCCGCCAAAAGCATGCGGGGCAATAGTGCTGCGCTTGTCCACAGGACTGCTGCGCTTGTGTTATAGTTGGGGTGACATCCTCTATTCGAAGTATTCTTCCCACAAAATGCCTAAGCGTAAGAACACCGCTACTTCATCATTCGGTTCCCCGGGCCGCGAGGGACACGATTCCTCCGCGTTCTATAAAACACGTCTGTATGCGGACCGCCCTCCGGTGGAGGCGGAGGCGTATGTCGAGAATCCGATCTCTGAGATGGATGTGATCTTTCATTCCTCCTGTGAAGAGATGAAGGAACTGCCCGATAACTCGGTGCATCTGATGGTCACCTCGCCGCCCTACAACGTGGGCAAGGAATACGATAACGATCTCACACTCGAAGAATATCTCTCCTTTTTAATGCGGGTCTGGAAGGAGACCTACCGGGTGCTCGTTCCCGGCGGGCGGGCCTGCATCAACGTCGCCAATGTGGGCCGCAAGCCGTACATTCCATTGCACGCCTCGATCATGCGGGACATGATCGACCTTGGCTTTCTCATGCGCGGCGAGATCATCTGGGATAAAGCGGCTTCCGCCAGTACGTCCACTGCCTGGGGATCGTGGCAATCAGCCACGAATCCAACCTTGCGTGATACGCATGAATATATTCTTGTGTTCTCCAAAGGGAGTTTTCGCCGCGATAAGATGGATGGGCGCGTGAGTACGATTTCAAAGGATGAATTCCTTGAGTTTACAAAATCGGTCTGGGGATTTCCATCTGAGTCGGCAAGAAAGGTGGGACATCCTGCGCCGTTCCCGATCGAGCTGCCCTATCGCCTGATCCAGCTTTACACGTTCTCGAACGAAATTGTGCTCGATCCATTCATGGGCTCGGGCCAGACTGCTCTGGCTGCCTTGAAGTCCGGGAGACATTTTATTGGCTATGAAGTCATTGACGACTATTGCAAACTGGCAACTCGCAGGATTCAAAGCAGGAAATAAAGATCAGTGGAAGTTTCTCTCCCGGGGTATTAAAGTGTGAAGAGGACAATTGCTGTAAAGGCTAAAAGAACCCCAAAGGCTTGCAGCCAGGTGAGTCTCTCTTTCAGGAACATCCAAGCCAGCAGCACGGTCGAGGCAGGATAGAGCGCGCCCAGCACGGCGGCAACGTCGATCCGGCCCGTTTGCGCGGAAAGAACAAAAAATGCATTCCCGCCGATGTCGAGTACACCGTTGATGAGGCAGAGACCCCATAGGTCACGTGGAGGCATAGCAGGCTGGCGTGTGACCAAGGCATACAGCCCGAACATCACAATCCCTGCGAAACGCGCCGCGACCAGGGGCCAGAAAAACGCGTTGCGCGTGGCTTGCTCGACGATGATAAAGTACAGGCCGAAGAAAAGGCCCGAGAGCAGAGGCAGGCGCAGGTCCGCGAGGCTGCGGAGTCCATGCAGAGGGGAGCGCCAGTTCAGCATATCCGTCTGCGAAATGAACCAGACTGCCAGGAAGGCAAATCCAAAACCGAGCATTATGGTTAGGGAAGGCGCGCCGAGTGTCAAGAACCCGAAGATCACGGGGACAAGCGCGGCAAATAAGGCCGAGACCGGCGCGGCGATGGTCATGTGACCGTCTGCGAGGGCGCGATAAAGAAAGAGCAGGCCTGTCAATCCCAGCAGGCTCGAGCCCGCACCCAAAAGCATGTCCGTGGTGGGTGGGAGCCGTTCATGCGTGAGAAGAGCAAGCGCGGTAAAAGGGACCAGCCCGGCGATCTCCGCCAGGAACAGGACGCGATACGGGCTGGTGCGTTTACTTGCCAGCCCGCCGATAAAGTCCGCCGCGCCCCACGCCCCGGCGGACAGAATGCCATAAATGATGGAGAGCAAATGAATTCCTCAGTGATTGAAATTTATAAAAAATCACTCTGAGCAAGCTGCCAGAGTGACGATATGGCCTGCCTGCTTGTTACTATCTATTCTGATCCACATTGCAGAAAATCATAGCTTGCCTGCCGCTTTTGCCCGATCCAAAACGTTCTGCGCGTTTTTCAACAGCGGCAAGTCGATCATCCTGCCGTCCAGGGCAAATGCACCTTTGCCTTCCCTTTGACTGGCTGCGAACGCCTTGACGACGCGCTGCGCGTACGCAATGGCTTCCGCGGAGGGAGTGAACGCCTCCTGCACCGGTACAACCTGATTCGGGTGAATGATCTGTTTCCCGCTGAAGCCGAGTCCCGCTCCCTGCTGCGCTTCGAGGCGCAGACCCTCGGTATCGTGAAAGTCGATGTAGACCATGTCGATCGCCTGCAGCTCGTTCGCCGCGCAGGCTGTGACGACCGCCGAACGCGCGTACAGCACCTCGGCCGCCTGCCGGGTGCGGGTCGCGCCGACTGACGCCGCGAAATCCTCGGCCCCGAAGATGATCGCCTCGAGACGTTTGTCAGCCTCTGCGATCTCCCTGAGATTCAGGATCCCCTTAGCGGTTTCCACCCCGACCAGCATTCGAATGCTGCCGGTTTCCATCTTGCTGGAGACTTCGTACAGTTCGATATATTCACTGATCGACCGTACCTGTGCAGCCGTTTCTACTTTGGGTACGACGATCGCGTCCGGGTTGGTCGCGACTGCCGCAGCCAGGTCGAATTTCTCGAAGCCTGACCCGAAGCTGTTGATGCGGATACAGCGTTCGGATTTGCCGAAATCCAGTTCCTTCACCGCCTGTGCAATGACCGCCCGCGCTTCCACCTTGCGCGTGATCGCCACACCGTCCTCCATGTCCATGCAGATGCAGTCCACGCCCAGCGTGGTGGCTTTTTGGATCTTGCGCCGGTCATCGCCGGGCATGTAAAGTAGTGCGCGTCGGGAATGCATGTTTCTCCTTTTTCACCGCGAAGGAACGAAGGACGCGAAGGATTTCTTAAGCCACGAAGAAATCTTTGCGTTCTCCCCGGCAGCTGCACCCGGGGCAGGTGTTGCGTCTTCGCGGTTAATTTTTTGCCTTTCGTAAAAACATTGCCGTCCTCTCGAATTCCACCACAATTGTACCGTCCGGCTTCCTGCCTGTACATTTGATCCGCACGATGCCTGCATCTGGTCTTGATTTCGACTCGCGCTTCTCGATGATCTCGCTTTCGGCGTAGATCGTATCGCCGTGAAAGACGGGATGGGGATGCACGACCTTATCGTATCCTAAATTCGCCACAATTGTACCTTCGGTTAGCTCGGCGACGGTCAGGCCGACGACGAGTCCAAGCGTGAACACGCCGTTGACCAGCCTTTGTCCAAACTCCGTTTTCGACGCGAAATCTTCGTTGACGTGCAGCGGCTGGGCATTCATCGTCAGGGCTGAGAAAAGGACATTATCCATTTCGGTGACGGTGCGTCCCAGGGCATGCTTGAACTTCATCCCAACTTCGAGTTCGTCAAAATATTTTCCGGGCATAAAGACTCCTTTGGAGATGGAGGATGGATCATGGTTCTACTAGGTTCCATGATCCATTACCCATGATCTATCTTTACCAGAATTTGCTCTCTCTCCACGATTTCACCGGCTTTGACCGATATGGTCGATACCACACCGTCAAACGGCGCTTGCACACGGATTTCCATCTTCATCGCTTCGAGTACCAGGAGTGTTTGCCCCTTCGGCACTGCCTCGCCTTCGCTGACGTTCAGCGCGCGGATCTGGCCTGGCATGGGGGCAGTCAGTTCGCCCGCGGCGTGAGGATGTCCGTGCCCGCCTCTGCGCGCCCTAGGTGATTTGGTCAACACGAAGGTTTGCCCATGGATCGTCACCCAGCGTTTGGCGTTATCGGAGGAAACATAGGCAATCACGCGCTCGCCATCGATGAGCAAATCTAATTTCCCGTTGTTTGCCTGGATGATTTCAATATCAACAATCTTGTCTCCCATCGCGGCGCGATAAGATTTGCCTGCTGAAGATAGATCAAGATTGTATTGTTGGTTCGAATGATCAAAATGTAATTTAATCATCTGTTGTTATCCACTTTTCTAGCCGCTTTAATACATCATCAAACACACTTAGCAATTCGTCATCTACAACCCAAGTATGCCCTTGTCTGTCCGTAACTTCACAATCGGGTGGAGTTGGCGGTTCGGGTATCTCAATTCTGGTCGGCCAGGGATATTGCAGCCAAGCATCATGAGCTTCTTGCATGTCATGATAATAGTCTTTGTGTTTTTTGAATTCTTTACCCAACAATTTTCGCCATGAAATTAAAGCGTGTCGAATCTTGCCCTCTTCAACTTCAAGAGACAATTTTTCAAGGATTCTAGCTTCACGAATAAGTGCATATTCAACATTTGGAGAAACTTCTATTCTGTGATGGAAACCATCGGTCTCATCCATGTCATACTTATTGGGTTGTCCCAACTTTTCTTCGACAATTTCGAATCTTCGAATAACGAACTCTTTTTCTTGGCTCATACAATCAATTTGCTCCCATCCTAAATCCACTTCCCGTTTTCCACGGACTATACGGATCGACCTCATTCAAACCCGGCACCTGGTACCTGGAACCTGACACCTGGAACCTGGAACCTGGAACTGTTACTTCCGCAAGCACAGCAGCCACAAGCGCCTCGAAGGATGGTTCGGATGGCGGCGCCCAGTTGAAGTTCGTTTCCACCCAGCGCGTGGTCACTTCTCCATTTGCGAAATCGGGATGAGCGAGGACGGCTTGCAGGAAGTCAATATTTGTGAGGACACCATGGACAATGAAATCCTTCAGCGCGGCTTGCATGCGCTGGATGGCCCTCTCACGATCCTCCGCGTGGACGATCAACTTTGCCAGCAATGGGTCATAGAAGTGTGTGACTTCATCACCGATCGTAAAACCGGAGTCCACGCGGATGCCGGGTCCGCGCGGCTCGCTGAACTGCAGGAGCTTGCCTGTGCTCGGCAGGAATCCGCTGGCGGGATCTTCGGCGTAGAGGCGGCACTCGATGGCATGTCCGCGCTGGGTGAAGTGGGATTGTGTGAAAGGAAATCGTTCTCCCGCCGCGACGCGCATCTGCCACTGCACGAGGTCAAGTCCAACAACGAGTTCTGTTATGGGATGTTCCACTTGCAGGCGCGTGTTCATCTCAAGAAAGAAGAAAGCCTGCCCTGAGCCATGTCGAAGGGAGGCAAGATCCGGGTCGAAGATGAATTCGACGGTTCCCGCATTGAAGTAATTCACCGCGCGCGCGGCTCGGACCGCGGCTTCACCCATTTCTGCGCGCAGTTCAGGCGTGAGCAGGGGGGAGGGAGTTTCTTCGATGATCTTTTGATGCCTGCGCTGCACGGAGCACTCGCGTTCGAAGAGATGGAAGAGATTCCCGTGCTGGTCACCGAAGACTTGAATTTCAACGTGATGGGCGTTTGGAATGTACTTTTCGATCAATAATCTCTCGTCGCCAAAGGCGTGCAGAGCTTCCCGCCGCGCCGATTCGATCGCTTCGCTCAATTCACCTTCGTCCTGGACGACGCGCATCCCTTTCCCGCCGCCGCCCGCCGCCGCTTTGACCAATACCGGATAGCCAATCTCTTTTGCCGCTTTTTTGAAATCGTTTTCAGCCCCTATCCCCTCCACCCCTGGCACTGTCGGCACGCCGGCCTGTTTCATACGGATCTTTGATTCCGCTTTGTCGCCCATGAGGCGGATGGATTCGGCCGAGGGGCCGATAAAAGTCAATTGGGAGGCAGCAACCGCGGCTGCGAAGGAGGCGTTCTCCGAGAGGAAGCCATAGCCCGGGTGAATGGCATCCGCGTTCGTCTTTTTTGCCGCGGCGATGATCTTCTCCATGTCCAGATAGGATTCCTTCGAGGCGGCCGGTCCAATGTGGATTGCCTCATCGGCATGCTGAACGTGTAACGCGTTTTTATCGGCGTCCGAATAGACCGCGACGGTCCGGATACCAAGCTCTCTGCAGGCTCGCATGATCCGAATGGCAATCTCGCCGCGATTGGCAATTAAGATTTTTTTGAACATTATTGTTTCAGAAGCGCTTCGTCTTCCGCTCAGCGCGAGGATTATTTCTTCACCCTCGTCAGCGTTGCCTCCGTCGCTTTGGCTTCGCCGAATTCGGGGCTGATGTTGTAAGCCGTGATGACGAGATGATCTTTGTCCACCAACTCAACTTCCGTGCGCCAGCCCCAGTCCGGCCCGCCGTTGGGATCGGGGTAACTGCCGAGCACAAAAAAGCCGTTGTCTCTGGCGCTGCCTGTGCAAAACATGATGGCAGTGTTGTTGTGGAACGAATCCACCCAGCTGGTCTCGTAACGGTCCAGGGTCGTGTTATAGCCAAAGGTGAATAATCCGTGCTGTACTTCACCCAGGATCGAACCCTGATAAAGATAAAGTGCGAAGCGCCCATCGAGAATGAGCTGGATGGTACCTACCACGGGCGATTCGTCGGCGAGTTTATCGGGCTCCAGCCACAGTTTGGATGTGCCTGTCCAGCCGCCGGCCAGTTGGGACAGGAAATGATGCGGGCTGCCTGATGATTTTTCGAATGTCATGTGTAACTCCGTAAGTAAGATAGATGAAAGAGGAAAGAGGAAAGATGAAAGATGAAAGAAGAAAGAGGTGTTATGGGAAAGGTATCGCCGGATCGATTATGAGGTCTGATGGTTGTGGTGAGGAATCATATTCAGCCTGTTGTTCGCGGATGGCATGCTTGCGTTGATGAGAAATCATTGGGACTAACATGCTGATGATGCGAGTTATTAATTCCATACGATGTTTGACAACTTCATCCGGCAGAACATGGCGGGATTTGTAATACCAATCTCTACTTTCGCGTGCCGAGCCGAGTGCAATTTCGAAAAAGCGAGCGCGGTCAAGACCTTTGCTTCTGGAATAACCTTCGGTCAGATTCGCACTGATGGAACCGGGCGAGCGATACAGTTGGTCGGCTATTCCCCACATCAGATTGTTTTTTGACAAAGCAAGAATATCGTGCCAACCGATGTCGCCTGCAAATAAGGCTAATCGATAGACTTCAAGCTTCCAAATTGGATCGCTGGCGATTTCAGACGGAACAGTACTAAGCCATTCAGAATAGTTCATAATCATGAGTCCCTCTTTCCTCTTTTATTCTACATCCTAAACACACCGAACCCATGTTCTTCCACTGGTGAATTCAAAACAACCGACAACGCCAATCCCAGTACCTGACGTGTATCCACGGGGTCGATCACACCATCATCCCAGAGACGCGCGGTGGAGTGATAGGGATTGCCTTCGTTCTCATATTTCTCCAGAATGGGACGCTTGAATTCGTCGGCTTCTTCGGCTGTCATGGCAGGCTTGCCTTCCCGCGCGAGCTGGTCCTGTTTGATGGTCAGCAGTACGTTCGCAGCCTGTTCGCCGCCCATGACGGAGATGCGCGCATTCGGCCACATCCACAGGAAGCGCGAGCCATAGGCGCGTCCGCTCATGGCGTAGTTGCCCGCGCCGAAGGACCCGCCGATGACCACGGTCAACTTCGGGACGCGCGTGTTTGCCACCGCGTGGACCATCTTGGCGCCGTCCCTGGCGATGCCGCCTGCTTCGTAGTCACGTCCCACCATGAAGCCGGTAATGTTTTGCAGGAACAACAGCGGGACCCCGCGCTGGTCACACAGCTCGATGAAGTGGGTCGCTTTGAGTGCCGACTCGCTGAACAGCACGCCATTGTTGGCAATGATCCCGACCGGGTAGCCGTGAACCCGCGCGAACCCGCAGACGAGCGTCGGGCCATAACGCGCTTTGAACTCGCGGAATTTGCTCCCGTCCACGAGGCGGGCGATGATCTCGCGCACATCGTAGGTTTCGCGGAAGGTGGAGGGCAGGATGCCATAGATCTCTTCGGCGGGGTAGAGAGGCTCTTCAGGTGCAGACCATGGAACATTGACCATGGACCACAACGGTCTGTCGTCTATGGTCTGTGGTCTGGGAATTGTCTCCACAATTCCGCGCAGAATCTCGATCGCATGATCGTCGTCTTCCGCGAAGTGATCTGCAACACCGGAGAGCCGCGTATGGACATCGGCCCCGCCCAATTCTTCGGCGGTCACGTCCTCACCGGTCGCGGCTTTGACGAGCGGAGGTCCGCCCAGGAAGATGGTCCCCGTGCCTTTGACGATGACCGCCTCGTCGCTCATCGCCGGGACGTACGCGCCGCCGGCCGTACAGCTTCCCATCACCGCCGCGATCTGCGGGATCTTCTTCGCAGACATGCGCGCCTGGTTGTAGAAGATGCGGCCGAAATGATTCACGTCGGGAAAGACTTCATCCTGCAGCGGCAAAAACGCCCCGCCCGAATCGACGAGATACAGGCAGGGCAGGTGGTTCTCTTCGGCGATCTGCTGGGCGCGCAGATGCTTCCTGACCGTCATCGGGAAGTACGATCCGCCCTTGACCGTGGCGTCGTTGGCGACGATCATCACTTCGCGGCTGCTGACGCGCCCAATGCCGGTGACGATGCCTGCGCCCGGCGCCTGTTTGTGGTAGAGATCATGCGCCGCGAGCGCCGAGAGTTCGAGGAACGGCGAACCAGGGTCGAGCAGGCGGTCGATGCGGTCGCGCACGAAGAGCTTGCCCTGCTCTTCCTGGCGCTTGCGGTACTTTTCGCCGCCGCCCTCGCGGACGCGCGCAAGGCGTTCTTTGAGTTCGTTTGCCAGTTGTTTGTGATGTTCGGAGTTTTGGTGGAAGTCGTCTGAGCTGGGGGTTAGGTTTGTCTGGATAATTTCCATAAGTAATAAATACAAGGTGGAGGATGGTTAATGGATCATGGGGAATCGGTAATGGTTATTGCGAGTGTAGCACAAAAAAGAGACTTCCGAAACGTTTCCGCCCGGAAGTCTTATAAGCAAAATGTCGTTGCGAGGAGGGTTGAGACGCGAAGCGTCGAAATCCCGACGAAGCAATCTCCTAATAACAGATATTTCCTTACCTCGAGGAGATTGCTTCGTCGTCGCTGCGCTCCTCCTCGCAACGACATGAAATTTACTTCAAGCTTTCCAGCAATCTTTCCGCCTCATGGTATGTCATTTTGCCATGATGAAAATATTCTAAAAGTATTGTGATACCATTCGCCGCATGAATTTTTCGAAAATCACCGACGACCTCTTCATCGGTACCACCCCTTCGGTACGCGATTACGATACCCTGCGCGACCTGGGCGTGCGGCTGGTGATCAACATGCGCCTGACGTACGGTCCGCGCCCGGACCCGCATAATCCGCCGCTTCGGCTGCTCTGGCTGCGGACGATCGACAGCCCATTCTTTCCCATCCCGATCGCCAAGCTGATGAGCGGAGCGCGCGCCGCCCTCGAGACGATCCGCCTCGGGGGCAAAGTCTACGCCCATTGCGCGGGGGGACGCCACCGCGGCGTGGCGATGGGCTCCTGCGTGCTGATCGCGCAGGGCTATGACCCCGAATCGGCGATGAAGTTGATCGGCGAACGCCGGTCGTTTGCGGACCCGTATGCGTATCACATCCGTCCGAGGATTCTGAAATTTGCGCGCGAGTGGAGCGGGGGATAAATATTTACCACGGAGATCACTGAGTTCACAGAGAAAAACAGAAAAGAATCTCCGTGTTCTCTGTGTGCTCTATGGTGAAAAACCGTTTTACCGAAGATGCACTTCCGCCCCGTGATCTGACATCTTCAACTGGAAGACCCGTGCCTGGAGTCCCGCCCCCTCGAAGGCGCGTTTCATCGCCTCGCCGATGGCTGGATCTGCTTGCGAGGAGAACGCGATCAGGCTGGGACCGGCTCCCGATAACGCGACCGCCGCGGCGCCAGCGCGTTTTGCCGCGTCTATGGCGGCCTGCGCGCCGGGGATCAAAGGGATGCGATACGGCTGGTGCAGTCTGTCCTCCATGGCTTCGTTGAGCATATCCAGATCGCCCAGGCGGAATGCCTCCGTGACGATTACCGCCCGGCTGATGTTGTAAATGGCATCTTTGAGCTCGATTTGTTTTGGCAAAATGAGGCGTGCCTGCTGCGTTGGAAAATCGAAATCGGGGAAAACAACCGTAATATGGATCGGCGTGCGATGATCGGTCAGCATCAACCGCAGGGAGACGACATGCCTTTCGTGAATGATGGAAGCGACCAAGCCTCCCAGCATGGCAGGCGCGACGTTATCGGGGTGGCCCTCCGTTTCGATGGCGAGCTTGAGGATCTCTTCACGTGAGAACGGCTCCCCAAGGATGGCGTTCGCCCCCAGCATCCCGGTCAACAGCGCCGCAGAACTGGAACCGAGGCCTGAACTCAGCGGCACGCGGTTGAGGCAGTGGATCTGCATCCCGTGGTAGGGTTTGCCAGCCAGGTTGTAGACTTGCAGGGCCGCATCCACAATGGCATTGCTGGCGCCTGTAGGGAGCTTCTCCCGGCCTTCGCCTTCGATCGTCAGCGAAATCTTTCGATCGTTCGTTGGGATGAACTCCGCTTCATTCCATAGATCCAGCGCCAGACCGAGGGAATCGAAACCTGGTCCAAGGTTGGCAGATGTGGCGGGGACTCTAACTGTGATTTTCATTGGTAACTTTTTTGAACCGCGAAGACCGCTAAGAGCGCGAAGAAACCTCTTTTAAACCTTTGTGCTCTTTGTGTCCTTTGTGGTTAAACGGTTTTCATCCTAATATAACCTCTTCCAACGCTTCCAGCTTTGGCGGGACGATCAACGGCTTCTGCATGTCCTTCGTAATGATGTCCGGATCTTTCATGCCGTGCCCCGTGCAGATGGCAACGATGCGCTTCCCTTTCGGATTCAACGTTCCATTTCCAATCTCGATTGCCAGCCCGGCGAGGCCGGCGGCGGAGGCAGGTTCCACCCAGATGCCTTCGAGCGTTGCCAGGGTCTTTTGCATGTGCAGGATCTGTTCGTCGGTGGCGGCAATGATCCGCCCGTGTGATTCTTCCGCGGCTTGCAGCGCCTGTTCGCCGCGCGCCGGCTTTCCAATGCGGATCGCCGTGGCGACGGTCTCCGGCTTCTCGACGGGATGTCCCAGCACCAGCGGGGCGGACCCGGCCGCCTGGACGCCCAGCACCTGCGGCAAGCCTGTCGATTTCACTTCGTTGTACTGTTTGAAGCCTGCCCAATAAGCCGTAATATTGCCTGCATTTCCAACCGGCAGGCACAACCAATCCGGCGCGGAGCCGAGCCGGTCGCAGATCTCGAACGCAGAGGTTTTCTGGCCCTCGATGCGGTAGGGATTCAGGGAATTCACCAGGCAGATGGGATGCTTGTTCGTGATCTGGACGACCATCGTCAGCGCGTCATCGAACGAGCCGTCGATCTGGATGACCTGCGCGCCGTAGGCGAGCGCGCCCGCAAGCTTTCCCGCGGCGACCTTGCCCTGCGGGATCAGCACAATCGACTTCAGCCCGGCGCGCGCCGCGTAGGCTGCGGCGGAGGCGGCCGTGTTGCCGGTCGAAGCGCAGATGACCGTCGTGGCGCCGCGCCCGTGGGCTTCGCTGACCGCCGCTGTCATGCCGCGGTCTTTGAAAGAACCTGTGGGATTCAGTCCTTCATACTTGATGAACAATTCGAAGCCGCCGCCGAGCTGGCGGGATAGACTGTCAGCCTGGATCAGAGGCGTATTGCCCTCGAGCAGGCTCACGGTCTGTGTATGAGGAGGAAGGTCGAGCAAATGTCCGTATTTGTGGAGGAGTCCCTGGTAAGTCATGGGGCTGAGTTTACCGCTTGTTTTATTAATAAGTAAGTCCTTTCGATTGTTTTGCAGGTCATATTTTAACTTCAGTTTTACTCAATCATGCGGCACTCCGTAGCATAAAATTCATCGGGACTTAATTTTTTCTGGATATACTTTATCGTGATGAAGCGAATAACGATCCCGACTTTAATGGTTTGTGTCTTAATATCAGCCTGTGCGGGGCAAACAACTCAACCACCTGTCGCTCCCTCCATCCGCGCCTCGACGCAAACGTTGCCCGCGCTCGCCTATGCAGTTCTCCCCACTGCAACACAGAAGCCGAAGAAATACTCCCCGATCACTCCGGTGCCCACTGCTACGCAAACACCAACGGTGCTACCGATAACTGCGCTGTCGGGTATGCCCGAACGCGACCCTGCGAACTGGAAAGCCTGGCCTGTCATCCCGGAGGACATCGATGCGAGTCTGCAGAGAGTCTATGAAAGAGGCCTGGAGCTTGGGAATGACCCGCGCGCATTTTCGCTCTTTGGCGATTGCCAGGCGAGACCCGCCGATTTCTTTGGCGTCTTCGAAACCGATCTGGAACTCGTCGAAAGTCTCTCACCGGAATTGCGTGAAGCGGTCGCTCACTTTCAGGGTTCCTTCCGTCGCGAGAGCCCCACTGCCCAGGATGCCACCACGCCCGGCTCGCTGCTTTGGATCCAGTGGCATCGCGGCGAGTATGGCTGCACGTTTGCCGAGACACCCGTGGAGTGTGAACTGCGTATCCAGCGCCCAGCGTTCGTCATTATTCAGATCGGCACACACTTCGAGTCACGCAACGCGGAATATCTGCGCAGGGTGATCCTGCAATTAATGGACGCGGGTGTCGTGCCGATCCTTGCGACGAAAGCCGACAACCGCGAAAAGGATGAACGCATCAACCGCGACATGGCGATGCTCGCCGCGGAATATGATCTGCCGCTCTGGAATTTTTGGGCGGCGCTCTCTGACCTCCCGGACCGCGGACTCTACACCATGAAGGGGCGTGAAGGCCAGGGTCCGGTCTATCTCAACGAGCAGGCGACGATCCGCCATCGCATGACGGGCCTGGAAGCGCTCAACGCGGTCTGGCGGGCGGTAACCGAAAATAAAAAGTAGGGGCGACGCATGCGTCGCCCCTACGATGGTCGTCCCTGCAAGAAATCTTAACCCTTCAGCGGCGGCGCGTCCTTATCGTACACGAAGACCTGGACATCCAGCCCATCGCTGTTCAACAGGTTGATGGCAGGCTGAAAGGTCGCAGTCTTAATCCTTTCAATATCCTTGGCAGGCGCATAGACACTCAGCCGCGCCTCCTCCTCGGACATCTTGACCGTCTTGATCTCCGCGCTCCCACTCGCGGATTTGATGATACTGGTCACTTCTTTGATCGCCTCATCAAGAGTCATAAAATGCTCCCAGTGAGATTATACCAAGATAAGACTTTATGCTGTTGCGGCGCCTGGTCTCGACGGAATGTCTCGACCGACGGCGCCACTCGCAGCGATCTTCACTTCGCCATTCTGGCAACGGTTACGCCCGCACCGCCTTCATTATCCTTCGGTTCCTCGAACGAGGCAACATAGGGGCTGGACTTCAGGGCGCTGCGGACTGCTTCACGCAATTTGCCGGTTCCCTTGCCGTGGACGATCCGCACGAACAACAAGCCCGAAGAATATGCCTTCTCCAGGTACCGTTCCAGTTCGTCGAGTCCGTCTTCGACCAGCTTGCCGCGCAGGTTTAACTCAATCCCCGGAGACTTCGTGCCGCTGACGGCTGCCTGTCCGCTGCCCTCTGCTTCCAGCTTTCTTTCCTCTTTCTTCTTTTCCTCGGGACTCTCTACATCCTGACCTTTTCTCATTAAGTCCGTTAACCGCGCCCGCACGCGCAGACTCCCGATCTGAACTTCCGCGTCCGCCTCGCCCAGGGCGGTGACCACTCCATCGGCGTTCAGCGTGCTGACGAGGACGCGCTCACCTAAGGACAGTGGACGATGGACGATGGACAATGATGGTCCATGGTCCGTTGTCTGTCGTCTTTCGACGGGGGCTTC
The DNA here is from genome assembly GCA_016932715.1 of Anaerolineales bacterium. Taxonomy (GTDB): domain Bacteria; phylum Chloroflexota; class Anaerolineae; order Anaerolineales; family Villigracilaceae; genus Defluviilinea. Next base: position 90,676 of record JAFGCG010000191.1, read on the forward strand.
GATCTTCTCTTCGATCTCTTCGACTTGTTCTTCGATCTCTTTCAGGGCTTGCAGGGGCTGCTTTGCCTTCTTGAGCTGCGACTTGAGCGACTCGATATTCCTTTTTAACACGGCGACTTCGAGTTCGCCTTCGGCGCGGGCTTTCGCCAGGACTTCGCGGCGTTCGTCTTCGATCTTCTCGAGGCGCTTTTCGATTTCTTTGGTTTGCGCTTCGAGCCGGTCGCGGGCTTTCTCCAGCTTCTGACGTTCACGCGAAGTGCGATTGCGCTCCTTGCGGATGTCGTCGAGCAGCTTGTCGGCGCGCAGGTCTTCGGGGCTGATCTCTGCTTTGGCCGATTCAATGATCGGCTGAGGCAGACCGAGGCGCTGCGCAATCAACAGCGCGTTGGAGCGCCCGGGGAGTCCAATGGTCAGGTGGTAGGTCGGGCGCAGCGTTTTGATATCGAATTCCAGCGAGGCATTGACCACACCTTCCGTCGAATGCGCATAGGTCTTGAGTTCGGGATAGTGCGTCGCGACCAGCGTCGTGCAGCCCGTTTCAAGCAGGAATGTCAGGATGGCGCGCGCCAACGCGGCGCCCTCCTGCGGGTCGGTGCCCGCGCCGAGTTCGTCGAAGATGACGAGCGAGCGCTGGTCGATCTGCTTGAGGATGCGGATGATGTTCGTGATGTGACCGCTGAACGTGCTGAGCGATTGTTCGATGGATTGCTCGTCGCCGATATCGGCGTAGACCGCCTGGAAACACGGCAGCTCCGAGCCGCTCTGCGCCGGGATATGTAATCCGCTTTGTGCCATGAGAACGAGCAATCCCACTGTTTTGAGCGAGACCGTCTTCCCGCCTGTGTTGGGACCCGTAATGACAATGGCGCGCGTGCCAGGCTTGGGATCGACGTCGATGGGCACAACGGTTTGTGGATCGAGGAGGGGATGTCTTGCTTGATTGAGACGAAAGACGAAAGAGGAAAGATGTGGAGAGTCCTTCTTTCTTCTTTCCGCTTTCGTCGAATGAAGAATCGGTTCTGATGCTTTCAGCTCCTCCGCATATTTTGCTTTCGCAAAGATCAGGTCGAGCATTGCCAGGTTTTCCACGCCGTAGGTGAGTTCCTCCCGATGTTCGCCGATCTGCACGGAGAGTTCGTAGAGGATGCGGCGTTCCTCGTCGCGCGCCTGTAATTCCAGTTCACGCACCCGATTGTTGAGTTCCACCACCGGCAGCGGCTCGACAAACAAGGTCGCGCCGCTCGAGGACTGGTCGTGGACGATGGCTTTGATCTGCCCCTTGAACTCGGCGCGCAGGGGGATGACGTAGCGCCCGTCCCGCTGGGTAATGATCGGCTCCTGGAGCTTGTTCCCTGAATCTGTCAGATATTTTTGCAGGCGGGACATCAAACGGTCGTGGGCGATCTTGATCTCCCGCCGCAGCGTGGCGAGCTTGGGCGAAGCGGAATCCAGCACCTCACCGCGGTCCGAGACGACGCGCGTGATCGCATCCACGATCCCGCGTGATTCAGGCAGCCCTTCCGCAATCTGCGCCAGCCGCGGATATTCATCCGTTTTGCGCTCGAGTGATTTTTTCAGTTCGCGGCAGGAGATGAGGGTGGATTTGACATCCAGCAGCTGCTGCGGATCGAGGACACCGCCGCGCGCCGCCAGATCTGCTGCGGGACGGATGTCGTGCGCGCCGCCGATGCCAATATCCTGCATCGATAGCATTTTCCGGGCTTCGGTGGTTTCCGCCAGGCGGGCAAGCGCCAGGTCATGGGAATCGGTTGGCTCGAGCGCCCGCGCCAATTCCATCGAAGCGGAGAAGTCGCAGAACGTTTTCAACCGATCGAGGATCTTTGGATATTCGAGAACGGAGAGGGTTTTGGGATCCATGGGATGATTTAACCACAAGATGGGGGATTAGAGAATGGAACGGGGAAAATCGAACTCTGGAGAGTGGACATTACAAAAATGATTGTAGTTTTGCTGGCCCTTAAGGGCTAACTTACAAAATGGTGGGGTGAAATTTAACGGAATTTAATTTTGGGATACTACACTCGCAATCATGGGTGGGTACCCATATGCCCACAAAAATGAAGCCGACGCTGGTGACACAGCATCGACTTCTTGGGTCAAAGTGCCTGAGTACAAAATCGATACTCCCATTCTGTTCCCTACCATCATCCATATAAGCAAGTACGTCTTGAAAAGGAGAATCTATGTTCATCAGATCGCAAAGCTCACGGAAGCATACATCACGCTGGCTGCGTTATGTGATGACAATTACGCTGGTCGTCGCGACCTTCGCGACCTTTATGCTGGCTGGCGCTGCACCTGTCCAGGCTGATACACAACCCTCGTTTCCCATTCGCGCCGCATTCTATTACCCCTGGTTCCCGGAAGCCTGGGATCAACATGGTATCTACCCCTATACCAACTACACTCCCTCGCTTGGATTTTACGATGGAGGCAGCCAGACCGTCATCAAGCAGCATATTGCTGCCATGCAGTATGGCGGTATCCAGGCTGGGATTGCCTCCTGGTGGGGTCCGGGAACGAGAGAGGATAGCAAGATGCCCGCTCTCCTGCAGGCAGCCGCCGGAACCAGTTTTCGCTGGTCGGTCTATCATGAGAATGAAAGCCTGAGCAATCCTACGGTTGCCCAGATCAGAAGTGACCTGATCTATTTGCGCGACAAGTATGGCAATGACCCAGGCTTCCTGCGGATCAGTGGCCGCTTTGTTGTCTTTGTCTATGCCGACGGCGGTGACAACTGCGGCATGGTAGATCGCTGGAAGCAGGCAAACACCGTGGGGGCTTATATCGTCTTGAAGGTTTTTTCCGGCTACCGCAATTGCAGCAATCAGCCGGATGGATGGCATCAGTACAGCCCGGCTGTGGCAGTCGATAGCCAGCAGGGTTACTCGTATTCGATTTCTCCCGGCTTTTGGCAGAAGGGCGCGTCCGTTCGATTGGCGCGCGACCTCCAGCGCTGGAATCAGAACGTCAAGGACATGATTGCCTCCGGCGCTCCCTTCCAGCTCATCACGACCTTCAATGAATGGGGAGAAGGCACCTCCGTGGAAAGCGCACAGGAGTGGGCGAGTAGTACCGGGTTTGGCGCGTACCTCGACGTTCTTCACAATAACGGCGGGCAAGCCACTCCGACAATCGCCCCACCGACTGCTACGCCTTCGCAAACGCCAACCAGAACCCCGACCAATCCTCCGACACCGACTAACACAAATCTGCCGCCGCCACCCAGCGGCAACCTGGTATTGAACCCTAGCTTTGAAACTGCCGGGAGTAATGCCGCCGATGCTGCCAACTGGACGGAAGGTCTGAACCACACTCGAGCCAGCGACAAGTTCCATACCGGTGGCTGGGCGCTGCACTCGAGGTTCCGCGGCATCGGCACCGACACGCGCACCACCGTCCCGATCGCGGTCAGCCCGAACAAAGCCTACACCTACTCAGGCTATGTCTGGCGTACGGACAAGACCGGTGGAGCCTGCATGGACATGGCTGACATCCCCGGCGAAAGACAGCTGTGCGCGGTAACAAGCGGCAGTTGGCAGTTCCTGAGCGGGACGTGGAACAGCGGCTCGAATACCAGTGTGACCCTGCGCCTGATCACAGATGGTTCGCCGACTGGCGACATCTGGTTCGATGACATCTCATTCAGATGAGGCGTTTGCTGCTCCTGCCCTCCCCTCCCCGTACTGGAAACAGCTTTCTGAACTACAGTCCGTGCAGATCACACGGGCTGTAGGATTTTAAGGAATGGTGTATTTTTCAGTGGATTAGCTGATCCATTGTTTCCGGATCAATCGTACAGAACGACTCATCTCCACGGAGAAGTCCGCCGTTTTCGTTTAAAACTATGTTATACTCCTGCCGCTCCATCCTGAGCAAAGACAAAGGATGGGCAAAAATCAGGAATTGTTTTGATACTCTGAACGCAGCCCGCTGCACGTGAGTCGGGCTTTTTTGTTGGGCGGGTTTACTTGAAAAAGTAAACTCTGATTGGCAAGAAGTTTAAACGGAGTCATCGAAACAGTCACGTAGTTGCTTAGTTCTGTGGTTTCGTGGTTTGGTGGTTCGATAGTTTACTCATTACTATCCAATTGCTGAACCACCAACTATCGGATGAATGAACTACATAACTAATAAACTACGTAACTAACGAACTACCGAACTAAAAAGGAAAACGATGACAACCGACTTTGCTTCTTTGAACCTGCGCGAGGAACTCGTGCAGGCAATTACGGGGCTTGGCTATTCTGAGCCAACACCCATTCAAACTGCGATCATTCCGATCATGCTCAAGGGGGCCGATGTGATCGGCCAGGCGCAGACCGGCACAGGCAAGACCGCCGCCTTTGCTCTCCCCATTCTTCAGAACCTTACTCCACAGCGTCACGTGCAGGCGCTCATCCTGGCGCCCACACGCGAGCTGGCCTTGCAGGTTGCCGATTCGATGAGCGTCTACGGAAAACATCTCGCTGTGCGCGTCCTCGCCGTCTATGGCGGGCAGCCGTACGGACCGCAGATCTCGCGCCTCAACCGCGGCGTGGATGTGGTGGTCGGCACGCCCGGCCGTTTGCTCGACCTGATGGAACGCAATGCTCTCAACCTCAAGCATATCCGCACGCTTGTGCTCGACGAAGCGGATGAAATGCTCAACATGGGGTTCATGGAGGACGTAGAGAAGATCCTTGCGGAGACTCCGTCTGAGAGACAGACCGCCTTATTCTCCGCCACCCTGCCGCCGCGCATCCGCTCCCTGGCGAACCGCTTCATGCGCGACCCTCAGCCTGTTACCATTAAACGGGATACGCTCACCCTCGCCTCGACCGAACAGCGCTGCTATCTCGTCCACGAATCAGACAAGACCAACGCGCTGACGCGCCTCTTCGAGATCGAGCCGATCAAGAGCGCACTGATCTTTGCCCGGACGCGCGCCGAGACCAGCTCGCTTGCCAATGAACTCGTTGTGCGCGGCATTCCGGCCGAAGCCATCCACGGCGACCTGGACCAGCGCGCCCGCGAGGCGGTCCTCGGTCGTTTCCGCTCGAACCAGCTGAAAGTGCTGGTTGCCACCGATGTCGCCGCGCGCGGACTGGACATCGAAGACATTTCACATGTCTTCAACTATCACTTGCCTGACGACGCCGAAGTCTACATTCATCGTATTGGGCGGACGGGACGCGCGGGCAAGACCGGTGTTGCCATCACGTTGATCTCGCCGCGCGAAAAACGTCGTTTGCGTGAAGTAGAGGCTCTCACCAAACAGCCGATCAAAAAGATGGAACTGCCCACCACAGCCGAGATCCATCGTCACCGCGAAGCCGAGGTGGTAGAGAAGGTCAGGATCTGGCTGGGGCGCGGACGTTTCAAACGCGAGCGCGAAATGGCCCAGGAACTTGTCGCCGCCGGGCATGATCCGCTGGACGTCGCAGCCGCGGCGTTGAAAATCGCACGCGCCGATGAGAAGCAGAGACCGATTGCGGAAATAGGGGATGTACAAGAGGAAAGAGGAAAGAAGGCTGGCGAGGGCAGACGGGAATCCTTCAAGGGGCGCGAAATGCATACAAAGGGAAGCAACTCGCGGCGAGGCGGGAGAGACACGTCGCATGAGGAGGGGATGGTCCGTTTGAAGCTGAACCAAGGCAAGACACACGGAGTCCGGCCGAATGACATCGTCGGTACGATTGCCTTCCATGCCAACATCCCGGGCTATGCGATCGGGAAGATCCGCATCGAAGACAAAGTGACGTTTGTCGATGTGCCCGAAGACCTGGTCCAGCAGGTGCTCAAACAGAATGGCAATTATCGGATCGGAAAAGAGAAGTTCGCTCTGGCAAAAACGAAATGAGATGAACAGCCCCCGTTTTGACGGGGGCTGTTTTTATCGGGGATACAGATTAGAGTTTCCTAAGAGCCTACTTCCAGCGATTGACAACCTGTGCAAAACCTGTAAAATATAGACATGTTCTGGACAAAACATGGACAAATTATAAACAAAGATTTAGGAGTAAAAGAGATGAAAACCAAGTTCGCGTTCGTGTTTATTGTGTTTACCCTGGTTTTGGCAGCCTGTAGTGCGCCAGCAACCCCCACCGCAGCACCCACCAGCATGCCGGAGCCGACGGCTACTCCCACCGAAGTGCCAGTCGCCAAGAATATTGTTGATATTGCGGTGGAAGATGGCAGATTCACGACACTGGTCGCTGCAGTTCAGGCTGCGGGACTGGCTGAGACGTTGAACGGTGAAGGACCCTTTACGGTCTTCGCCCCCACCGACGATGCCTTTGCCGCCCTTCCCGAGGGCACTATGGACAGCCTGCTCCTGCCTGAGAGCAAACAGCAGTTGACTGATATCCTGCTCTACCATGTCGTTCCCGGTAAGGTGATGGCTGAGGATGTAGTCGGTCTGGATGGCCAGATGGCGGATACCGCCCTTGAAGGAAAACAAGTCGATGTCAAGGTCGACATGGGCTCTGTCTACCTGAACGAGAACGTCAAGGTCGTTATTACAGATATCGAAGCCTCCAATGGCGTGATCCATGTGATCGATGCAGTTCTTCTGCCACCCTCCGAGGCAGCCGCCATGCAGAAGCTGGATATCGTCGACACCGCCATTAGCGATGGGCGCTTTACCACTCTCGTGGCCGCGGTTCAAGCTGCGGGGCTGGCGGAGACATTGAAGGGTGAAGGTCCTTTCACCGTTTTCGCTCCGACAGATGATGCGTTTGCTGCGCTTCCCGAGGGCACTTTGGACAGCTTGCTCCTGCCCGAGAATAAACAGCAATTGACCGATATCCTGCTCTACCATGTTGTTTCGGGCAAAGTGATGGCTTCAGATGTGGTGAATTTGACCAGCGCCCCGACGGTCCTGGGCAAGGATGCCACCGTCAAAGTGGAGGATGGCAAGGTCTTCCTGAACGACACTGTGCAGGTGATCATCACCGACATCGAGACCTCCAATGGCGTGATCCATGTGATCGATGCAGTTCTCCTCCCGCCGCAGTAGAAAAGACTCTCCCCTCTATGAATCTACAGTCCGTGTCATGCACGGACTGTATGGTTTTAATGAGTTTGCTGTCCTTGCGAGGAGAGTTGAGATGCACAGCATCGAAATCCCGACGAAGCAATCTCCACTACGCTTGATAAGTACTTAATGTTTTGAGAGGTTACTGCGCTCACAGATGTGGACTTTTAACTCATCCATTGCTTTAGGATCAATCTCACCGAGCGACTCATTTCCACAGAGAATTCAGCGTTGAATTTGTAGATGTACATGGCTTGACCGAAGTTGGCAATGCCTTCCCTGCCTTGCCCTTTTGCCATTCGATCTTCATTTTCCGCGAACATTTCCTTGAGTTCCTGTCCGCTGAGCCGGTGATACCGGTTCTCGAAAAGAATAAATTTCTCGTCGAAACGTGTTGTGTAGGGTCGGCGCATTTGTTCCGGGGTCGGGTAGCCGAAAACAAGCAGACCAATGGGGAACGTATATTGGGGCAGGTCGAACAACTCTTTATGGATCTCGTATTGTTCCATAATATCGCCGATATAGCAGGAACCGATGCCAAACGACTCAGCCGCGATGACCGCATTCTGCGCCGCGATCAATGCGTCGCAGCAGGCAAGGAATAGATCGCCTTCCTCCGGTTTGCGGAGTGGGATCTTTTTTTGCCTGCACAGTTCCTCCACGCCGCAGGCGAGGTAGTAATCGAACCAGCGCTGGTAATCCGCGAGGAACAGCCAGACCATCGGCGCGCGTGCGAGGAAGGGCTGGTTATCGCAGGTAACAGCCAGCCTGTCCTTGATTTTCTGGTCTGTGACATCCACGATGGAATAGAGCATCAGATTGCCTGCGGTAGGCGCCCGCAGCGTTGCCTTGAGGATTTCCGCCCGGATATCGGCGCTGATCTCCTTCTGCTCATATGCCCGCACGGACCTGCGCTTGATTAAGACATCGATGACCTGGTTCATGTTTGCCTCGCGGATCAAGTTTTACTGAGTAGGTATTCACCCGGTTTGAGAAGAATAGGTTAATGCTTTCCGTCCTCCAGCATGCGCTGGCCTTCCTTCCAGCCTCTGTATTTATTCAGATCCCGTTCGACCAGCACCAGCAGGGCGGCAACCACGGTCGCGTCATCCACGACGCCGATGACCGGCAGGACGTCCGGGATAATATCCAAAGGATTGAAGACGTAGAGCAGCGCGAATACGACTGCCGCGATCGTCCCGTAGAATGCCTGGCGGTATTTGCCGGCACGCCAATCCCTGACGAGCGCGGTCAACAGTTTTGCATCGACAATAAATCGTTTCAAGGGACCCCGGGCGCTGAATTTCTTTTGGATATCTTCGGATTTTTCGACAACCTTTTCGATATCCTTCGCAGTGACCTGCTCGGCTCCTTCTTTTACAAACTCTTCGTCAGGTTTTTTTAACATGATGTCATACTCCTTTCAGCAGATGCCTGAAACAAAGCCAATGGCGGGGCTGGGATCGTGCTGGCGATATAGTGGGTTGGGGTGTGACGAGCAAAGAGGCAAGTCCGCTTGGCTCTTTCTATTTTACACGAGGTCTCATCAAACTTCGCATAGGGATTTCCCCCACAGGGACGGTCAAAGTGCCTGGTCCGGCTTGCGAATAGGTATCCAGACCGGATCCCGCCGACAACTGGTCCCGGTGCGAACGGCTTTATCTTCCCTTCGATAATCTTCTGATCGTCCTCTGCTGCAGGACGATCACGCCAATCAGGACGACAGTCAGGACCGGCCAGAGGATGACAAAGACCCAGACGTTGATCTCCTTGTAGGTCATCCCAAGGGTTCCCGCCCAATAAACCAGCACACCCACGCACCAATCGAAGATTTGATCCATCATTTCTGCCTCCTGTCGCTGTATTCCTGGATTAGATTTTACAAGAACTGTTCTTTCAAAACCTCGCCGATGCTCTCAGAGTCAGGATAGTTGACATTCTCTTCCTTCCCTCCTACACTATGTTCATCTTTTCTTCAAAAGTGAAATCGGCTATGCCAAAAAATGATCATCGTACCGTCTGGTCTTCGGAGCAGGGAGACCTGCGCAAGAAGAAGGATCTCACCCCCGGCTCCTCTCCTGGTAGGAGAGGGGAGTCGCTGCCGCCTGGCCAGCAGACCGTCTACCTGCACCGCGCATCCAGTGGGCGCGGGGGCAAGGCGGTAACGTTGGTGAAAAACCTGGCGCTCTCCGCCGATGACCTGAAATCCCTGGCAAAGAAGCTGAAGCAGGAATGCGGCACAGGCGGGACCGTCAAGGATGGCGTGATCGAGATCCAGGGCGAGCAGCGCCAGAGGATCGCCGAGGTTTTGCAAAAGCTGGGTTATAAAGTAAAAATAGCCGGAGGATGAGCTGAATGTTTTAACCACGGACCCCGGTACCTGCACCCGGGGCAGGTGTGAAAAGGATTTAAGCGCTGTGAGTCGGGATTTTTTATCAAATATCTGCGTTCACCCGCGTCGACACTTGCACCGGCACGCAAGTGCAGGTGTCTGTGGTTAAAAACCGCTTCACCCCACAAAGGAGATCGACTATGCTCAAACGTATCTTCAAATGGATCAGCATCGCACTGCTCAGCCTGATCCTGCTTGCGCTGATCGTCTATGCGTTTCTCCCCAAAGGTCCGCGTGACCTGATGGAATACACAGACCGCACCAAAACGGAGAAGCAGCTCCTGCGGGCAAAGGAATTCGCGGTCGTGGCGGGAACGCCCTGGGCAGCGGAGGCAGGCTATCAGGTGCTGGCAAGAGGCGGGAACGCCTGTGACGCGGCAGTTGCCTCGCTGCTCACGTTGAACGTCACGCATGGCGAAGCCGCCTCCTTTCCCGGCGTCGCGCCGACGCTGTACTTCAACGCCCAGACCGGTGAGGTGAAATCCTACATCGGGGCGGGCAAAGCTCCCGCCGCGGCGACCATCGAAAAGTTCAAGGGGCGCGGTTTCGAGACCGTTCCCGAAATGGATCTCTGGGCCCAACTGATCCCCGCCTCGCCGGACGTGATTATCGGCCTGCTCACCGATTGCGGCACGTTGTCTTTCGGCGAGCTTGCTCAGCCGGCAATCGAGATCGCGCGCGCGGGCTTCCCCGCCCACCCCATCATCGTCCGCAACCTTGACTTCTCGTTGGTCGAGAGAATTGGGCTCACGATCCTGATGCCTGAGAACTCGAGGGTCTTTATACGCGGCGAATGGTGGCGGCCCGTTCATTTGCATGACCGCATGACCTTCCCTGACCTCGCCAATACGCTCGAAGCCCTGGCGAACGCCGAGCAGGAAGCATTGAACCATGGTGCGACCCGCCTCGAAGCTTTGCAGGCTGTACGCGATTACTTTTACAAAGGACCCATTGCGGAAAAGATCGCGGCGTATCACAAGGAAAAAGGCGGGCTCATCACGTACGATGATCTTGCCACATACACCGGCGGTTGGGAGGAACCTGTCGTCGGTCACTACGGCGACTACACCATTTACGCAAATGGGACCTGGTCGCAGGGCATCATGGAGTCGCTCATCCTGCAAACTCTCGAAGGCATCGACCTCAGGAGCATGGGACACAACTCGCCGCAATACATCCACACCGTTACGCAGGCGATCGACCTCGCCATGGCAGACCGCGACGCGTACATCGGCGATCCCGCCTTTGTAGATGTGCCCTTGGATGACCTGCTCTCGCAGGAGTTTGCGGATGCGCGCCGCGCCGCAATGACCGAACGCGCCTTCGCTTCTTTACCCAGCCCGGGCTTGATCCCGCGACCCTCGAGCGAATCCACGCCGCATCCTCTTTCCGGGCTTTCTCCTGCACAGGCTTTGCTCACGCTGACAGATTTCTCTGCCGGGCAGGATACCAGCCAGCTCGTCGTGGTGGACGCGCAGGGGAACGCGGTCGTGATGACCCCGTCCGACTTCCCGCAGACGCCCATGATCCCCGGCACGGGAATCAACCTCGGCAATCGCATGAACCAGTTCCGCCTCGACCCGGACCACGTCGGCGCGCTGGAGCCGGGCAAACGTCCGCGCATTACGCCGCACGCGGTCATCCTCTTCAGGAATGACAGGTTTTACATGGCGCTCTCCACGCCGGGTGGGGACATGCAGGCGCAGGCGCTGGTGCAGGTCTTTTTGAACATGCATATCTTTGGCATGGACGTGCAGCAGGCCGTCAGTGTGCCGCGCTTCTACACGATTGCCTGGCCCTCGTCGTTCGCGCCGCACGAATCCTTCCCCGCTCACATCCGCCTCGAAGCGGATCTGTATGCCGCCGCCGCGGACGGTCTCACGGCCCTGGGCTACACGCCTGAAGAAGATCCCAAATGGGACAAGGACTTCGGCGCAGTCGGCGCGATCATGGTCGCCGAAAACGGAGAGCTGCTCGCAGCCGCCGACCCACGCGAAGAGACGACCGCGTTGGGAAAATGATGCCAATGTCACCCTGAGGGGAGCGTTTTTTGCGACCGAAGGGTCTCGGACAATGTCTGATAGTGACACCTGTACCCACCGTAGGTGCGGTGTGCTTCGGGGTGTCGAGCGCCCCTCAGCATGACATGGTTCCTTATGTGAATAAGGCTCACCGGCAACCACAGGTGAGCCTTATTTTTTGAAGTTATGCGTTAGAAACTGGTGAGGCGCTGGCAACTGCTTTGCGGGCCTGTTCCCAGGCCTTGCGGACTTGCTTGGAGCCTGCGCTCCAGGCGTATTCCACAGGCGCTTCACCGCGATAGAACAGCTTCTTCATCAGCCAGCGGTTTATATCCAGGATGGTCCATGCCCAGAAGGTGTAACTGGCTGTTGCTAACGAGGCGACGACCCAGAGCAGGATATCTACTACTTTACCGCCTGCGCGTGCAATGCGGATGTAAAGATTGTAGATCAGCCATGAGCCGAGCAATCCACCCTCGAGGACGATCAACATCATGAACAGATTCAAAAAAGTGGTGTCAGGCTGTCCAATGGTGACCAGGGCAACGAGACACCAAAGAGCAAAACCGAGAACGGCAAGCTCGATGGCTTCGATCTTTCCGATGCTGCTGCGAATGCCTTGCTCTGCAGGTTGTAGTGCGGTTTCCATTTCCATGTTGATGCTCCTTTGTGATAATTGATTTTTAATAATGCCATGTTCCTGAACCAGGCGGCTTGTGCGGAGACCAGGCCAGCTTCTCCAGTCCACATCCTGTTTGACCACATTTGGAAAGTCTACATCCCGGCAAATGATAGTGCTACGCCTGCCCTATTGTGTATCCACCGTTTGTAACACGCGGCGCGGCACAGAAGGGGGGGTGGGGGAATGGGGATGGACCTGCTTTGACTCGCCGGTCGAAAGCAATTAATCTCCGAATCAAATTGCTTTGATTCAGGAATCGAAAGGGTTTCATGTGCCAGAGGGGATGTTCAGAGATGCCCGCGTTGGGGTGGCACAAAAGGCTTGTTGGGGGAGTAGGCTGATTCTCACGTAAGCTAGGTTCGTGTACCAAGCGCATGGCTTGAATCCATTGCTACTCTTTATTTATCGACATAGAAGCTGTGCCGGTCAATTTTAGCTTGATATTATATTTCTGACATATAGTCCATTTTTCATATGTTAGGTCTTGACAATGTCAGGATATAGGTATATACTATTGGTGTTGTCAAGTAAGTCTTACGGAGTAAGCAATCATGCCTGATGCAGATAAAATTGGAAAACTCTCACGTCGATGGTCAAAAGTCTATAAAGAGGTTTGCGAGGGGCATTTCGATAGTGCCTCACTCGCAGATGCTGCTATGGATCCACTACGGAAAGATATTGAGGACTATGGAAATCTTCCTATTTATTTCCTCAAAGATGCATCAAATCGACTCGAAGACCTTAGAAATAACCCATTATTTCTTCCTGTTCACGATTGGAGTGAAGAAGATCGTTTTATTCGTGATTTGAAATTTTCTTATGTGCAAAAATCTCGGTTTAACCAACGAGGAATTGACCTAGCCATATCCGCATATAAAGAGGTTGTACACAATTTCAGAAATGGTCAAATCATAGATGGAAACTTGAATGAAGTATTGATTGGCAAATATATCCGCCGGATTTATGATGGCAATTTTACCGACTTAGTACCTCGTATGCTCGGAAATCAAGTGAACCCAGATTGGGAAGGGATTAGCGATCGACTTCATGAAATGGATGTTTTAATTGATGAGAAGATCGATTCCGTCGCACCTCAAATAGCCAAAAAAGATAGTGTAAAGCGTTTGAGAATAAGATCACGCTCCGTTCTCCAAAAAATAATCTCAATTAAAGATGATGTTTTTAGCCTTGGAAATAGCAGATGAAAAACTTTAAGTTTGACTACACTTTTTCATTTAGTCCTATTCAGAATCAATACACTCAAGTAATGATGTTCGACCACTTGAGTGATAGGCAGGATAGTTTTAGTATTTTGATAGATGACAGTGCCTTGTCAGTTGATGGGTTCTCAAATGTTCCTTCATACAGTGCTGATCTAGTTGATTTGGCGATTGCTATTCATGCAGTCGATAGACTGATCAAGAGACAGGGTAATAAATCTCTTTCTTTTTCTGTTAAGGTTCCGATTAGAAATTGCGAACATTTTGTTGACAGGGATGTGGCTAGTCTTTTGGCAAAAGTCCTTGAATGGTATACCAATGACTATTGGTATTTCGAATTCTCTCAACGGGATGTTTTGGGACGTGATGTCGAAATGGAATCCCAATTCCCATGGCGAAACTTGCCATCAAAAAACGTTGAGGTGGCGTTATGGAGTGGAGGGTTAGATTCTTTATCAGGATTGTATACTCGATTGTCTAATAATTTGGAAACCTATCATGTGCTTGTTGGCACGGGCAGTAATTCCCATGTTCACAAAAAACAAGAGTTGATCGCTCGCGCAATAGATCAGTCGTTTCCTGGAAAAACTCGATTAATTCAAATTCCTTATCGTTGGTCAAATACCCCGTTGTCTGAAAAAAGTTTTGGGCAACGTTCGCGAGGATTGGTTTTCATGTTAATTGGTTCTGCATGTGCATATCGTATCGGTTTTAATTCTTTGTTTGTATATGAGAATGGAGTGGGAGCAATAAACTTGCCATATTCCAAAGCTGAAGTCGGAGTGGATCACGCAAAATCTGTTCATCCCTTGTCTTTGTTACGTGTTGGCGAATTGGTTTCTACCATTTTGAATACCCGATTTCAATTTAATAATCCCTTTTGGTTATGGACTAAGGCGCAAATGGTGAAAAGCCTACTTGCGAATGATGATATAGGCTTAATAAAGCTTTCTTCTTCATGCGACAGAGCCCGCAGGCTGCAAAGAGGTATTACGCAGTGTGGTATGTGTACTTCTTGTTTGTTGCGCAGGCAATCACTGGCAGCCTTAAAAATTGACGACCCATCTCTTTATGAGAATAACAGTCATATTAACAAGCATGCTCCACATTTGTGTGCTATGCAATTTCAGGTGAACCGAATACGAGAGTTATTAGAACACGACGATCCATGGTTAAGCTTGTCAAAAGAATATCATGATTTGGATGATATTGTGGATCAAATTTCAAGGCAAGATGGACAAGAAATTCTCGATCTGAGACAGCAGGTTATTAAATTGTATTCAAGATATGTGGATGAGTGGAAACTGTTTGAAGAGTATATTGAAAAAAACGCTTCAAGTGATGTAGTTACCTACGCATCATCACAATAAATCTGGCTAATTCCGATTTGGGAAGGATGATCGCAATGGAAGAAAATATTCTTGACAAACTTGATATGCGTAAGTTGGGGCGTGAATTACAACTGGCGCGCACGAAAAGAGGTTTGACGCAAGCGGATGCCGCTCAGATACTTGATGTTGCTCGTACAACGATAACTGCCATAGAAAAAGGAGAACGGCGCCTTAAAGCCGATGAGTTAATTAAGTTGGCTCGAGCCTATGGCCGACAGGTAACCGACTTTGTTAGACAGCGTCCACAGATCGAGCCATTTCAAGTACAGTTTCGCGGCCCATATCTGCGCGACGAGGATGAAGATAGCGAAATTTCAAAGTATATTGATCAATTGGAAGAATTCTCTCGAGATTATCTTGAACTTGAACAAATCACCAATTCTCCACTTGTTAAGAAATATCCAAACGAGTACACCATTGATGGAATTAGAGTTGATTTGGCTGCAGAAGATGTGGCTAATCAAGAAAGAAAACGTCTTGGTTTAGGCGATGGCCCTATACCAATTCTTCGGGATATTTTGGAACAAGATGTTGGACTGCGTATATTCTACTTGCCAATCAAACCATCCAAGTATTCTGCTATGTATTTATATGATCACGAGTTAGGAGGATGTATAGGCATAAATCTCTTGCATCCAGAGGAACGGCGAAGATGGTCTCTTGCCCATGACTATGGACATTTCCTGGCACACAGATATAAGCCAACGATGTTCGTAATAAACAATTACCAACGAGTGCCTCAGAGCGAACAGTTTGCAGATTATTTTGCGGCTTGTTTTCTTATGCCAAATAGTGGTTTGACGATGCGCTTTAATGACCTTCGTAAGACCAAAGAGAAGATTGTGGTTGCAGACTTATGTATGCTTGCGAATTTTTATGGTGTGTCGGTAGAGGCATTAACGTTACGGTTGGAAGATTTAAAATTAATTCCTACTGGTATATGGGATAAACTCCAACAGGGCGGTTTCAAAGTTCGAGAAGCTCAAGCTCAGCTTGGTCTTGGTGAAATACCAAGCCAAGATAGCCAGTTGCCAATTCGATACCAGAATTTGGCAGTGCTCGCATTTGAACAAGGTTTAATTACCGAAGGGCAGTTTTCTCATTATTTGAGAACTGATAGACTTTCGGCACGAAGCATAGCAGAGAACCTGCGTAGACAAAGAAGCCAAACCTCAGGTATCAATAGCGAGATTGACCTTGATCTAACTGAATCAATTAATATTTAGGATGGAAATGTGTCTATCAATGATGCCTTTTCACACGATTGCATAATTCTGGATGCCTGTTGCATCATAAATCTCTTCGCCTCGCGGCAAATGAGACCTGTTTTGGAGACGATTCCGAGAAGTCTCTCTGTAGCAGCTTATGTAAAGGATCACGAAGTTCTTAGTGTGTATTCTGGCCCAATTGATAATGTACACGTAACATCTGAATTAATTAACTTGCAACCCCTGATTGATGAAGAATTGTTGCTTTTAGTGGACATTGAAACCGAAGCTGAAGAGAACACTTACATTAATTTTGCGGAAGGACTTGATGACGGCGAAGCTGTTACTGGCGCTATTGCAATAAACCGAAATTGGGCAATAGCTACGGATGATTCTGCATCTGTGAGATTGTTTCAACGTCGTGCACCTCATATTGCTTTAATTTCAACGTTGGATTTAGTGAAATATTGGGCTGATACTGCCAAGCCAAATGAAGACATTATTCGTGAAACTCTGCTTAATATTAGAGTAAGAGGAAGATATGCGCCTCATCCAAAGCATCCAATATGGGGGTGGTGGCAAAAATTCAGTTGAAATCATTCGTAAGAGTTGTGCCTGCCGTGACATGGGAGTCCCGCTGAACAAAAACCTGACAGGCTTACTGAATGCCTGCCAGGTTTGTTTGTAACTCATTCCTCACACTGCTTCACAGGCTGGGGTTTTGGCGGGCTGAGCCGCCGGAGAATGCCCTTCGCCTGCAGAAATGGGGATTCCATTTATTCTGACAGTATCTTTTCGTACACGACAAACTCCTTCAGCACGGCCGGGACGATCCATGCGTATTCTGCGCGCAGGGCATTGTCTGCACTAATCGTCTTCTTCGTCCAGGTCCAATTTACGGGCGATGTAGTTTTCGTAATCAGGGACCAGGCGGTCGTATTCGCCGTCCATGAGGGGGGAGGAGATCATGAAATCAGCGGAGGATCGATTGCAGGCAATGGGAATATTCCAGACAACTGCCATGCGCAAAAGCGCTTTTACATCGGGGTCGTGGGGCTGGGGTTCGAGCGGGTCCCAGAAAAAGATGAGGAAATCGATCTTGTTCTCGACGATCATGGCGCCGATCTGCTGGTCGCCTCCCAGGGGTCCGCTTTTGAAGGTTACGATGTCCAGACCAAGTTCCTGTTCCAGGATTTTCCCTGTCGTGCCGGTTGCAAATACCTGATGGTGAGATAGAAGAACGAGGTTGTATTTTGCCCATTCCACCAGGTCTCGCTTTTTATTGTCGTGTGCGACCAGGGCTATTTTCTTGTCATGTTCCATGGGGATCTTTTTATGAGCGATCATCGAATGTTGCTCCTTTGTCAAGAACGGAAGGAAATGTCCACAAATCGCCGGTTTAAAAAGTCCACTTTTAAACGACAATCGTGTCCAGTGGGATTTGTT
>JAFGCG010000192.1 GCA_016932715.1 Anaerolineales bacterium
CTGATTCACGCTGAAAACGCAGATTTTTTGTCTTGAATCAGCGAAAATCAGCGTTTTTCTGCGTCCCAAAATCATTCTGTAAGGCAAACAGAGTCAGTATTTAGTTATCAGTGGTGCAGTGACAATCGTCTTGAGTCGTAAAGACGATTGTTTTGCTTTTGGAATAACGAAATGATTTCGCGACCTGGTCAACGTGACCGCGGACGAGGCGCCCGTCGCGCTTTCCACGCCCGAGCCTGCTGCCTGATCCCTGCGAGTCTCTCCTGGCTGACGTGCGCCAGCAGCAGCGTCACGCCGAATGTGATCAGCACGTTCGTGATGAAAAAGAATAAGATTTCCTCCAGCGGCAAGATCCCAAAGAATAAAATCCCGGTTGTTTGACTCGGGGAAATCGACCAGGTCGTCTCTGTCAGCGCGACGATGTCCATCAGCGAGAGATACAGCCCCGGGACAAGGAGACTCCAAAAGACCAGTTTGCGGTAGTGCCAGAGGATGTCCGCGCCGAAAAGCAACTGAATGAATATCGGCGGCAGTCCCCAGAAGAGAATGATGGAGAGGTACGTCCACTCTGCTGCGCCGAAGAAGAAAAGGTAAGTGAAGACGAGCCAGGCTAGCGCGAGTAGACAGGTAGACAGGTAGACAAGTATTTTGTTTGGTTTGAACTTTTCCTGGAGGAGAGAAACCCGCCTCGCTAAAAACCACCACCATAGCCCCGCCAGGATCGTCTCCAGGACAAAGAAGGTGTATTCCTCGATCGGGACATAACCGATCACCAGGCCGGTGACCAGATCCGGGTTGTAATACCACACCCCTGTTGCAACGAGATAATTGTCCCAGGGTGTGGTGTAAGCCACTGCCAACAGGATATGGATGCCAATGGCAGCCCAGACGGCACGTCCATTGCGAAAGCCATGGATTTGCCTGTTCTTTTTATGGTCCCAATAGGTGATGGCAAGGAATATTAAGATTGGGATGACAAGGAAGCGTAGAAGAAAACCGAAATAGGTCACAATTTTCACCACTAAGTACACGAAGGAACACCAAGGTTTTCACAAAGGTTTTCTTTGTGTTCCTCAGTGCCCTTCGTGGTTAATTTCTTTTCATTACTTTCATCTTCACCCCTGGACGCGGCTCGAGGGTCGCGCCCATGTGGGCATGGATTCTGTGATTCGTGAACTCGAATCTGTGCGTCTGGAGCAGCCGCCTCAGGACGATCCGCGCCTCCGCCTGGCCAAATGCCGCACCGATGCATGCCCGCGGACCGCCTCCAAACGGCACATACGAAAATGGAGGCGTCTTCCGCCCGTGGGCGAAACGTTCGGGGCAGAAACTCTCCGCGTTTTCCCAAATACCGGGATCGCGGTGTGTGAGATAGATGGAGTAGAACAGGCGCTCGCCAGCCGGAATGCTATCGCGACCATCACTGAATTCCATCTCGTCTGCCACGCGTCGATTGCCGATGTGAATAGGCGGATATAGGCGCAGGCTTTCTTTGATGACCTGGTCGAGCAAAGGAGATTTGTCCAGCGAGCACACTTCCTCGACCAGGCGTGCATGGATCTTGGGGTGCTGACCGAGGGAGGCAAAGGTCCATGCCAGCAGGGCGGTGGAGGTATCGTGCCCGGCGATCAGCATGGTGAGCATCTGGTCGCGGATCAGCTCGTCGCTGAGGCCCGCGTCGATCAGATGCTGGAGCAAATCTGGACGACGGACCACGGACGATTGACTATGGTCTGTTGTCTGTCGTCGTCGGTCTCCGATCATTTGATATAAATAGCCATCCAGCACTTTGAGATGTCTCTTGTATCCAACCCGCGGCATCCTTCGCCAGAAAATCCACATCCCTGGCGAGATATATTGGATGGTTTTGAGGATCGGAGTCCAGATACGCGGCAGATCATTCCAGACGTCTTTGCTGAAGAGTGCCTGCATGATGATGAGCAGCGCGATCCTGCGGCTCTCCACCAACATGTCGATGGTCTCGCCATCTTTCCACGCGGCAGCCACACGGTCGGTCTGCTCGATCATCATCCGGGTGTAGCCTGGAAGCTGTGCGGGATGAAGCGGCGCTTCCATGAGTTCACGATAGCGATCGTGTTCTTCACCATCCGTGACCAACACGCCGCGTCGCAGCAGGTCGGTCACGGGATCGGTGTTGCGCCACAGGACTTTCTGCCGCTCGGTAACCAGCACTTTGCGATTTGCCTCCGGTCCGAACACCACGAACGGGCGGAAGCCCGGGATGGGAATCTGAAAGAAGCGCCCGATCTGCCTTGCCATCACTTTCAATGGTCCAAGCGGGGAACCTTCCTTGAGCAGGGCTGCCAACGCAGCCCGACCTGTTTCAGCAGAAATATTATTTGTCATACCTGATTCGATTTCTTCTAAAATACACGTTCCGTTTATGGTTCGATCACGTAACAACCTGCATGGGTCGGATGATCTTCCACGAGCGTGCCGCTCTTCACCCTGCGGATCAGCCACAGGACCAGCCAGTCTCCACCCGCGCCGGCCGTATGGACCAAACCCAGCCAGAAGAGATTGCCGTCATTGAGCAGAAGGCTCAAACCGTAAGGGAGTATTCCCAGAATAAACCCCGGCATAAACGTACCGATCCGATAGACGTTCACCTCGACAGGTTCTTTCAGGTGGGCATAAGGTGTGAGAGTTTTCCATTGAAAACCAAACTTGACCGCAGAAAGAGGTTTGTGCCCGAAGACCATCCAGCTCAGTCCATGAATGATTTCATGTGTTGCAATACCCAGGATGATCGCGATCGTCAGAAGAGCAGGATTGAAAGTGAGTTCTATATCTTCAATCTCTTGTGACAGAACGAAGATCGAAAACTGCACAACGAACAGAGGCAGGCTGAGGAACAACACAATTACGTTTGCGCGTGCCATGGTTATCGAAAGATCCCGCTTGCTTTCCATCATGTCCTGATTTCCTCTTTTGCCAGTTGATAGGCACGCAACGTTCTGTCTTTATTGCGTTCCACAATCGGCTTTTCGGGATAGCCTTTCACGCGGATGCCTTTTTCCCAGGGTGCATGAATGTCTTTTGCGTCGAGCTCACGCAGCTCAGGAACCCATTTACGGATGTACTCTCCATTTGGGTCGAACTTTGTACTCTGCAGCACGGGATTGAAGATGCGGAAATAGGGCGCCGCGTCGGTGCCCGTCCCCGCGGTCCATTGCCAGCCGCCATTGTTTGCAGCCGGGTCACCATCGAGCAGGTTTTCCATGAACCAGGCTTCGCCCCAGCGCCAGTCGATCAATAAATCTTTCACAAGATACGAAGCGGTGATCATGCGCGCCCGATTGTGCATCCAGCCGATTTCCCGGAGCTGACGCATCCCTGCATCGACGATCGGCACGCCGGTCCTGCCCTCCTTCCAGGCTTCGAACTCGGATTCGTCATTGCGCCAGGGGATATTTGCCAGGGATGGATGGAACGCCGTCTTTCTGACATGCGGGAAGTGATAAAGGATCTGGATATAGAACTCACGCCAGATCAGTTCATTGAGCCAGGCTTCGGCATTCCTTGTATGGAATTCGTTCCTCGCCTCGAAAAATGCCTGCCGCGCCGCACTGACGGCTTGTCTCAGCCCCAGCATTCCGAAGCGCAGGTACGGTGATAAGGCCGAGGTGCCATCCAGGTCCATGCGATCGCGGTGTTCCGCATACGTGTAGATCCGGCGATGGAGGAATTCCTCCAGCCGAACCAGGGCTTCCGCTTCCCCGGCAGGGAATAATGGATTGACTCTGTATTTTGGAAGCATCCCGCCCGGGATGCCAGGCGGGGTAATGATTTTTTGAGGGGCAGGCAGCAAATTCATCCCCCGCAGACCCTTTGCTTTCCACGCCATTGCATAGGAAGTGAAAACCGTATAGGGCCGACCATCCTTTTTCAGGACGGTGTTTGGATGATGGACGGTTTGCCCGTGGATCAATTGCAGGGGCAAATTGCGGGCGACTTCCTGATCGCGCGTTCTTGCATAAGGCGTGAAATCTTCCTCGGTGAAGATCGCGTCTGCTTTTGCTTCCGTAAGCAATTGCGCGAGCACAGCGCCCGGCTTGCCGGAGCGAATGACCAGATACGAGCCGCGCGTTCGTAAATCCCTGTCGAGGGCGTGCAGGCCTTCATAAAGGAAGTCCTTGCAGCGCGGGGAGGCGCGCGAAAAAGCGGGGTCGAGAATAAATGCCGGGATAACGGGACCCGCCGCGAGGGCGGCGTGAAGCGCAGGGTTGTCCGTTAATCTTAAATCGCGGCGAATCCACCAGATCGAAGTCATAAGCCTGAGTTTTCCCTAAACTGATAAGCAGGTTCGTAATGCAATTCGAATTCAGGCGTTTTGCCTGTTCCGGTCAGGTTCTCCCATCCCACGCGGATCAAACCGAGCAGGGGTGTCCAGGGCTTGAACAATCTGACTTCGCCAAATTCTCTGCGATGCGCCGCGATGGTTTTTACCAATTTGTCCGCGGCGTATTTTGGAGGTCTGCCCAAAAAGCGCAGGACGAAACCATAGTTCTTCAACATTTCCCTGCCGCGCTCACCGACCACCCTGGGACGGGTCAGCATGTCGGTTGTCATCATACCTGGGCTGAATCCCAGGATCTGCACGCCGCTGCCTTTCAGTTCAGTTGCGAGAGTGCGTGTGAAGGAAGTGATCCATGCCTTTGTTGTGCCATACAGCCCGGTGGGCGAGGCGGGGCGCAGGAAACTTCCCTGTCCATAAATGTTGACCAGCATGCCCTGTTTGCGCGGCAGCATGGTTCGCATGATCGCCTGCGTGCATTGCAGCACGCCGAGATTGTTCGCCAGGAACATGTCCAAAGCGTCCTGCGGATTCATGTCCAGCATCATGCCTGCTGCGTTGGAATATCCCGCGTTGTTGACCCAGATGTCGATGCGACCGAACTCTTTGAGGACATTCTCCACCAGCTTGTAGACTTGTTCCTCATCGCGGACATCCACTACGAATCCGCTCACGCGCCCCTTGGATTGGAGTCTGGTCAACGCGCCTTCGATGGCATCCTGACTTCTGCCTGTGATGGCAACACTGGCTCCCGCTTCCAGCATGGACTCGGCGATGGCGTAACCATATCCGCGCGTGGAGCCTGTGATCACGACAATCTTGTCTTTAATGGCTGGCATATACTTCCTTGTTCATTGTTTTCAAAAGATCGAGCATTTCTTCGTTCGCCGGAATGTCGCTCATGTCATGCCCGTAATGGACGAAACGTGCGATCCCGTCTTTATCGATCGCCACCTGCGCGGGCATACGCCCAAACTTGAAGAGATTGACTTCCTGCCCGTAGCGTTTCAGGACGGTGTGGCCCGGGTCGGGCAGACCGATGAAGGGCAGATCGTTCTTCTGCCAGTAATCGAAAAAGGCGTTTGCATCTTCCGGTCCGACCACCAGGATCTCGGTTTCCTGCTCCGTGAATTTGTCATAGTCCTGGCGCAACTGCGCCATGTGCCGCCGGCAGAACGGTCAGACAAAGCCGCGGTTGAACACCAGCAGGACGTTCTTTTGTCCCTGAAAATTTGCAAGGCTGATTTCTCGTCCATTGAAATCCGTCAGCGTGAAGTCTGGGGCGGGTTGGTTGAGTTCAGCGCGGCTCATGAGGCACCAGCAGAAGAATCCCGAAGATGATCTCCACCGCCAGGCTGATCCAGTTGGACGGCTCGGAGGATCGATCCAGGAAGATGGAAACAAATCGCACCGCGCCAATGGCGAGGTATGTGATGCCAAGCATTTGATACGTCTCGCGCGTGCCGAGCAACAGGACGGCAATACCCAGCCCGATGAAAACCCCGCCAAGTATGGAGCGGATCTCGGTGACCCCGCGTCCGCCGGGGGCGGTCAGCCCGGTGAAGCCTTCAACTCCGCGCGGGTTGACCAGGGAGATCAGCCCCGTCAGGATGGTCGCGACAACAATAATGATTTGCAGAACTTTGATGATCATGGTTCTCCTGGCTGTAGATGAAAATTACAATCGGGGAATTAATACAGGCGTTCTCTTTTTGTAGGCTTCATAATCTTCCTGCCCGCCCCATTTTTTATCCGCCTTTTTCTCGAGCAGGGGAATTCCACTGACGCGGGTAAGAAGCAATGCGACAAAAACAGGCGAGATCAGGGCAACCCATTGCCAGCCCTGCAGAACGGGTAACGCGATCATTGCCACGCCAACCCAGAGAACGATCTCACCAAAGTAATTGGGATGGCGGGACCGGGACCACAACCCGGTTTGAATGAACTTGCCTTTGTTGGCCGGGTTTGCGTTGAAGCGGCTCTTTTGGGCGTCGGCTGCAACTTCAATGGCAAAGCCGAGGACCCATACCAGAAAGCCGAGGATGGCAAACAGATCCAATTCCCTGCGGGTGGTTGTGGTGATGGCAACCAGCGCGGCAGCCATGGTGAAGGTTACCCACAGGCCCTGGATGGTCCAAACGTTCAGGAAACGGATGAAGGATGGTTTGATCTCATCAAAGCGATCGTCCTTGCCCGCTTTTTTGATCCGACCGAACAGGAAACTGCCCAGCCGGACCGCCCAGATCACCACCACAGCCCAGAGAAGGATGGTCCTGCCGTCGATAGGCTGGCTGAGAATCAGTGCAAGTGTGATGACGGAAATATACGTGAGGCTGCCTGTCAGATCGAAGAATTTTTCAGTCTGCAACAAATAGGCTGGGATAAAAGCCAGCCACTGGATGAGAAAAGCCAGCCCGACTGACAGGGCAAATAATGGAACGCCAGCTATCGAAGCCCCGCCCTGACTGCCTGCCAAAGCAACCAGAAAGCCGATCAGTATCAAAATGGGAAATGCAATTAATGCGTTGCGGTCAGTTGTCTTCATGAGATTTTATCCTTTATGAACTTTTCAGATATGGATTAAAACCCACGCCGTTGGCCTTGCCACGGGGCAGGGGTGTTGTTTTTGAATTCTTCCACACTAGGACCCTGTAATTTTCCAAGCCGCCAGGTCCCGTACAGGTAGGTGAGGACTAACAGAAGAATGGTTGCGGGCCAGCCGGTGACCAGGTTGGTCACCGCCAGCAACGTGACGTCTTCGCTTTGAAAGACCGAATATTGCAGGAGCAGGCGGGCGGCGAAGAAGACAGTCCAGGCAAAGGTTGTTTCGCTGTAGGCGGGCCGCACCTGGGGATGCCAGTACCAGTCCAGGGGCCAGCGGCGGGCGAAGTAACTTGTCCACGCCACGATCGGGCGGCGGATCACCAGGCTGATGATCGTCAACAGCAAAGTCATGCTTCCGCTGATGAGCCCCGGCAGAAAGAAGCCCTCCGACCGCCCCAGAAGCCACACAATGCCAATGGCGACTGCCACGCTCCCGACGCCCGCCAGCGCGTAGGTCAGCGGCTGCCTGCGGACGATCCGCGCAACAGCGATTACGACCGAAAGCGCCAGCGCGCTCCACATGGCAGCCTGGAATCCAGCCAGCCCGTTGATCAGGAGAAAGAGTATCGGAGGCAGGATGGCATCCAGGACGGGATTGCGTCCCGCAAAAACCGTACGGAGTTCGTCCAGCAGTTCGCGCGATTTTGATTGGGTCATTTTCAAATTCATCCAAACACAAAGTACACGAAGTTCACAAAGGGAAAAAGGTTTTGTCTTCGTGTTCGATTAAGCATTCTTCCCAAGCCAGAATTTACGCCAGTCGTCCCCGCTATTTTGCAGGGCAATGAAGGCATAGAGACTTCCCGCGAAGAATCCCAGGGTCATCATCGCGACTGTCCAGAGAATAGCGACGGGCAGCGATCGTTCGCGGTAGATGATCCAGGCAGAGAAGAGTATGAAGCCGGTGTACAGATCGACGAGCGAGACAATGCCCCACGGCATGGACATCAACTGACTGCCTTCGACGAAGAAATCGCCAACCGTGAAACCGTAGATCAATACAGCGGTCATGGCAAGCAGACCGAGCAGGGAGATGATCTTTGCAAATCGCATGATGTTATTCCTTTGCGATACAGGCAAACCCGATCGCGCCGATGCCGAGGTGCGCGCCGAGCACGGGAGAGATCAGGACGACGGGAACACTGCCATCTTCGGGGAAGAACGAACGGATTTGTTCGCGCAGGGCTTCAGCTTCCTCCTGAATGCCCGCGTGGACAATGGCAAGTTTTTCGTAGGGCGCATATTCAGCCAGCCAGTCGAGCAGACGCTGACGGGCGCGCTTGTTGGTACGGGTACGGTGCGCCGAGGCTTTGCCCATGTTCATGTGGAGGAGCGGTTTGATTTGCAGGATTTCGCCGAAATGAGCAATGGCGGAATTCATCCGCCCGCCGCGGCGCAGATATTCGAGTGTTTTCAGGGAGGCAAATACATAGGTACGCTTCATAAATCCCTGCAGCGTGGAAATAATTTCCTCCACCGTCCTGCCGAGCTTTGCCAGCTGCGCGGCTTTCTCCACCAGGAAACCTGTGCCCAGGCTGAGTTGGGTCGAGTCCAGCACAGTCACGGGGATGCGGGTGAACTGTTCGGCGGCGGTACGCGCCGAGTTGATGGTCGCGCTCAAGGT
Source organism: Anaerolineales bacterium (assembly GCA_016932715.1). GTDB lineage: Bacteria > Chloroflexota > Anaerolineae > Anaerolineales > Villigracilaceae > Defluviilinea. The sequence goes on from JAFGCG010000192.1 coordinate 8,547, forward strand.
CTCGGAAAGATGGATGGATAAAATCGCCCGTGCGCCTTCCTGCGCGAGACGTTCATAGGCGTGAAGAAAAGTTGCCACACTGGGAGTGGCGGTCTTGGGGGGGGAGGTATAACCCGGCAGATTCCTGTAGAACTCCTCCCGCGTCAGATCGACTCCGTCCAGATAACTTTCCTCACCCACGTTGATGTACAACGGGACGACGGTAATGTCCTGCTCCTTGATGATTTCATCGGGCAGGTCACAGGCGCTGTCTGTCACAATTCGAATGTCCATGTTTTGTCCTCCGCCAAATCCAAATGATATACAACCTGTGGTTGTATCCGGCAATTCGATTATTGGGTCCTGATTTTCTTTGCTTCGCCCGACAGCCACTCCGTAATGAGATAGCCCGAGCCGTTGATATTTTTATCCACTGCGTTTGAGTAGGCTTGCATAAAGGAAGTCAATTGGTCTTCCGAGATGCCATGGAAACCAAGGAGACCTTTCAACCAATCCATCTCTGCCGAGACATGTGACATATCGCCCAGTTGCAGGGCAGCCATAATGTTATCGCCAAGAAAATGAATGCCGGTCTCGATATCCTCCAGGGCAATGGGGAGAGGCTCGAGCGTTTCTCGAACGGTCAGCTCGATCTGGGTGCGTTTCGAAACAAAGGCCTGGTGTGTGGTTGCATACGCCTGAGATATGCTTTTCGGCTCGCGTTTCTTCAGTTGGCCATTCAGCATCGTTTCGATCTCTTCCAGAGCGCCGATCAGGTCGGTGCCCAGGAAATAACCCGAAATGGAATCAGAGAGTCCTGGTCGCAGGTTGAAAATCCGCCCGCCAAACCCGACCGGGATTTTCTGGCTGGAAAGTACCAGGGCGGTATGTTTTAGTGTGGCTGCGCTGATGAGATGCTGCGCGACGAGCACAACCAGATCGGCTTTGGCATTCTTTACCGTGTCTGTGAATTGCGAAACAGGTACATTGGCGCCCAGATAGAGAACATTCAGGCCTCGGCGGCGGATAAGAAGGGCAAGTAATAATGGCGTGAACGTGTGCCATTCATCCGACGGACAGCCAACAATTACAGTTTGACTGCGCGTGGGCGCGGGCGAGGCGCTCAGCAGCGCATCCAGCCTGCGGGTGGCGAGTCCCGATGCAAAATGTTCCTGTTGTACACTGGCACGGTTTTCGTACCATCGGTCACCGATCTCAGACAGTCCTTTTTGCAGGACCTCGGTGCAGACCGCTTCCACAGGGAACATGGAGAATGCCTGATTGAGGGTCTGCTCGGCGTTCGATTCACTGAAGTTCAGGCAGGCGTCGATCCAGTCGCGGCGCAGGCTTTCGAGGTTCGCGCTCGCAGCGGGGAGGTTGCCCGGGGGAACGGGACCCGCCAGAGGGTCCGCGCCGGAGACGAGCTGTTCGTTCCACAGGTCCACCGCGCGGGAGATGGAGAGGCCCTCCGCCTGGCGCTTGATCAGCCACTTGATCGTTTCGATGTCACGCTGTGAATACAAGCGATGACCACCCGCGCTGCGCTGCGGCATAGGGAGTCCGTAACGGCGCTCCCAGGCGCGCAGCGTATCGGCAGCGATGCCGGTTTCCTTGAGGACAACTTTGAGGTTGAAAGCGGGTGTAGTGCTGATCATTATTTTCCTTTTCAGGCTCGCGCCTGGGCGAGTGCCTTGACCATGTTTTGTACAGATATTGTACCTGCTTCTTTCAGGATTCGCTCTGTGGTCAGCCGGGCTGAAAGCAGAACGATCGGCAGTCCGGTGCCCGGATGTGTGGAGGCGCCGGTGAAGTAGAGATTCTTATATTCCTTGTGGCGATTCTGCGGGCGGAGGTAACCGACCTGCCAGAAGTTGTGACTCAGCCCGAACGCGGCGCCCTTTTCGAGGTTGAAGCGTTCCTTCCAGACTTTGGGCTGGTACACGATCTCGAACTTGATATGTTCTTTGAGGTCGTGCGCGCCCATCTCTTTGGCGAGACGGTTGAACACGGTTGCGCGGGCACGGTCCACGAGCGCTTCCCAATCCTGTTCGGAACGCGCCTCGAGGTGACCGACGGGCACGAGGACATAAAGTGTATCCTGTCCTTTGGGCGCGGCGGCTGAGTCGGTGCGCGCCGGCGCATGGACGTAGAACGATGGCATTTCGGGCAGTGTGTGATCGTTGAAGATTCGATCGAACGAAGCTTTGTAATCGCCGCCGAGGAAGACGTTGTGGTGCGCGATCTGCGGATATTCCTTGTCCACGCCCCAGTAGAACATGATCGTTGAGCAGGTATAAAGTTTGTTTTCGAGTTTCCTGGCTTCCTTGTTTTTCGGCAGCAACTCTTTGTAGATGTAAGGAAGGTCCGCGTTACCAATGAAAATATCTGCGGTGAACTCGTGTCCATCTTCTGTGATAATCAAACTGATCTTTCCTCTTTCCTCCTTCATCTTTTTGACTGGCGCGTTGTAAATAAACTTCACACCCAGTTTTTCCGCGACCTTCACAAGCGCCTGAATCGCCGCGTACATGCCGCCCATCGGATACCAGACGCCCTCGGCCAGCTCCGTGTATTGCAGCAGGGAGTAGGTCGCGGGCGCGTCGTAGGGGCTCAATCCCAGATACATATTTTGGAAGGTGAAAGCCGCTTTGAGTCGGTCGTCCTTGAAGTATTTGCTCACGTTGGCATGGTGCTTCTGTAATGCCTTGAGCTGGAAGAGGAGGGGGAGGTTCCCCAGCGAGAAATATTCGAAGAGGTTGTAAAAATTTCGTCCTACGAATTTCTCCACCGACATCTTGTAATGTTTGCCTCCTTCCGCGATGTAGTTTAGGAAACCGGTAAAAGCAGTCTTCTCTACTTTTTCGAGCTGCGCCTGCATTTCGCCGATATTCGAGGTTAGTTCCAACTGCAAGCCATCGTCGAAGTGGACCTTGTAGGTGGGGTCGATGCGTTTGAGCTCGAGATGGTCGCTCATCCGTTCGCCGAGGGCGGCAAAGGTCTCCTCCCAGATCTCGGGCATGAGGAAGAGCGTCGGACCGATGTCGAAGCGGTGACCGTCGCGTACGATCTGGTTGGCGCGCCCGCCTGGTGCCGATTCCTTCTCCAGCACGGTCACCTCGTATCCGTTTTTGGCGAGCCGGGCGGCGGTGGTGATCCCGCCGATTCCGGCGCCGATCACAAGAGCAGTTGGTTTTTGCATTAAATCTCCATTTTCTGAGGTGGTCTCGACCACCTGTAGGTAAAAATTTGCTTAGTGGTGGTTTCGACTGCTTGCGTCTCAACCACTGAGTCCCCTTGATTATACACGTTGTCCATAATTTGTCAAGATATTTCCTTGCAAAACCTTGACAAAACGGACGAAACCTGTACAATATGCCCAACACAAATTTTGGAGGTTCGCCATGCAAGCACAAGCCAATTGGGAAAACCAGCTTCTTGCCCTCGCCGGCAGCGTTCCGCACCCGCGCACGCGCCCCTTCTTTTCGTACTGGGCTGGGGATGCCTCCCTGCGCAAAGCCTACAAACAGGCCGAGAAGATCACCGCCCAGCACAGCAAGTCCTTTTATTTTGCTTCCGGGCTGCTCCCTGAGGAGAAACGCTCCGCAGTCCGCGCCCTGTATGCCTTCTGCCGGACCGTGGACGATATTGTGGATGAACCTTCGGATGCCAAAAAGGCTTCCCGATTGGAGTACTGGCGCGGGACGGTGGAGACCGCCTCGTTCGCCGATCACGATCGGGTCGCCGCCGCATGGGCCGATACCCTGGCCCGTTGCCACATCCCACGCCATTATGCCCTGCAATTGATCGACGGCGTCGCGCGCGACCTGTCCCAATCCCGCTACCAGACCTTCGAGGAGCTTGCCACCTATTGTTACGGTGTCGCCTCGACGGTGGGACTGATGAGCATGTACATTGTAGGCTTCAACCACCCGGAAGCCGTTCCCTACGCGATCAAGCTTGGCGTGGCGCTGCAGATGACCAATATCCTGCGCGATGTGGGGGAGGATTACAAAAACGGACGGCTCTATCTTCCCCGCGAGGAACTTGCTTTTTATGGCATTCAGGAATCAGATATTGCGGACGGTCGCATCACGGACAATTGGCGTCAATTTATGAAGTTCCAGATTGAGCGTACTCGTCAGCTTTATACTGAATCCTGGGCGGGCATAAGGATGCTCGAACGCGAAGGGCAGCTTGCCGTCGGCGCCGCGTCTGTTTTTTATCAGGGCATCCTGGACGAGATCGAGAAGCACGATTACGATGTCTTCACCCGCCGCGCCTCTCTCAGCGCCTGGGGCAAAGTCGCCCGTATCCCGGCACTGATGTTGAACCTGTAGCCAATCAATTCGCATTCATAGAAACAAGGAGATTTGCATGTCCAAAGATACCATCCGCCAGATCGCCAATCTTTTGACCGCTGTTCTGGCTCTCACGATCAACGTCCTGGCAGTCACGCTGCCGCTCAACGGACAGGATACCGGCGAAATATCCGATCGATTTCAGGTCTATTTCGTTCCGGCCGGTTACGTCTTTTCCATTTGGAGCGTCATCTACCTCGGTTGGATTGCCTTCATCATTTTTCAATTTCTGCCGTCACAGAAAGAAAGCCCGCGTCTGCGCCGGCTCGGTTATCTGTTCGCATTCAGCAATCTTGCTAATGCCGCCTGGCTCTTCTGCTGGCACTACAACCTGTTCGGTTTGAGCGTGCTGGTCATGTTAGCGTTGCTGGGATTGCTGATTGCAAGTTATCTCCGGCTGAATGTAAATCGTTCCTCTGTGACACGCGCTGAGTACTGGTCCGTCGATGTCGTCTTCAGCGTTTACCTTGGCTGGATCACGGTGGCTACTGTCGCGAACATCACCTCCTGGCTGTACTTCGTCGGCTGGGACGGGTTTGGCATCGCTGCCCAAACCTGGGCAGTGATCATGCTGGCAGTTGCCTCTCTGCTGGGCCTGGCAATGGCGTTGACGCGGCGCGACGTGGGATATCTTGCCGTGCTGGTCTGGGCGTTCGCCGGGATCGCGGTCAAACAGACCTCCGCGCCGATGGTCGTCGTCAGCGCGTGGAGCGCGGCTGCCCTCATGCTGGGACTTGCCCTCTTCAGCCTGGTCCGCCGTCGGATGGTTTGACCGCATACAAGCTGCTGATTTATTTGCCAGGACACGACCACACCGGTCGTGTCTTTTTATGCCGGTCCACCAAAAGAAAATTATGGCTATAATCTCTCATCGGTGGTCGAGCCGGGCGAAGCCCATAGGAAAGCCGCCACTTACGAGGACAATATGCCTTATAACTTCGACCGTACTCCAAATCGCCGCACGCCAGGTGTCCTGAACAAATGGACGTACTATCCGGAGGATGTACTTCCCATGTGGGTGGCGGACATGGATTTCCCTGCGCCCAAACCCATTTTGGATGAGCTGCGCAGTGCTGTACACCAGGGTGTGCTGGGATATGAATTGGCGTCGAACACGCTGCTGGAAACGGTCGTGGCGCGCATGGATCGCTTATACCGCTGGAAGGTCAAACCTGAATCCGTCGTGCCGGTCACCGGCATCGTGAGCGGATTCAATGTGGCGGCGCGCGCCTTCGGTTCGCCCCTCACCCCTGCCCCCTCTCCCCGTGGTAGAGGGGAAAGACGCACAGGCTACCTCGTCCAGCCACCTGTTTACAATGAATTTCATGAAGTGAAAAACAATGTGTCGATTCCGCAGATCGAGGCGCCTTTTATCGAACATGTGCGGGGCAGCCTCCTGCGTTATGAAATTGACTGGGACCTTTTTAAAAAGCGGGTCAGGCATGCGAGCATGTTCCTGTTGTGCAGCCCCCACAATCCGCTGGGGATCGTCTTTGCGCGCAGGGATTTATTGCGGATGGCGGAAATCTGTATCGAAAACAAGGTGTTGATCATCTCCGACGAGATCCATTCCGAGTTGCTGCTCGGGGATACGAAATTCACTCCCCTGGCAAAGTTGTCTCCAGAGATCGCAAAGAATACGATCACTCTGATTGCCCCCTCGAAAACATTCAATGTGCCGGGTTTGTTTTGCGGCTTTGCGATCATTCCGGATAAAGAGCTTCGTGATCGATATATACAGGTCGTACAGCACTTGCGGTTGCACGTCGCCAGCCTGGGACTTCGTGCGGCACGAGTCGCGTTTTCCGGTCAATGTGATGGATGGCTGCAGGAACTGCGCAGCTACCTGACAGACAATCGTGACTTTCTGGTCGAGTATGTGACAAAAAACATGCCCGGGGTGCGCATAACTGTACCAAAGGCAACCTATCTTGCCTGGCTGGATTTCACACAATTGAACCTGGAGGGATCTCCCTATGAATTTTTCCTGAAAAAAGCAAAAGTGGCTCTCAGTGATGGGAAGATTTTCGGAGGGAATGGCGAGGGATGTGTACGTCTTAACTTCGGCACTTCCCGTAAGGTTCTCAAGCAAGGGTTGGATAGAATGAATAAAGCACTACATTCTCTAGTCACCTGACACTTTGGATTTTGGACGCTGATGAACGCAGATTCACGCAGGTTTTTGGGACTGACTCTCGATCTTTAAGTCCTTTTCTCAGCGCTTTCAGCGTTTTTCTGCGTCCCGTTTTGAAACTGTCAGGTGGTTAGTACATTCTTTATAAAAAACACATTTTGTCACGGCGAGCCGCGAAGCAATGACGTTCGGGATCTTCGTGTAGAAGGTGCTTTCCCGCACCGATCTGGACAAATCAGTATTAAAAAAAGGACGGATGGGTGTTACCCATCCGTCAATATTTTTGCTTTCCGGTCAGGAGCGGGGATTGCATCCTTCTTCGTTCGGAGAACGTCTGGACGCTCTGCGCAAAGCGGAGCTTGACCAGTCTAGGGCACCCCGGTCCTACCTTCTGTCTGGATTTTTGGGGGTGTCTCTATGGGTACCTCCTTTCTCTGTTATGGACCCATCATACTATGAACAAAAGATCTTTACATTAAAAAGAGTTTACAGGTTCATTATAAAAATTCTATTCAGGTTCGATATTTGTCTCTACATTAGATCTTTGTCTTCGATTCAGAAACTTTGCAATCAATGCACCTGCAGGCGCTGCCAGTGCAAATGCAAGCAGGGCAGCAATGACCAGACCAATCAGCGCGAGGATTCCAATCCACACGAATGCGTATAGAATAGGATCTTCCTTCACAACGACGCCATTCGCATCGACGCAATGCAGTTCGTAAGCAGTACTCGGCTGGGAATTCCCATATTCGTCGGTGGTTGTGGTGGCATACGAATAAGGTTTTGCCGTTGTTCCATCGGGACAGATCACGGGTTCAAGCGTTTGCATGGCAAAACTGCTGACGGAGGTAAAGCCGCCAATTATCATCGCCATCGGGAGAATACAGGAACTCAGTATTCCAAACGCAATGATCCAGACAATACAGCCTGATAGCGTACCTGTTGCTTTGGGCTTCATGGGTTCTCCTTATGGGTGCCGGATGATATAGTAATACGATAAAACACCCTGAATGAGAATAAGACAGTATACCTACTCAGGAAAATGCGGGTGGTACGAGTGGAGACGACATGAAATTGATCATCTTTTCCGGCCTGCCGGGAACAGGAAAAAGCATGCTGGCAGGAGCAATGGGAAGAGACCTGGGTATTCCGGTGTTTGCAAAGGATTGGCTGGAAGCGGCACTGCTGCGAAGCGGTCTGAAACCGGTTTCAGAGGATAAATCGCTGGGGTTCGCCGGATATGAATTGTTGACGGTTTTGGCAGAACGACAGCTCAGGCTGGGACAATCGGTCATCCTCGACAGCGTGGCAGGCACACAAACCATCCGCAGCACGTGGCGACAATTGTCGGAGCAATATGGCGCAGATTGGCGCGTGATCGAGTGCATCTGCTCAGACGAATCTCTCCACCACTCACGCCTGCAGGGTCGTGAACGCAATATCCGTGGCTGGCATGAGTTGGAGTGGTCCGAGGTGGAGAGAGTAAAGCAATACTACATTCCATGGGAAGAGGAGCATCTTGTGTTGGATATGCTCTATCCTTTTGATGAAAACCTTTTCAAAGCTAAAAAATATTGTGAGTGAACTGATTGTGAGATATACAATACCCGTTGTCACAAATTTCACAATTTGTGACAAGGAGGGTATAATACAAGTTGTCTGACAATGTCGCCACGGCGACGCTTTGTCCAGGAGAAATGCATGACAACCATTGACCTGACCGTTGAAAAATCTCGCCGGGCGAATGCCATCAAGCGAGCCAGAGAACGCAATATCATTATTCCCACATTTGCCGAGATGAAGGACCCTTCGAAAGTCCCTGCAAAAATCAAGAATGAATTGAAGAGCATTGGACTTTGGGACATTCATCCACGCAACCTGTTTCGTATTACTTGGAAGAACGAACCCATCGCTTCCGGCGGGACTTTTAGTGGGGTCAATTACCTGGAGCTGCCCTCCTCGCTGACGGGTGTCCCGGCGCGCATCATCGTGCTGGTGGGGAAGTGGTTCCCGACCGGCGCGCACAAAGTCGGCGCGGCGTTCGGTTGTCTGGTGCCGCGCCTGGTCACGGGTCAGTTCGACCCGACGACCCAGAAAGCAGTCTGGCCCTCCACCGGCAATTACTGCCGCGGCGGCGCGTATGACTCGACTCTGTTGGCATGTGATTCCATCGCGATTTTGCCCGAGGGGATGTCTCAGGAACGATTCGATTGGCTTGCTACAGTTGCTGGCGAGACGATCAAAACACCAGGCTCGGAATCAAATGTTAAAGAAATTTTCGATAAATGCTGGGAATTGAGGAACTCAGGTGAGGACCTGATGATCTTCAATCAGTTCGATGAGTTCGGCAATTATCTCTGGCATTACGAAGTGACCGGTCACGCCATGGAAGAAGTGTTGAAGAAAGTCATGGGTCCAGACGACCGTTATCGCGGGATGGCATCCGCAACAGGTTCCGCGGGGACGATCGCCAGCGGCGATTACATGAAGAAACTTTTCCCTGACAGCAAGATCGTTGCCAGCGAAGCGTTACAGTGCCCCACGCTGCTCGAAAATGGATTTGGCGCGCACCGAATCGAAGGCATTGGCGATAAGCACGTACCGTGGATCCACAACACCAAGAACACAGATATGATCGTTGCGATCGATGACAATGCCGTAGTCAACCTCGCGCGCCTCTTCAACGAAGAGACGGGGCGTGCCTATCTGGTCGAGAAAGGTGTGCCCGAGAGCATCGTCGGTCAACTGGACCTGCTGGGTTTCTCCAGCATCTCCAATGTTCTCACTGCCATCAAAGCTGCCAAATACTATGAGCTGACCGAAAACGACATCATGCTCACCGTCCTGACCGACTCGATGGAACTCTATCACTCGCGCCTCCGCGAAATGCACCAGGAATACGGTCAATACACGGAGAAGGACGCCGCGGCGGACTTCGCCCGCTATTTGCAGGGTCAGTCCACGGATAACATGCTGGAACTGCGCTACACCGACCGCCGCCGCGTGCACAACCTGAAATATTACACCTGGGTCGAACAACAGGGCCGCACCTACGAAGAGATCCAGGCGCAATGGTATGAGCCGAATTACTGGACCGATGTCCAGAAGCAGGCCGATGAGATCGACGAACTGATCGTGGAGTTCAACAAGGAAGTTGGACTGGTGTAATTGAAGTGACGGTCACCTTCGCGAAGGTGACCGTCACTTTTCTACGAACTGTTTTCAACTTGAAATTGGTGCTAGAATCATGGCATAACCTTCAAGGAGGTCTCATGGCGCTCATTCAATTTACCCGGAATTACAATGATCTGAGTACGGATGCCGGTTTTCAGTTTGAGTTCTCTTGCGACCGCTGTGGCAACGGCTACCAGACCGAGTTTCAGGCTTCCACGCTGGGAACGGTGGCGAATGCGCTCGACGCGGCCAGCAACCTCTTTGGCGGAGTCTTCGGCAGCGCGGCGAACGCGGCTCATAACGTCCGTTCGGCGGGGTGGGAGAAGGCGCATGACAATGCCTTCGCGCTCGCGGTCGAGGAAGCCCGGCCTCACTTCCACAAATGCAAACGCTGCGGCCACTGGGTGGATGATGACTGCTGGAATGATGACCGCAATTTTTGCAAGGATTGCGCCCCTGTCCTGGAAGAGGAGTACTCCTCCATCCAGGTCCAGGCTGCCATTCGGGATGCCCAGGAAAAGGCTGAAACCGTAGAGTACGTGTCTGCGGATAAATTCAAGCAGAAGATCGTAGCATCTTGTCCGCATTGCGGAGCAAAGGTCAGCGGCGGGAAGTTCTGTCCCGAGTGCGGCAAGCCGCTGGCGACCGAGAAGTTCTGCAAGAACTGCGGCGCGCAGATGGAAGCAGGTGCCAAGTTCTGCGCAGAATGCGGAACGAAGCAATAGGGGTGTCCGGGCGAGGAACTCCTCGCCCGCTCATTTATAATAAACTCGATGCTTAAACCAACCGACCTCATCCTCGTTTGCCTTCTGCCCACGCCGCGGGATCTGGAGATCGTGCGCCTTTTGGGATGGTATCGCATCCCGCTTCGCACGGCCCCGAAAGTTGTCGCGGTGGACTACCTGGCTTTTTACCAGACCTCGGCTTTTGGCGCGCGCGGCGGACGGATCGAATACATCTCTGAGGTGCACGGCCACGAATTGACGACGCGCCTCGAACTGTTGAAGGATGAACCGCATCATCCCCGCGCCAAAGAAGAGTATTACAAAATTCAAGTAGGCGGCTTGGAAAAACTAAAAGAACCGGTCGTCGCGGGCAAGTGGAAGCGGATCACGTTTTTGTATACCACAGGTGAATACCTGCTCAGAGCGAAAACACTCCATGACCTTGTCGTGGACGGTGAGGAACGGCAGATCTTGTGGCGGTCCCTGCGCGAGCGGGCGGAAAACGAACAGCTATATAAAACCGATTTGCCTGAAGCCGATGTGCCGCCGGAGGTGTTGATGGCGCTCCTGGGGATCAAGGAAGTGCAGGAGCCATACGCGGCAGATGTTCCAAAAGAGCCAAAGGGTTTGGATAGATAAATAGTGGAGGAAATGATGATCGAGAAGGTTGATCGAACCGGAAAGGGCTTTCGTAAATTGCTTGTTTGGCAGAAGGCTCATCAATTGGTTTTGCTGGTCTATAGACTGACGGAAAACTTCCCAAAACATGAACTGTTCGGATTGAAAAGCCAATTGCAGCGGGCAATGGTTTCTGTTCCAGCGAATGTGGCTGAAGGATATGCTGCTGGCGGGCAGGGTCAATTTAGACGTTATCTTAATATTGCGCAGGGTTCATTGGCAGAAGCTGAATATTACCTGATTCTGGCGCAGGACTTGACCTATATTAGTCCATCTGACTATGAGCGAGCAGAATCACTCCGCGCTGAAACGGGTTTTTTACTTCACCGCCTGATCGAATCGCTCAACTGAAAATAAACCTTTGTCCCTTTGACTCTTCTGGTACATTTGGCCCTTTTAGTACATTTGGATCCTACTATGACTACTCTCCTAAGAAACGGCACCCTCCTCACCGCCTCCGAAACCTTCGCAGCAGACATTCTCATTGAAGATGAAAAGATCTCCCTGATTGGCAGGGATCTCCGGCACCCGAACGCGCAGGTCATCGATGCGACCGGCAAACTCGTCATGCCGGGCGGGATCGACCCTCACACCCATTTCGATCTGCCCATGTTTGGGACCGTCTCGTCTGACGATCATTACACCGGCCACAAAGCCGCGGCGTTCGGTGGGACGACAACGGTAATGGATTTCGTTGTCTTGGAACAAGAGGGCTTCCAGCGTTCCGTGGATGTGTGGCTCGAAAAATCCGCCAAAGCTGCGATCGATTACTCTTTCCACATGAACCTGACACAGTTCGATGAGAAGATTGCCAGGGAAATTCCTTCTCTGCGCGCGATGGGCATCACCACGCTGAAAGTCTTTACTGCCTACAACGGAAACCTGCGACTTGACGATGGCAGCATCTTCAAAGCCATGCAAATTGCCAGGGATCACGGCATGCTGGTGATGGCGCACTGCGAGAACGGCGATGTGATCGAGACACTGGTTACTGAGGCACTGAAGACTGGTTACTGGGAGCCCGAATGGCACGCGTTGACGAGACCCGGCTGGGGCGGAGTCGAATCGACGTTGAGGGTGGCAGGCATGGCGTCCGCGGCGGGAGCGAGCGTGTATATCGTCCACATGAATCAGGGCGGCGAAGTGGACATGTTGAAGTACGCGCGCGAGCGCGGCGTCAAGGCGATGGGGGAGACCTGCCCGCAATATCTATTCTTCACGATCGAGGATTTGCGCCGGCCCGATGGCGCCAAGTGGATCTGTTCCCCGCCGATGCGCACAGCCCCGGATAACGCCCGTTTGTGGGAAGGCCTGTCGGAGGGGCTTTTGCAGACGATCGGCACGGACCATTGCCCGTTCTTTTTTAACGGGACCCAGCCCATCGTCTACGAGGGACACGAGATTGCCATCCCCGGCAAGGAATTGGGCAAAGACGACTTCACCAAAATCCCGAATGGATTGCCCGGCGTGGAGGACCGTCTGCCCGTGATGTGGACCTGCGGCGTGCGCGCCGGGAAGATCACGGCGAATCAATTCGTCGCCTACAACAGTACCAACCCTGCCAGGATCTTTGGCTTGTATCCGCGCAAGGGCGCGTTGCTGCCGGGTTCCGATGCAGATATCGTGATCTGGGACCCGGAAAAGAAAGTCAAGTATGGTGTCGCGCATTCGCACCAGCGCACGGATTACAATTTGTATGAAGGCTGGGAATTAACGGGTATGCCCGAAAAAGTGTTTTTGCGCGGGCAATTGATCGTGGATGGGAAAGAATGGCTGGGGAAAGCCGGGATGGGAATGTTCCTGGAACGCGCAGAAGGTGTTTTCATCTAAGAGAGTATTTCTGAATTTACCACGAAGGACACAAAGGGCCAC
>JAFGCG010000193.1 GCA_016932715.1 Anaerolineales bacterium
GGTGATCGCTGCCGAAAAATGGACAGAAGAGCGTCTGTATGCGGCGCTCAAAGAGAAACGCAAAACTGTAAAATCCACAAACAAAATCGCTGCTGACCTGGCAAAACAGTCGGGTTGGAAGAATCGTGAGGTGCTCAGTGTCCTGAAAAAGCTGATCGCTGCTGAAAAATGGACGGAAGAGCAGCTACTTGCGGCGCTCAGGGAGAAACGCAAAACTGTAAAATCCACAAATAAAATTGCTGCTGAACTGGCAAAACGATCGGGTTGGAAGCAGCGCGAGGTGCTCAGTGTCCTGAAAAAGCTGATTGCTGCTGAAAAATGGACAGAAGAGCAGTTGCTTGCGGCGATCAGGGAGAAACGTAACACCGTAAAATCCACAAATAAAATCGCTGCTGAACTGGCAAAACAGTCGGGTTGGAAGCAGCATGAGATCCTCAGCAGAATCAAAAAGCTGATTATCGCCGAAAAATGGATCGAGCCACACCTGCGTGCGGAAATCGAGAGACGTCTCGAATTTGGGACAGCAGTGAACAAACTCTCCGGTGAGTTGGCTGGAATTTCGGGATGGAAGAAGTGGGAGATCAGCAAGATGGTCAAAAAGATTAGGAAGGAACAGGAGACGAGCGCAAAGAAGGCCGATGCAAAGATCGTAGAAGAACCAGTCATCGTTGTCGACCCTGAGACGATCATAAATGCCTCGAAACCTCTGGCGGAATTTGTGGAATGGCAAAAGAGTCTGCTTGCCGGGACCAATTCAAAACTCTACCAGGTGCGGAAGTGGGGTGACCCTGTTATGAAGAAGTATGGGTTCGATGTGAACCAGGTGAACACGACGAACTTTCAGGCTGTTGGTCTGTACAACGATGGGAATAAGGAATTTGGAGCCATCTCGAATTTCATTCGCATCTCGCATAGTGAGGTCATGAAGCTGAAAGCCATGCAGATCGAGGATGATTATGTAGCCAAAAGAAAGGACTGGCGTTCTCAAAAAATGAACTGGCTGTGTAAGTTTCGCGGCACGATCTATTTCTTCGACGAACCTGGTGATCAGTGGCAGAGCGCGTCTCGTATTCGGTGGGGAACGCTTGCGCTTGGGGGGAACCTGGTGCAGGTCCTTGGAACGGAGATGATCCAGGCAAAGTTTCGGGATGGCGTCATACGCAAGGCGGAGATGGCGCGACTGCAAGGGTTCCGGACCTCTGATTGGGGCCGCCCCCTGGATGAGCTGCTGGCGGAGGGACTGGTGCATCGCTGCTTCTGTGCTTATAAAAGCAACCACTTTGGTGATTCACCCAAAGGGATTGTTTACAGCCCGTTCTTTTCCGTGCGGAACCGGGACTTTGCCGGGCTGGCGAGACCGATGGCATTGTACATTCCGGTCGAATGGCTGGAGCCAAAGGATTAGTAACTTACCTTACGCAGTTTCACCACGGAGTGCACGGAGAACACAGAGAAAACTCTTTGAAAATCTCCGTGGACTCTGTGTTCTCCGTGGTGAAAGCACTTTGCCTGCGTAACATCAGTTAGTAAAATAATAAATACCCACTTGCATCTGTGTCCTGTTCGAAGCGACGCGTCGAACCGATACGTCGCTTTTTGTTTTATTTGCTTTTACGCGGTAGAATCATTTCCCTGTGTGAACTTATTCGAAGGAATAAAAATGTCAGGGGACTTTTCCGGCCGCAATACCGAAGACGGCGGTCGATGGGATCGCTTTCAACGTGGACCCGGGCGAGATCGTTGGCTATATCGGCGTGAACGGCGCCGGAAAGTCCACCACGCTCAAGATGCTGACGGGTGTCCTGATGCCGACGAGCGGCAGCGTCCGGGTGCTGAAGCGCGATCCGCACCGCCAGCGGACACAGCTGTGGTGGGACCTGACGCTGATCGAGTCGCTGAACCGCGACGTGGGGGGTATCGCCTGGTTTGGACCGTTCGTCGCGGCGTTCCTGCTTTTCCTTGGCTATCGTTTCTGGCAGTTTGGATTGAAGTATTATTCCGGGACTGGAACATAGCGCATCCATTTTGAGTCTTTATTCATAGATCGAGAAATTATTCTTCATTTGGAATGAGTCAACCCGATGAAACCTCCCGAAAAATTCAACCCTGTTTTTGATAAATTCCTGCTCGGCGGATTGGGCTGTGGCTTGATCGTGCTTTGCATTCTGGTGGGCGGCTTTTTCTTCGCCTGGCAGAACCCGCCCACAGCGCGGACTACTTCCACATCGCTGGCAGTCGGCAACTTGTCCACGCTCACGCCTGGTCCCAGCCCGACGGCTCTCTTTCAATTTGCCACGCCGACCCTGCTGCCGCCGGGATTTGCGACAGTGACAATTACGCCCGTGCAAGCGGGAACGCTTGCCCCCACCAGCCAGATTCCTTCGCCCGTCCCTCAATTCGGCAGCTCGCCCCCGACCGGCAAGATCGTGTTTACCTGTTTCATCAAGCAGATCGATCAGATCTGCCTGATGAACGCCGACGGCTCGGGCCGCAAACAACTGACCGAGTTCGAAGCGACCGCTTTTTATGCCTCTCTTTCGCCTGACGGGAAACAGATTTACTTCAGTTCCCGCCGCACCGGAAATTTTGATATTTATTCCATGAACATCCGAGGCAAAGAGCTGCGGCGCCTGACCGGGGGGATTGGCAGCCTGTACGCGCCGGAACGTTCTCCCACGGATGAAAGGATCGTCTTTACGAATCAGACGGGGGGCAAGCAGCAAATCTGGGTCATGCGCCTGGACGGAAAAAACGCGCACCCGCTCACCGAGGGTCCCGAGGATATTGATCCCACCTATTCGCCGAACGGCATATTGATCGCCTTCGCTTCTGCGCGGACCGGGCAGCGCCAGTTGTACGTGATGGAACGCGATGGCTCCGAAGTCCACCAGCTCACGAACCTGCCCGATATGGGCGGGCGCAGCAGCTGGTCACCGGGCGGCAGGCAGCTGACGTTTTATGCCGGACCGATTGGCGACCGCAATATTTATGTGATCAACGCGGACGGGACGGGGCTGGTCAGACTCACCAATGGAGGCGATAACCTTGGTCCCAGCTGGTCGCCGGATGGGGAATGGATCGCGTTCACCTCCTTCCGGGATGGGAACAACGAGATTTACATCCTGCGCCCCGACGGGACAGGCGTGACGCGCTTGACAGCCAACTCCATTTCCGATTGGCAGCCGAGGTGGGGGAGGTAGGCGGTGATCAGTGGACAGTATTCAGTAAGCAGAAGCCCCTGAAGAGTTCAATCTTCAGGGGCTTCACATTATTCGTACGCCAGGCTTTCGTTGACGCTGATGCGGGTTGCCCGGCGGGCAGGAACCCAACTGGCAACGATCGAAAGCACGATGACGATCCCGAGCCAGATCCAAACGCCGTGCGTAGCAGGGTAGTATTCCGCGGGGAAATCGATCACCTTTCCCAATGCCAGGACGAACGCGGGACCGGCGCCGAGTCCGAGGGGCAGGGCAAAGATCCAACTTGTGAGACCCAGCATCAGACCCTCACCGGTAAAAACGAAACCAACGTCTCGTGAAGAAGCGCCCACTGCGCGCATCACGCCGATCTCTCGCCGGCGCTCGAGAACGTTGATGGAGAGCGTGCCCGAGAGACCCATGCTGCCAACGACCGCCATCAGGATGGTCATCAGCATGAGGACTTGGGTCAGGATGCTGAATTGAGCGCTGGCATTGTTACGGTCTTCTGTCGCTACATCGGAATAACCGATTTTCATTCTCCTGGCATCGAAGAACGCGATGAGATCGGCTTCGATTGCCTGCTGGGTCGCCAGGCTTTGATCGGTGCCCTGGACCATTGCCACCGCGGCTCTGCCCACGTTGTGCAAAGCCAGGTTGAGTGTGTCGATATTGGCAAAGGCTGTATTCTGGTCGCGGCCATTTAGATCGAATACCAATCCGACAATGGTCCAGCGCGTTTCGCCAACATCCGGCAGGTCGATGATGATCTCGTCGCCAACGCCAACCCCCATTTTCCCTGCCAGCTTTTGATTGAACAAAATAGCCTGCTTGTCCTGTGGATCGAGCGTCCGCCCGGCGGTGAGGCGCGGTTTGAAGATTGGCGATTCGGAGGGGACACCGCGCACATAAACTTCGTATTCACTGCCGGGACCCTCGGCTCCGGGGATTTTTGCATTCGCCGTCCGAAATACCCACATTTCTGCATTTTTTACATTGGGGCGGGATTCGATCAGCGGAATCGCTTCGTCAATCCGCTGTAAGTGTTCGAAGTTGATCTGCACCTCGTAACCGAACCCGGCAAAGATCGTATCGAGAGTCCGCTCGAAGGAATATTGGGTACTGTAAACCATGATGAAGACAGCACCGGATACAGTCAGGGTCAGCAGTGTGAGGACCACACGTCCGGGGCGCCTGAAGGTGTTCCGCAAAGAGAGGGCTGCCATAACAGGGATGCCGCGTATTCCGGCGATCAGGCGGTCGAGCAGGTGACGCCCGTAGTGACCGCGCCCCAATCCGGTCTGGCTGATCGCATTCGCGGCGGGGATGGCTACCCCCTGCAATACGGGGTACAGACCTGCCAATAAAGGGGTCAGCAGTCCCACCAGGACTTGCAGAAGCAACACATTCGGCAAAATCTCAAAGGGAGTCACCGGAACATTCAATAAATTCAACATCCACTTTGCCAGAGCATTCCCGGCATACGCGCCGATGGGAACAGCGATCACCAGGCTTAAAATTCCGTAGGCAGCAATGGCTGACAGGTACATGGTCATGATTTGACGACGAGTACTGCCAACGGCTTTCATGATCCCGATTTGCGGGATCTGCTGGGCAATCAGGGCATTGATGGTATTGATCACCAGCATAACGCTCAACCCCAGGGAGGCAATCGCCATCACAGCCAGCACCATTCCCACGCCGTTGATCATATCCTGCAAATAATGGTCTTCAGGATGAAGGACCTCCGAATAACCTACGGATACCCCCTGAGGTTTTAGCTTTTCGTTGATATCGTCAATCGCCTGCTGTACGTTTTCCTTGCTGTACTCGGGGACCGTGATTCGAAGTGTTGTGAAACCATAATAACCTGCGATCCTGGTAAAGTCCTTCTGGGTGACGTAAAAAGCTGCCTCCTGGCCAAAGGGTGCGGGCCATTCCCAGGGGCTGCGCGTAATGCCATTGACAGTGTATGGACGGGGATGTTCATTGATTTCGAAATAGATGGTTCCCCCCATCCCGGGAACGCCGTAGGAGTCGATGTGAGCTGCCTCTATCCCAATCTTTTTACTTTCAGGCCAGGCGCCCTCCTTCAGGGTCAACCGGTCGTAGGTTTGACTCTCGAAATCGGCATGGGTAATGATATGTCCGTCCTGCCATTCACCCTCGAGTGTCCTTTTCCAATGGATGCTCGACTCCGCGAAGCCCTCAACATCCTTAACGCTCGGAATCCGCTCCAATCCGCGAATGATGCCTTCATCCACGACGCCCGACAGCCATAACATCCCGTGGGCTGGATTGCTCTCGACATGGGATCTGGACATTTGCCCGAGTGTCAGTATGTTTGCCGATACCACCATCCCGACTGCCATCACGCCCACGGAAATGCTCATGATCACCATGAGCGTGCGGCCCTTGTTCCGCCACAGGTCACGCCAGACTTTTCGGAACGACATGTTCATTTATGACCGTTCCCATTGTTGTGACCATTGCCATTGTCGAACAGGTCTCCATCCAGCACTTCGACCACGCGCGGGATGCGGCTGGCAAGTCCCAGATCATGAGTGACCATCATGAAGGTCTTGCCCTGCCTGACCAGTTCTTCGAACAGGTAAAAGACCTTGTCGGCAGATTTGCTGTCGAGATTGCCGGTGGGTTCGTCGCCCATGACGAGAGCCGGATCGTTCGCCAATGCCCGGGCGATCGCAGCCCGCTGCTGCTGCCCGCCCGAGAGGGTGTTCGGCAGCTTATGAGCCTGGTCCGCCAACCCGACCTGCTCGAGGAGATGCATCGCTCTTTCGGGGCGCTCGCGCCGCGCCCACATCCGGCAGCATTCCATGGGAAAAATGACATTCTCCATCACGGTCAGGGTGGGAAGCAGCTGAAAGAACTGGAAGATGACACCCACGTTCCTGCCGCGCCAGTGGGCGAGCTGGTTTTCATTCAGATCATTGAGACGCGCCCCGGTGACGTGGACATCCCCATGAGTGGGACGGTCGATCCCGGTGATCATATTGATCAGGGTCGATTTGCCGCTCCCGGAGGGTCCACGCACCCCTACAAACTCTCCCGGATACACCTTGAGAGAAACATTTTTGAGTGCCTGGATCGGACCTGCCGGTCCGTTGAAAGTCTTATTAACTCCCTGAAGGTCAATAACAGTATCTTCCACCATAGTTTTACTCCCGAACTTTTGTGCTTATAGAAAATGTACGAGAAAATTCCACCAGAGTTTCAAAAAAGTTCAAAATTTGTCAAAAAGTACTTCTGGATTTCGTTGTTTTCATTCTGTTTGACAAGCAAGGAAAGGAAAAGTTTCGATTTTCCTGCTTCAGTGTTCCTGCGATGCAGATATTAACCCCAATCGAGATTTTCAACCTATCCAAACGCTAACAGCCCGCTACCAATTTGCCTTTTATTCGCGCTGAGTGCTACGCGATCGAAGCGTCCCCGCGACCGAAGAGTCTCGCATTGCGGTGGTAGAGATTCTTCGCCGCTGCGCGGCTCAGAATGACATGTACTTCAGATGAACCACTCTTCGCTCAAGTCTTTCCATTCGGGGTTCATCGAATCAATCAAGGCGATTTTCTTGACTCTTAGCCAGCCCTTGATCTGTTTTTCGCGTTCAATCGCCGAGTAGATGCTCGAAGTCGCTTCATAGTACACAAGATATTGAATGTTGTATTTGCTGGTAAACCCTGAGACAAGTTTGTTTTTATGCTCATATACCCGTCTCATTAGATCGTTTGTCACGCCTGTGTAAAGCGTGCGCGACTTGTTCGTCATGATGTAAACGTAGTATTCTTTGCTCATAAAACCTCCCTATTATGTCACTCTGAGCGAGTGTTCTCCGAGCGAAGAGTCTCGTATTTTCGGTGGTGGAGATTCTTCGTCGTGGCGCCCTGGGCGCCACTCACTCAGAATGACATGGTAGTAATGTTTAATACTCGCTTGCAAACCTTTCGTGGACCCAGAGGAATTCGCGACGTTTGTTCTGGACGCGTTTCAAACCGCCAAAGGTAGGATCTTCTTTTTGCAGGAAGGCATGTAGTTCGCGCAGAGATGAGTCATCGGCGCGGAGTTCTTTAGGCATATCACTCTGGGTAAGTAAGTCCGTTGACTTCGAGAACCCGCTCAGCGAGGCGTTGATGACTTCTTTGCTAAAATCAAGTTTCTTGTAGATTGTTTCATCAAGTACTATCTTCAGACCAGCAGACGCGACTGGCAGGACGAGACTCGCGGTAGTGGTTATGACCTTCAACACCGGGGCGGCTTTCTTGAACCACTCCCGTGTCAGGTTGATTTCGTAAATACCTTTTTTGCTATCCTTGCCATTCAGAACTGGCAATGGGACACGGGCATGTTCGCACCACAACGTGATGCTGAATGTTTCATGCGTCCAGTTGGCTGGGTCGAAGTGGCCGAGTTGAACCGGTTCAATACTGAACAGGCGCGGACCATCTCTTGCCGGGTTAGAGAGCCACGCCAGCATATTCTCGTATTGCTCATCAGCCTGACTCATCAGCACACGTAGTTGAGTACTGAGGCGATCAAAACCGATATCCTGCGCTTGCAGAATTTGCCGATGTTCGTTGCGCAGGGTGGCAACTGCCTCATCCCAAACCGGTTTGGGCTGCATGGTCGCCATCAGTGAGTCGATTTCGTGATATTTGCGGCAGACGGAGCAGCGGATTTTGTCCAGCCCGTTGCTTCTGTTATCCATCATTTCATCAATCTCAAGCAGACCTTTACACTTTTCGGTAGGACAGGGAACGAACAGTTTGGCATCCAAACCTTTCCAGAAATTCTTGACCAGCCATTGAGCTTCAGTGCAAAGTTGGTGCAGGAAACGCTCCGGGTAAGCGGCACGAACAGTAACGTGAACATCCCCACCGATTTCCTCGATGAAGGCGCGGCCATTGTAGCCGTCATCCAACAGTAGTCCAGTTTTCCAGTGACGGCTGTTGTAGTAGTTTTTGCGTCCGAGTGAGTAGCGATGCAAACGGACGATCAACCGGTAGATCAGACCATCCACCTCGACGGTGCGTCCCGTTTCGGCATCGAGAATGCGGCAAACCTGAGCGCGCTCGACATCCCCAGAGCGAAGACCTTCCCAAACTTGTGCCCAGTCATCAGGACGCAAGTTTGGCACCAATTGCGTAACCAGGCTGGTGGGTGGGGCAGACAACTCAGGCATGGCTACCTGATAGGATAAGTCGAACTTCTCCATCAAACGGACGAAAATGGGATGTAAATCCTTCGGGTAGCGTTCGTTTTCAGGACGCGCCGGGTCGAACCAAATCTCGCTGAGATGATGATGTTCCACCAAGCCATGATTGTCTTTGGATGCTTTGTCCTCCAGCACGAAACTTATGGCTTTGCTCAGGTAATCAGGCCTAAGAATGACAGTGTCTTTCAATGTGTCATCGCCGCGATAGTAGATCAGATGTCCAAGTTCGTTGAGAATAGTGGCGTATAGAGCAGCTAATTCGTTTGAAACCTTCTGGCGACTACACAGCGCCTCGAAGCGTTCGTAAGTAATATACGGATCATTTTGACCGCGCCTGCGAATAGCTTCCAAAACGTTCTTCCAACTTAGTGGAACGCTGCGCCCGACACTGGGAATAGATGCCGCCTCGCGCGCAATGGCTTGCTTGAGTTCATCAAGCTGATAACAAACGCCATTATCATTGGGCTTGCTGTCAATGTGGTAGAAACCACAGATCAAGTCACCAAACTCGTCGCGCAATGCCTGCTCATCAATGTGATCGAGACGCTCCTTCGGCCCACCTTTCGTGGCGACCACTAAGATGCGCGGACGCTCGGAATGTCGGGTTTCATCAAAGGCGCGGTGCTTGATCATCTTGATCCACTCGTTCACACAGCACTGCTCCGGCCCACGGCGCGGGTCCCAGACTGCCAGATAGACCGCTGGGGCGGTAAAGAACAACTGGTGGGTGTGGCGGTAGATATTTTGCCCGCCGAAATCCCAGCCATTCAAAGTGATTTGCTTACCCGACATGGGATCTTTTACTACCAGTGACTTGATAGCAACCTCGACTCCATGCGTTGTTTCGCGATTTTCTACCCAGGGTTCGCCGCGCAGGGCTGCCAACAAGCTGGTTTTCCCCACTCCACCTTCACCAACTAATATGAGTTTAGCTTCATTGAGAACAACTTCACCACCTTCGACCTTAGCGCGTAGGTAAGATTTAACACCATCAATGCCTTGTTTGTAAGCTTCGGCGAGTTCAGGGTTGAGAGGATTATTATCGAGGTTGAGTTCTTTCAAATGCTCAAGTTGGACGAGGGAGGAAGGAAGGTCTGTAAGTTGATTGTCTGAAAGCCCAAGAGTTGTTAAATTTGTAAATTTGCTCACCCAACCATTCAGCGCATGTATTTTATTTCTCTGTAGTTTTAACTGTTCTAATCGGACAAGGTGTCCCAGCGACTCTGGCAGTGTTGTCAGATCATTGCTGGATAGATCTAGCGACACCAACTGCGTGAGTTGACCGATTGATGCTGGCACCTCAATCAGCCCCATGCTATAGAGGTAAAGTTGTATCAAATCAGATTTCAGCGCTTCTTCGATTTTCTTTTCTGCTTTCTTTTCTGCGTTTCGAGGGTCCCATTCAGCCAGGTGATGCTGTTCTATGATGCTCTTCTCTATTCCATTATTTTCTTCATCACGCGCCATATTTGTCCGCCTTTCGACTTGCCCCCTCCGCCCTAACGGGCACCTCCCCCAAATCCGACGATGCGGATTCGAAGTCCACATCGTCGGATTTGGGGGAGTCGGAGAAGGAGCAATGGAAGTTCATGATGTGAGGATATTTTACTCCCGCTTAAAATTGTCAGCGATACCTTAAGTAAACCATCGTTGCTGATAGTCCATCGCTTCGACTACGCCTACGGCCCCGCTCAACGCGAGACTGACTAGTGAATACTGTCCACTGAATGCTGAATACAGCCCACTGATTTACTGCTTACGGTCCTCCCATGACCACTGTCCAATAACCTCCATACGCGCTGAATTTCGAAAATACATATCCCACGCCGATCTCCGTCACGCGGGAGTTGAGCACGGTGCTCCACTGATCCTTCTCAATGCGCCACTGATTCATGGCGTCCCCCGGAAGCCCGATGGCGAGCAGTTCCAGATAATAGGTGTTGGTGTAACCGGCGCGTGATAGGCGGTCGCCGGTCCACGAGCCATCCGAGCCGCTGTGGATCAATCGATCAGAGTTGTTGCAAGCCATGTCCAGGCTGTGCGCCCGGGCTGCTTCCGTCAATTGCTCGTTGACCGTGAGCGCGGCGCGGCCCACGTCCGCGCGGGCTTTGTTGATGAGGTCGATCAGCGTTTCCACATATTCCGGGTTTTCCGTGTACGTGCAGTTGCCTGCGATCTGCTCGGCAGCAGTGTCCCCTTCGCCAACGATGATCTTCACCCAGAAGGTCGGCTCGATGCCCAGTGGGGTCACTTTGCCTCCCGCGTCGCGCAACTCAAAATTGCCTGTGTACGCGCCGTCATCTGCCGGCGCGACGAGATCGACAGAAACCTCCACTGTGGATTGAGCTTCCGTCTCGGGCACGGGGACCGAGTCAGGCGCCTCCATCTTGTCGCCGGAGACGAACGCGACGGTGTAACCGGTCCAGGTGCAGGTGCCTGTGTTTTGAAGCTTCCAGGTTTTGGTGAATTTCTCCCCGGCGGTCAGGTGGGTGTTATCGGGGTAGGATACATCTTCGACGAAGAGGGCGCTGTCCCGGCAGGAGGGAGTCGGGCTGGCGCTTAACGGATCCAATGTCGGAGAAGCGGTAGGCGGGACATCTGTCGACACCCTTAATCCAGGTTTCGTCGGCGGCAGGGTCGAGGTGACAAAAACGACCGGCGTGCTCGTCGGTGTTTCTCCTGCAACCTTGACGCAGGAACTCAGCAGGAGGATGAGAAGGAAAGCAAGTGTTATTTTTTTAGTCATGCATTGTTGCTTTTCTTATAGGTTGGCAAAATAACCGTGAAGCCTTCTCATTCTGTTGCTCCCAGGATCACCGTCCAATAGCCTCCATACCGGCTTGCTTTCGAATACACATACCCCACGCCGAGTTGTGTCACATAGGTGTCGATCACAGCGGGCCACGTAATCTCATGGCGACGCCATTCCGTCATGGCGTCCTGCGGAAACCCAACGCCGAGAAGCTCGAAATAATAGGAATTGGTATAACCAACTTTTGCTAATCGCTGCCCGGTATACGAACCGTCCGACCCAAGGTGAAGCAAAGACTTGGTGCTGTTGCAAGCCATGTCCAGACTATGCGCCTGGGCAGCAGTGGTCAGTTTGTCGTTGACGATCACCGGCTTGCGACCCTCCTCGGCGCGGGTCTTGTTGACAAGGTCGATCATCGCTTGCACGAGTTCCGGGTTTTCCGTGTACTCGCAATTACCAATGCGTCCCCTGACACCCAACGGATCCTCCGCTTCGCCCACGATGATCTTTACCCAGAAGGTGGACTCTGTCCCTACCGGAATGGACCTGCCTTGTGCGTTCCGTAATTCAAAATTGGCGGTGTATGAGCCGTCATCTGCTGGCGCGATGAGATCGACCGAAACCTCTACGCTGGCTTTCGGTTCGGTCTCCGGCACGGGGACGGAGTCGCGCGCTTCCATTCTGTCGCCAGAGACGAACGCGACGGTGTAACCGGTCCAGGGGCAGCCGCCGGTGTTCTGGAACTTCCACGTTTTTGTAAATTTCTCCCCGGCGGTCACATGCGCGTTATCGGGGTAGGTCACATCGGCGATGAGGACCGCTGTGTCCTTGCAGGCGGGGGCTGCGCTCGTAGGAGTTGCCGGATCAGACGTCGGGGTCGGCGGCAAAGTGGATGTAGCGGGAGGAACCGGCGTGCTGGTGGGTGTTTCTTCCGGACTCTGCATGCAGGAGGTCAAAAGCAAAAGGATAAACAAAGTGAGTGTTATTTTTTTTATCATATCATTCTCTTATGGGCTGGCAAAATCGACCGTGTAATAGCCGCCATGGGCGGTGTCTGAAACGTAGGCATATCCCACGCCCATCTCGGTGACATTTGGATTCAGGATCTCATCCCGATGGATTTGATCGTTCATCCACCAGTCGAAGGCGGTTTGAGGATAACCACTGCCATAGATGATCTCCGAGGAACGGGAGGCGCTATAGCCGGCCGCCGCAACCCGCTGATGGACGGAGGAACCGTCCGAGCCGGTGTGACTGATGACGCCGTGACAAGCCATGTCGATGCTGTGGCCCTGCGCCGCGGCGGAAAGCCGGACATTGACCGCCAGCGCCGGCAGTCCATTTTGGAGGCGGGCGTTGTTGATCAGGCTGGTGATCTCATTGGCGTAGGAGGAGCTCGTCGAGTAATTGCAGCTTGCGGGTCCGGTCACTTTGACCGTGGGCACTCCACCGATCGACATGGGCGCCAGCGTGGAGACCGGCGCGGCGGCGACGTTCCCGATCACGATCCTGACCCAGAAGGTTTTCTCCGCGCCGATGGCAAGTGTTTCGCCATTGGCGTTCCTCAACTCATAGTAGCCGGTATAGCCGCCGTCCAGGGAGGGAGCGGTCAGCTCGACGGACACGTCCACGGTCCTGCCTGCTTCCGTTGGCGGGACGGAGGCGGAGTCTGGAGATGCCATGCGGTCCCCGGCAATAAAGACGATGGTGTAGCCGCTCCAATTGCATTTGCCGTTATTCTGGAAGCGCCAGGTCTTGGTGAACTTTTGGCCGTACTGCATCTGTGAATTGTCGGGCACGGTCACATCCTCGAGCAGGATGGCGCTGTCCTTGCAGGCAGCCGCGGGACTCCCGGCAGCCGTCGAGGCGTCAGGAGTTTCTGAAGCACCTGGTGTATCTGTCGGCAGGGATAAACCCTGTTTTGTCGGCGGCAGGGTCGCGGTCACGAAAAGAACGGGGGTCGGGGTCGCTGCCTGTTGAGAAACTTTAATGCAGGAGGCAAGGCTCAGGGCGGTAACGAGGATCAATATCCAGATTTTCTTCATGCGGAGATTCTACTTTCACATCATTAAGCGAGGCTTTGTACCGGGACGGGGCGTAATTTTACTTGAAAACGAGACAGCCGGTGTTAAATGCACCGTCCCGAAGGCGTCGCCGGGGCGACATTTGAATGACTCGATCATGTCATCCGGGGAAACCTTCGGGACGTTTTGCTTGAGTACTTTATGGTTTCGCAAAGACGATCACGTAATAACCGGAATTGTTGAAGGACGCATAGCCGACGCCGATTTCAGTGAAGGTCGTGCTCAGGAGATTCTGGTTGTCGCTTGCATTGGTCGTATCGGTGATCCAGAAGTTGACCACACCCTGACCGGTAAATGGCGGGCTGCTGGTATAGACGTTCTCCGAGACGGAGGCGGCCGCGTAGCCGGTGGCTGTGACGCGTGACTGTGGCGTGGAGCCGTCGGAACCCGTGTGAGCGGAGAGACGGTTACATGCCATATCGCCGGCATGCTTCTGAGCAGCCTGGGCGAGTCGCGGATTCACAGTGTACGCCGGCAAGCCTTTCCCCGCACGATATGTGTTGACTTCGTTGATGACTTCCATCAATTTCGTCCGGTCGATGGTGTATAGGCAGAGAGGAGTGCCAGAGTCCGAACCACTCGTCGTGGCAGCGGGAGTTGTGCGCACGGCGGTCGCCGCACCGATTGTCGCAGCCGGGACCGAAGTTGCGGTGGCAGCTGCGGTGGAGGTGGCCGCGCCTCCGGCCGTCACGTTGATGACCACCCATAAACGGGAATCATCGCCAATATTCATGATCAAGCCAGCCGGGTTCTTGATGACAAAGTTAGCCTGATGTCTCCCCGTGCCGGTCGGCGCCGTCAGATTCACCGAAATGTCCAGGTTTTCGCCGGGATAGGTAATACCCAGGGATACAGTATCCGGTGCGCCCATGCGCTCTTCCGAGTAATGGGTCAATTTGTAATCGGGTCCCCAGACGCACGTGCCGTTGTTTGCGATACGCCAGGTCTTGGTAAAGAGTGTGCCTCCGGCAATGTTGGTCTCATCGGGGATGGTAATATCGGCGACGAATGCTGCGCTGTTCGTGCAATCGGGTGGGTTGGTGGGTGCAACTGTTCCCACAGTGGGTGTAAATGTGACAGCAGTGCCATCGGGGGTAAACGTTTCGGTTATGGCAGGCGCCGTCGTGGCAGGGATCGCAGTCGCCGGCTGCGTGTCGGTCACAGCAGGTGTCTCTGTTGGCGCAGTCCCTCCTCCGCTGCAGGCGGATAGAGCGAGTGCCAATAAAACGGGAATAATGAACAGCTTCTTGATCATTCGCAGCCTCCTTTGCAGCCATGTTGGATTTAAACTATTAATCTACCTGCTGTCAGTTCATTTCAATCGGGGTCCCTGGTTTTGACCAGGAAAACTTTTTAACACAAAGGACACCAAGTACACAAAGAAGAAATCAAGACCTTCTGGTTTTCCTTAGTGCCCTCAACTGCACTGCGCGCAGGCGCAAGTGTTGTGTACTTTGTGTTGAAAAAAAACAACATCCGGTCAAAAGCGATAAAGCTTTCATTCTCAGAACATCATCAATTGTGATTTGGATTTTTCGAGCGGATCGCCGGCGATCTGCTCTTCGAACGTTTCACGCGTCAGCACCGGCAGGTCGATCAACGTTCGGAGCAGGCGATATTTTACAACCTGAACTTTTTTGAGGCGGGCTGCCAGCGACGGGTCGCGCTGTGCCTTGTAGGCTGCCAGGGCCGCGCGTCCGCCGGGGATCACAATGATCGTCTGTTCAGGCGGATATGGCGTTTCCGCCAGGGCGCGCCCAAGCAATGCCGAAGCCAGGATATAAAAGGTACGCTCGAGCCTGCCATTCTGTTCCCAGAGATAGTTTTTGTCCTGCTTGCGTGTAGAATATCCCAGGCGCTTGCCGATGACCTGGATCGAGCTCGTAATGCGGGTGAGTTCATCCCGCCGCGCAGAAGCCAGGTCTTCGGCGCGCAGCCTCCATTCGCTTTTCTCTTTTTGGGCATAGGAAGACAGGACGGCATAGATCATGCCCATGGACGGAGTCAGCAAACCGGGAAAGCGCGGATAAAGGTCTTCTTCGATCTCACGATAAATGCTGTTTGGATGCTTCTGCAGGAACGTGACAATCTCGATCTCGACGCGGTCGGATAAAGATTCTTTTGTGTCATTCTGAGGGAGTGGAGCGACCGAAGGATTTGGCGGTGTAGTCGAAGCGCTCTCAGGATAAACAGCACTCCATCCCCACAACCCCGTGTCCACGCTTTCGCCACTTGAATAATGGACAAAGCGCGGGTCTTCTTCCAACGCGGTTTGGATCAGCGCATGTGTACTGCGCAGGGCTTCATCGAATTCCTGATCCTTTTGTTTGAGGGCGTGCGCTTTGACCAGCGCCACCAGTCCGGCCGCGTGGACGTGCAGATAGCTGGCAGGCTCACCGCGTTCGAGCAGATGGGCGCAGATTGCCTCGCGCACATCTTCGATTTCGGCTTCATTGGGTTGGCGCTTTAAGCGTTCGCCGCATGTCCATAGAAGCTGGATCGGATCGTGTTGCGTCCGCAATGCGATGGACTGCAGGTCGAACCCCGCTGCGCTGGCGGCCGTCAGGGCGGAGGTGAGGAACGAAGGTTCGGGTTCCGTCAGCAGCCCAAAGAAGGGTGTCCCAAGATGACACAAGCCAAACAGATGCGTGAAGGCGGCGTTCGAGGCGGTCGCGTTCCAGGCCCAATCGTAGCGCCGGCGGCGCAGTGCCGGCTTGTACGGTTCCACGGCCTCGCGGCCCCACAGCCAGCCAGCCCACAAGGCGGACAGCGTCCAGAATGCCTGGTTGGGACGCGGCAGGGAACCGATTACAGCCTTGATTGGGATGGCTTTTTTGACTTCCTCGGCGAGGTCTTTCAGGCGGCCTTCGTAGATGCAGATGCCGCCGCTTTCCGGGAGTCGCTGGGGCCACGCTTCCACGACGACACTCGAGGCGGTTTCTGTCCATTGGCTGAGTCCACGCTCGAGCTGGAGCCACAGGTTGTGCTCGCGGAACTCGCCCGGGACATTGAGCTGTTTGGGCCGCCGCCGCGCAGATGGATGGTCCCAGAGGGTGTTGCCCGCGTCACAGGCGACCAGGATCAGGGCGTTCAAGGCGCGGCGTCGCTCGGGGGTCAGGTTCAAGCTATCGAGGCGATTGATGATCGAAGTCAAAAAATACAACGGACGCGGCAGGTAATGCTCAATCGCCTCTTCGGCATAGACGCGGTCGCTGTCCTCCAGGGCAGCCACGCGTTCGAAGGCGCGCGAACGATGCAGGCCATCTGTCGCCGCGATCTGCTTTGCTTTTTCGATATCCTCGGGGGTCACAACCCGTTCGCCGGAGTCTTCACAGTGCGGGCAGGTATACACGCGCGCAAAAGGAGCGTCCGCGCCTTTGCGCCAGAGAAACGAATCAGCGTAAATTTCGGTTCCGCATTTTTCGCAGGCGGTGGAATACAGCGATTGCAAATGTGCGCCGAAGCGCTCCTCGCCCTTTTTCACCGCAGCCAGGTCCGCCAGAGCAGCTTTGAAGTCCGTCTCGGACGGTGGGTCCGCAGACATTTCCAGCAGGAAGCGTGTGACGGGATTGTTCACCGTCACGAGCACGCGATAACCGGCGCGCGCGGCTTCCACGACCAGCCGGGAGGAGAATCCAAAGGGGTCCAGCACCCAGCTACCGGCTGAGGCGTGAGCCGGAAGCCATGCCGCGATGACGCCATCCTCCAGCGGAGGCGTGAAGCGCGCCAGCGGACCCGGCTGCGCCGGAATCATGCCCGGGATGTACGGCTGGAAGTCCATGGGGTAAGTATACATCCCCCTGGATGGTTTAATCTATACACTGCTTTTGACGCGATAAGCGATATGCCATACGCGTATCGCCTACCGCTTATCGCGTGGAATGTGAATTATGGGATTGGACCTAACGTCGGCGCGCACATGATGTCGTAGTATTCGAGTTCAGTGGCTTTGTTTTGTTGGGCGTAGGCGGCAGCCTCGTTGCCAATGTTGCGGACGGTATCCATGTTCGACCGCACCTGATAGGGCCAGTAACGCGGCAGCACCATGCGCGGGTCATTGACATGTCCCTCCGCCAAATACGCGGGCCGAGCGGGGTCAGGTTGATCGGCAAGCGGCACCCAGTTGTACATCACGGGCCCGCGCGGGTTGATGGTGAAGCCAAGACGATAACCGTATTTCCGTGCGAATTGCACCGGACGAACTCCAAATCCGCCGCCGGGCCAAATGATGGCGATCGGCGTCTTGTTGAAATACTTTTGCAGATTCGTGATGGCGCCTTGTAGTTCGCCGGTGAGGAATTCGTCCGTGGAACCGTCGCTCATGTTGATATTATGAATGACACCATGCGCCTGGTAATCCACCCAGCCTTCCGCAGCCAGGGCGGCATTTTCAGCCCACAGATCGGGACGTTCATCCAAAGCAATGTAAGCATTGATCACAGGCCAGCCCCATTCCTCCCAATAGGGGCGAAAATGCTCGTTGAAGTTTTCGGCGAAGTGCCGGTCATCCTGGATCAGGACCACCGAGCGCGAAGGAATTTTCGCGTTGTGATCCATAAAATCAGCCAGTTGTGCCGCGTTGATCGCTTCGAAGCCCTGTTCCTTCAAGTCTTTCATCAGCTTTTTAAAGTCCGGTATGCTGATGTCGTGCGTCCGGGTCGCTTTCTCCCGGACAATCCCGTGGAACATCACCACCATGACGATTGTCCCCGGGGCGGCATTGCTGGAATTCCACTTATCGTGAAGGTATTGGCAGGTATCTTCGATATAGGTGTGCGGCGTATCGAGTGGATTAAGTTGATTCGCCACGAACGTCGCAGGCAAGGCCGGCGGGGTGCGGGCTACGAATACGGTCGCGGTGGGCACCGGGGTTTCGCTGGGCGGCAGCGCAGCGGTCGCCGTCGGTTGTAACCCCGCCAGCGCGGTCTCGAAAGCCTGGGTCAGCGCGACGCTCATGTCGGGAGTGGCGGTTGAGGCGGGCTGGCAGGCGGTGAGGAGCAATGCGAGCAGAATCAGCGGAGTAAGAAGTGAAAAGTAAAAAGTCCGGGAAGAAAGGTGGGATTTTTTCATTGTCATATTTTTAATGATAACAGAAAAGGCGCGCCCATTGATAGACGCGCCTTTTTACTTTTTACTCTTCGCTCTCACCCTTGATGAAGGCTTCCACTTTTGCGCGGCAGATGTCGTCGCGGAACTGCTGGGGCGGGGTCTTGAAGAAATAAGAGGAGGGTCCGACGACCGGTCCGCTCATTTTGCGGTCCAGCGCGATCTTGGCGCAGCGAATGGCGTCGATGATCACGCCCGCGGAGTTCGGGCTGTCCCAGACCTCGAGCTTGACTTCCACATTGAGCGGGACGTCGCCAAAGGTGGTGCCTTCCATGCGAATATAGCACCACTTGCGATCGGTCAGCCACGGGACATGGTCCGAGGGACCCACATGGACATTGTCATGACCGAGTTCGTAGGGGATCATGCTCGTGACCGCGTTGGTCTTGGAAATCTTTTTGCTCTCGAGGCGCTCGCGCTCGAGCATGTTGAGGAAGTCGGTGTTGCCGCCGAAGTTGAGCTGATAGGTCCGGTCGATGCGCACGCCGCGATCCACAAAGAGCGTGGCGAGGGCGCGATGCAGGATGGTCGCGCCGACCTGCGACTTGACGTCATCCCCAAGGATAGGCAGTTTGGCGTCGCGGAAACGCTTTGCCCAATATTCCGAAGAGGCAATAAAGACAGGAATACCATTGACGAACGCGCAGCCGGCTTCGATGGCTTGTTCCACATACCATTTGGTTGCCATCTCTGAGCCAACCGGCAGGAAGTTGACGACCACATCGGTCTTGGTATCTTTGAGCAGCTTGACAATATCGGCTGTGGGCCCCGGCGCCTTCTGGATCATTCCTGAAACATATTTGCCAAGCCCGTCGTGGGTCATGCCGCGCACGACCGGGGCGTTGAGCTGCGGGACGTCGGCGAACTTATAGGTGTTGTTCGGTTCGGCAAAGATCGCCTGGCAGAGGTCCCTGCCAACCTTGGTGACATTAATATCGATCCCCAGGGTGAATTCGATGTCGCGAATATGATACCCACCGAGGCGGGCGTGCATGATGCCGGGCACAGAGGCATCGTCTGCCGCCTCCTGGTAGAACTGGACCCCCTGGACAAGCGAGGAGGCGCAGTTTCCCACGCCAATAATTGCGACGCGTACTTTTTTGGTTGCCATGAAATTGGATCTCCTTATATCTCTGACTTTTAAGGTTCCAGTCACTTTTGCTTATTGCGGACAGGCGCCTCGCAACGTGACTGACACCTGTTATTACAATGAAATGACTACACTGCCGTGCAGCCAATGCTGTATAATGCGTTCAATGACCACCAACGAACGCATTGATCATCTCGAACGGTTGCTGGAAGTTGTGCGGGGGTTAACCACAGCACCTGACCTCGAATCCTTTTTGCAGACTATCATCAATGAAGCCATCGAGCTGACCAACAGCGAGCTTGCATCCATTCTCGAGTACGACGAGAGCGCGGCAGAATTGCGTTTCCTTGCCATGCACTGGTTCGAGCACGATCTGCTGCGGCCCGTGGGCGTCCCTTTGAGTGGCAGCGCAGCCGGCTGGGTCTATCGCCGGGGTCAGCCCCTGATCATTCAGGACGTCAAACTGGATCAGCGCCACTTCAAAGTGGTCGACCATCTCACAAAGCATGAAACCCATTCGCTGGTCGCCGTCCCGCTGATCGTGCGCAGTGAAGTCGTCGGTGTGCTGGAAGCGCTGAATAAAAAGGACGCAGCCCATTATACCGAACAAGACCTCGCTATTCTGGAAACCCTGGCGGCGCTTGCCGCACAGGCCGTGAAAAGCACCAGCCTGCAGCGCAAGGTGCGCGCAACCAGCATCGAGCTTGCCGAACTGGAACGCCTCAAAACGGACTTTATCGCGATCACTTCGCATGAGCTCCGGACGCCCCTGGGTTTGATCCTCGGTCATGCCACGTTCCTGCGCGAACTGGCTGGTGCGCAATATGACGAGCAGCTGAACATCATCATTCGAAATGCCACAAAACTCAAGGAGATCGTTGAAAATCTCTCGGACGTGGACAACATCCAGACCGGCGCGGCGCGTGTTCGGCGTCAAAAGGTTTCTCTCGCGAAGATCGCGGAGGATGTGACCCTCCTGTTTAGGGATGAGGCGAAATCGAGAAACATTACGCTGATCTGTGAGACGGGCCAGGCTCCCCATTATATAAATGCGGATGAAGCCAAACTCAATATCGCCCTGAGCAACCTTGTCAAGAATTCGCTGCAATTTACGGAAGCCGGCGGGCACGTTACAGTGAGGATCCAGGAAGAAGCTGACTGTTTCAACGTGAGTGTGGCGGATGATGGGATCGGCATCCCTGCCAGGGATCTGCCGCGCGTGTTCGAACGATTCTTCCAGGTGGAAACCCATCTCACGCGCCGTTATGGCGGCATGGGCCTGGGGCTTTCCGTGACGAAGGCAATGGTCGAGCTGCATGGCGGGCGGATCTGGGTGGACAGCGAGGAAGGCAAAGGAAGTACATTTACCTTTCTTTTGCCGATAGAGCGGACCCAGCCTGCGGCCAGCGCGAGCCCGCTTATTGAATAGACTTCTTCGGAAAGAATTAGTAGCCGCGAATTTACACGAATTTGCGCGAAATTTTTGAATCGTTCGCGAAATGCGTGGCAAGGTGCATTGGTTAGGTGACAGTCAAGGAAAACTGTCCCCTTTTCTTTTATAATAGACCTGACATGGAGCCCCAATATCTGGTCTTTGGCAGATTGACACGCGAATACCTTTTGCCTGCCGCGGGTCCCGCGCGGCTCGATGCGCCGGGAGGCAGTCTGCTGTACGCGGCGGCGGGGCTGCGGGTGTGGGACTCAGGGATCGGCCTGGTGGGACGCGTGGGGACGGACTATCCGCGCGAATGGCTGAATGAGTGCATGCGGCGCGGCTTCGATACAGGTGGGATTCGCATTCTTCCCAGAAACATGGATGTGCGGGAATTCCTGGCATACAATGAATTGTTCGAGGCGAATCAGATCAATCCGGTCTCACATTTTGCGCGGCGCCAGATGACCTTCCCCAAGTCATTGCTTGGCTATCAGCCTGTCGATACGAAAAAGCACAATGGCGAGAGCATGCTGAACGTGACGGATATCCCGGGTGACTATCTGATCGCACGCGCAGCGCTGATATGCGCCATGGATATCGTTACGCAGACACAGTTGATCGCAGGCATGAAGCGCGGCCTGGTGCATACCTTTGTCTTGGATCCGGGCGCGGATGCCATGCTGCCGGCGGCGCGGCGCGAACTGCCAGCCCTGCTGAACGGTGTGACCGCCTTCCTGCCATCGCAGGAGGAACTGTGCAGTCTGTTCTGGGGGGAAACACATGATCTCTGGGAGATGGCGCAAGCCGTATCCATGTATGGCTGTGAGTATGTGGTGATCAAATGCGGCGGGCGCGGTCAGTTGCTGTATGACACGAACAATAAACGCAAGTGGGAGATCCCGGCTTATCCGGCCCGCCTGATCGATCCCACCGGCGCGGGCGATGCATTCTGCGGAGGATTTCTCGCAGGCTATTGTAAGGATTATGACCCGCTGGAGGGCGTTTTGTATGGGAACGTCTCTGCCTCCCTCAAGATCGAAGGAAGCGGCGCGTTCTATCCGTTGGATGTGCTGCCCGGGCTGGCAGAGGCACGCCTGAGCGCATTGAGAGAAATGGTACGAGAAGTGTGATGAATGATTTTGTGAAGCGCCTGGTCGAGCTTGCCATTCGGATCCAGCAAATCCCCGCGCCGACGTTCCAGGAAGAGAAAAGAGCGGAGTTCATCCATGGACTGTTTGTCAACGAACAGTTGCAGGATATTTGCATCGACGAGACGGGCAATGTGCTTGCCCGTTTCCCAGGGCTGGGAGAAGACAAGCCGCTGATCATCAGCGCTCACATGGATACGGTCTTTCCAGCCGAGACGGATCTATCGATCAGGCGGGGCTCCGAGCTGATCCATGGGCCCGGGCTTGGAGACAACTCGATGGGCGTCGCGGCGCTGTTCGGCTTGATCTGGTCTTTAGGGGAACGCGCCAGCCCCCTGCGCGGAGACGTCTGGTTCGTGGCAAATGTCTGTGAAGAGGGCCTCGGCAACCTGCGCGGCATGAAAGCTGTCGTGGATCGTTTCGGTGCAAACGTGCATGCTTATCTGGTCCTGGAGGGGCTGGCGCTGGGCCATGTCTATCATCGTGCCGTGGGGGTCAGGCGTTATCGGGTTAAAGCTCGCACCGGCGGTGGACATTCATGGTCCGATTATGGCCAGCCCTCCGCGGTCCATGAACTGGCGAGACTCGTTGTGGGGCTGACCTCGTTAAATCTCCCGACCCATCCGCGCACAACCATGAACGTGGGAAAGATTTCCGGCGGCACATCGGTGAACGTGATTGCCTCGGAGTCTTCCTTTGATTTGGATTTGCGGTCAGAGGGGCAGGAGTCTTTGGCGCAACTGGTCTCCGCGGCGGAAAGGCTGATCCGGCACGCCAACAGGCCGGGGGTGAGTGTGGAAGCGGAGATGATCGGACAGCGCCCCGCAGGAGAACTATCGGTGAGTCATCCACTTGTCATGCTGGCAAAGGAGTGTCTGCACGAACAGGGACTGGAGGCGGGCCTCATCTCAGGTTCGACTGATGCCAACGTGCCCTTGAGCAAGGGGTATCCCGCCATCGTGCTGGGTGTGACGACAGGCGGCAGCGCGCACACGACCCATGAATATATCAATACCACGCCCATCGCACAGGGCATGGAACAGCTGCTGAAGTTTGTGGAGAAAGTTTGGTAGTTCAGTAGTTTTGTGGTTTGGTAGTTCAACTACCGAACTAACCCAACCACCTCATACACTCCCACCGGCTGTGTCTTGCCCTTCACCGAAAGCGGGACAAAAGGCCTGGCGTCGATTTCGTCCTTGACGCGCTCGTACGCCTCCGCGCTGATCAAAATCTGATTTTTCGCACAATTCTCCTGGATGCGCTTGGCGGTGTTGACGCTGTCGCCGATGGCGGTGTATTCGAGTCGTTTTTCCGTGCCGATCCAGCCCAACACGGCTTCCCCATAATGAATGCCTACACCGAAATCGAGATGAGTCTCTTTGGGCATCTGGGCGTGCAGGGCTGCCACAGCCTCGCGGATCGCCAGTGCAGACTTGACCGCACGCAGCGTGTGGTCCGGCTGCGGGACCGGCGCGTTATACCATGCCATGACGGCGTCGCCCAGGAACTTATCCACGGTGCCTTCGTGGGTGAGGACCGCGTCTGCCGCTGCGGCGAGATAACGGTTCAATACAGCCACCAGCTCCTCCGGGGAGTGCTTTTCGCTATAGGCGGTAAAGCCGCGAATGTCGGCGAACAGGACGGTGATATAGACCTTTTTGCCGCCGATCTGCAAACTGTTCGGGTCGATTTGATCGAGCACGGCTGGCGACACCATGCGCCGCAGCAGACTGCGCTGCGCTTCGAGCTTCTTTTGTTCGGTCATGTCATCGAGCACGATCGCCACGCCCTGGGTCCTTTGTTCGGCGTCCTTGAGCGGTGAGAGGTTGAAGCGCCAGTCCACGGAGCCGCCTTCCGGAATGCTCTGGCTGAGTTCCAGCCCTACAACAGCCTGTTCGGTCTTGCGGACGGAATCCAGACGCGGCAGGATCTCGTTCGCGAACGTGGGCATGATCTCCCCCAACGGGCGGCCCACAATCTCCGCAGAGGCGTGTCCCAATATGGAGCAGGCGGCTCGATTACACAAGGTAATCTGATCCTGCACGTCAGCCGTGATCACCCCTGACACAATGGAAGCGAAGACGTCATCCATCAGATTCTTGAGTTCGGTGACTTCTTCGAGTGTCCGTTTGAGGGAGGAGAATAAGCGGGCGTTCTCGATGGCTACGGCGGCCTGGTTGGCGAAGCCGAGCAGCAGGTCGCGCTCCGATTCGGTGAAGATGCCGGTGCGAATGCGGTTATCGGTGTAGATGACGCCGATCAGCACGGATTTGACAGACAGCGGCACGCACAGGATCGAACGCAAACTAAAAGCGATGATGCTTTCCTGCCCGCCGAAGCGCGGGTCTTCCTGCGCGTTGGTCGTCAGCACGGCTTCACCGCTGTCGATCACACGCTGCACCACCGTCCGGCTGATGGCGAATTCGTTCTGATTGATCGATTCATGTTCCCAGTTGCGCGCGATGCGGGTGGTCATCTCGCCGCGTTCGTCGCGCAGCATCAGGAAGCCGCGCTCCGCGCCGGTCAGGCGGACAATCGTATCCATGACGATCTGCAGGACCTCATCCACCTCCAGCGTGGAATTGACGACCTGACCGATCTCAGCCAGCGCCTGTAAATGGCTGAAGCGCTGTTCGAACGGGATGAGAGCTTCGCTTACCTTTTCCAGGGAATTTTCAAGATCTTTAAGCCCGTCGACCATTTCTCCGGGAGCATGCCCGGAATCCAGTGAGCTGCGCAGTGTGGCGCTGCGCTGGGTGATGGCAATGACCTGGTCATTGAGGGATTTGGTCTTGGCTGTATCCATGCGATTTCCTTTGCGCGCTCAAGACCCGCTGTTGATGATCTGGAATGTTAAGACAGGGGTTTGCCAAAAAACAAGCGACGGATGCGTTCGACGACGACCTGCTTGCGGATGTCGAACGCGGCGCGGCGGGCTTGTGTCACGTCTCCAATTCTGGAAGTATAAAGGGATGTCTGATGTTCGTCCAGAAGGACTTTGATCTGATATGCCACATCCGGCAGGAGGCGTGTTAATTTTGCGGCGCGTTCGATCGGCGTAATATGGACAGGAGCAGGCTGGTCCAGCTGCCGCAGCCCAAAGTTGATGCTTTCAAAGGCTTTTTCAATGGGAGAGAGCTTCACCCAGCTCTCCCAGCGCAGAATCCAGATGGGTACATCGACGCTGCTCCGCTCGAAGGTAGTGCGCAGGAACGTCGGGAGGCTGGCTTGTGCAGATGGTGTGCGGCTGAAATAGAACGCCAGGGCTGTGATCGCAATAAATACCGGGATCAGGTAAAGGTACCACCTGGATACCGGTTCCCCCTGTGCCAGAGGATCCAATCCTTCTTCGAGCGGCTGCTCCCGGGAGGCAAAGGTCGAGTTGTCCTCGGATAGCAGTTCGTCGCGTGGTCCAGCCGGGCTGTCTGTTTCGGATGAGTCGCGCGGTGGGAGTGGACGATCGAGCGGCGCCTGGCCGGTGGTCGGCTCGAACTCCACCCAACCAATCCCGGGGAAGTAGACCTCGGGCCACGCATGCGCATTTTTCCTGCGAACGGTATACCGGTTGCCGCCGCCCTCGCCTTGTGTGAAGCCAACTGCCAGGCGGGCCGGGACTCCGACCGAACGCAGCATGAGGACTTCTGCCGAGGCATAGTAAACACAATAAGCTTGTTTGTAATCAAAGAGAATCCATTCAAGCTTGTCCGTGTTGCGCGGCGCCTCCGGAATGGTTTCTGCATACTGGATGTTTTCACGCAGGTAGCTCGTGATGGTCAGGGCTTTCTCATAAGGTGTCACGGCGTCCCTGGTAATCCAGGTTGTAAGTTTCTGGATGCGCGGCGAAAAGTCTTTGGGCAGTTCCAAATACCTCTGCGCGACCCATTCGGGGTAATCGGTTCCGGCATCCTGTAACTGCTGGCGATTGGGGCTGACCAGCGTTGCATCTACCTGGTAGGTCTCCCCTGCCTGCAGCGAAGGATAAGCATACCAGGCAATAATGTCTTTGCCACCTCCGGCTGGTGCCGCGAATGTGACTCCCTTGCGACTAAACCAGATGGGCTGTGCAGGGGCATAAAGCAAAGAAAGCTTTGTATCACCGACATTGAAGACGAAGTGCACCGAGGGCTTTTCCTGAAAGGCTACATTCGAGGGATTGATAGCGCCCGGAATGTAGTCGTCTCGAACGGTGCCGGTCGTGTACCATTGTCCCTGCGCGAAGCGATCATAGGTGCGTCCGCGCCAGTAGTAGCGCGGCGGCTTCTGGGCGGCCGGGACGTCCGGCGTGTGGACTTCGAATATCAACTGGTCGGAAAGAGCGAAGCCGCGCCCGAGCGCCAGCTCCGAGCCGAAGAATTCCGCATGCCTCCCACCGGCCGATGATTCAAGCGCGCTGACTGCGTTTTCCATCCGCTCTGTGAATGCGCGCCAGGGTCGTGTCACTCGATTCCAGGTTTCCACGGCCGATTCCAGGCTGGAGAGCGAAGCGGGGATCGTCCATGCAGCGATGATGATCAGGCCTGCCATCACTGCCATACTGCTCGTCAGGTCGACGGTATTATCAGGGGAAAGAAAGACGCGCCGGGCTCGCCAGGATGATTTATTCCGTAAAAACTGCAAACGTCCCAGCAGGAGCAGGGCGAAAAAGGCAAAGACAGCCAGGAACCACAGGCGGTTCGGGCGCGCGTCGTACCCTTGAATAACGAGCAACCCGATCGCAGCGGGCAGGACGGCGCCCAGAAAATTCTGATTACGCACGAGTGTGAAAGCGGCCCACGAGCTGATGATCCAAAACGCAATCGACATGATCGCCACGAAAAAGAGCGGATCCTCCACCGGGCGGCGCGCCAGGAAATCAGATGTGGTGAAGAAGAGACGCCCGGCGACGCTGCTTAGCTGTTCCTCCAAAGAGGTTTCCTGGTCGATGACCAATGTCCACTGGAGCGGCAGCAGGATCAGCATGTAAAAGAGAGTCAGCCAGCGTACGGCCGGTCGTCCAAAGCTGCTGTATCCGAGCGCGATGCCAATGGCAAAGCCTATGTATGTAAAGGTCTGGATCAGGTAAAGGAACGGGGTCCAGTTCGTATCCACGAGACGCGCGGCAACGGTCTCCAACAGGAACAGAAGTAAGCCGACTGCGGCCCAGTCCCACCAGCGGGGTTGTTGCGGGTGTAACTTTTCCATTTCTCGAGTGTAAGTGTACAATAGAACGAAGCATGTGCCCCAATACTGGAGAGGGGTTTTTGCAAACCTGATGATAACGCAGATAGCCGTATTTGTGAGAAGTTTTTTCACTACCGGACAGTTTTTTGTGGCGCCATGCGTTTTTTACCACACACCTGCCCCGGGCGCAGGTGCCAGGGAAGGGCACGAAGGATCACGAAGGAAGAGTCTTAAGATTTGCCTTTGTGCCCCTTTGTGACCTTTGTGGTGAGGATTTTGAACTTTGTCCGGTAGCAAAGAAGTTTTATGGACTTTTAAGTTTGTCTACCCTTGTAGTTCCAAAGGAGACCTGCATGGACAGCCTCATACAAAATGGAATTGACTGGATCATTGCCATTCAGTCGCTTGGCAGCTGGCTCGAACTGCCAATGAAATTCTTCACTTTTTTGGGGAATGAGAATTTCTTCTTCCTGGTTTTGCCCCTGGTTTATTGGAGCGTGGATGCAGGATTGGGATTGCGTGTTGCATTCGTCCTTGCCACGAGCGATGGCTTGAAGTGCATCTTGAAATTGCTGTTTGCAGGTCCAAGACCTTATTGGATCAGTTCGCAGGTTCAGGCGCTTTCGGTTGAGAGTTCATTTGGTGTTCCCTCGGGCCATGCGCAAAACTCCGCTGCGTTGTGGGGCCTTATGGCTTCCGGGCTCCCTGCGCACAGGCGCTGGGCATGGATAACAGCCTTCACCCTTGCAATCCTCATCGGATTCTCGCGGCTCTTTCTTGGTGTGCATTTTGTACATGATGTGATCGCCGGGTGGCTGATCGGATATGCAATTCTGTTTGCGTTTCTGCGCTTCTGGGACCCGGTTGCGGCCTGGCTAAAAATGAAAACAATTGGCCAGCAGGCGATGATTGCTTTTCTTGTTTCTCTATTTATGATTGCGCTTGGTATATTGAGCAGCATACATTTGGATAACTATGTCTTTCCCGCAGCCTGGACGGAAAATGCGCTTCGTTCCGGACCTTTGCCGGAGCCGGCCTCGATTCAAGTCGTTTTTACCTCGGCCGGTTCGCTCTTCGGGCTGGCGGTAGGGGCGGCCTGGATCGCCTCCCGGGGCGGCTACCAGACCGAGGGTCCGGTGGCGAAGCGTGCCCTGCGGTATGTGATCGGCTTGATCGGCGTCATGATCCTCTGGGAGGGGCTGGGAGCGGTCCTGCCCCGTGGGGAAACTTGGGTTCCTTTAATCTTGCGTTACATCCGTTATACCCTGGTGGGGTTCTGGATCACGGCCGGCGCACCTTGGTTGTTCTTTCATTTCAAATTAGCAAGGAAACCCAATATGTAGGACATCTCTCTGTTATAATCCCAAGTCTACGGCAAACTACCTGGGAGAACTTGTAGCTACATGACTCTCGAACGCGGCGCATTACTACACAAACGATATCGCATTGTTGAAATCCTGGGACAGGGGGGCATGGGGTCCGTTTATCGGGCAGTGGATGAAAACCTCGGTGTGGATGTGGCGGTTAAGGAAAACCTCTTCACCACCGAGGAGTACGCCCGTCAGTTCCGCCTCGAAGCGGTCATTCTCGCAAATCTGCGCCATCCCAATTTGCCGCGCGTGACCGATCATTTTGTGATCGGCGATCAGGGCCAGTATCTGGTGATGGATTATATCGAGGGGGAGGACCTGCGCCAGCGTATGGAGCGGGTGGGCAATATCACGGAAGATGAAGCAATTTTGATTGGCGCCGCGATCTGTGACGCGCTGGCATTCCTCCATACCCGCAAACCTGCCATCCTGCATCGTGATCTGAAACCGGGGAACGTCAAAATCGCACCGGATGGTCATATCTTCCTTGTGGATTTTGGTCTTGCCAAAGTACTGCATGCCAACCAGGCAACCACGACCGGTGCGCGCGCCATGACGCCCGGCTATTCGCCGCCGGAACAGTACGGCACCGCCCGTACCGATCCGCGCACGGATATCTATTCCCTGGGCGCAACGCTCTACGCGGCGTTGAGCGGCATCATCCCTGAAGATGGCCTGGCGCGCGCCATGGAGAACACGCAGCTCACGCCTCTGCGAAAACGCAACGGAAAAATTTCGCGGCGCCTGGCTTCCGCCATTGAAAAAGCCATGGGCATCGACCCGGCCGATCGCTATCAGAACGCGGACGAGTTCAAGCACGCCCTGCTCGGATCCAAAAGCAAGACTCAGCATCTGCCCGGGGAATATGTGATCGAGCCTCCGCCTCCCGATCCAAATGAAGAAATCCAACAAAGTGCAATCGAGAAAGCCTCCGAGCCTGCTGTTAAGAACAAAACCGGAGACTCGAAAGAACTTATTTCTGAAAGCGAGCTGCCTGTTTTTAAACCCCGGCGCAGGAAAAAGAGAGGGCGCCGGGTGGTATCGCTTTTGTTATGGACAGTGTTCCTGCTGTCTTTCGCACTCGTGGCTGCCGTACGTTTCCGGCCGGAGTTTGTGCCAGCCCAGATGAGGACGGTCCTGAGTCCCCTGAATGAGATCAATATCCCGTTTATCCCCTGGGCAAATACAGCGATCCCGCTCGCGGACCCCACAGAGACTTCAGCACTTGTCGAGGCGCCCATTGTCACTCCGACGATCGTCCTGCCCACAGAGACCGCGATTCTTTTACCCACCGGGACACTTGAACCTGCTGCGGAGCTTACAGTAACCCCCGGGGATACGCCGATCCCCGTCGCTACCTCTCTGGGTGGTGAACCGGGTCAGATCGTGTTTGCGTCTTCGCGTACCGGTCTTCCTCAGCTTTATCTTATCAGGATAGATGGTACGGATCTCCTTCAGATCACGAACATAGAGAAAGGTGCCTGTCAGCCGGACTGGTCACCTGATGGTCAGCAACTGGTTTTTACTTCTCCCTGCCCCGGCCGCGGCGAGTTTTATGAGACGCTTTACAGCAAATCAAGTCTGTTTCTCATCAATGCCGATGGGACGGGCTTGAAGCCGTTATCAATCTCTCCCGATTCGGATTTCGATCCAGCCTGGTCGCCGGATGGAACGCGGATCGCCTTTACCTCAATGCGGGATGGGTTCAGGCAAATTTATTCCCTGGATCTCGAGACGCAAGAGGTTACTCTCCTGACAAATACACTGAGTTCGGTGGAGAGCAGCCAGCCTGCCTGGTCGCCGGATGGGACGAGGATTGCGTACACCGTCAAGCGGGTGGGTACCTACCAGGTCTGGGCAATGACGGCTACCGGCCAGGAAGCGGTCCAGCTTGCTCGCAGCGGGCAGGACCTCTGGGACTTTTCACCTTTCTGGTCACCAGATGGAAAGACGATCTATTTCAACCAACGGCGTTTGGGTCCCTTCCGTCCCTGGTTGATGAGTGTAAATCTTGAAGATCTCAGCCAGGACCCCAAACGCTTGGGTTTCGCTACCCCGATTGAAGATGTTTCATTTTCTCCGGATGGCATCTGGCTGGTTTTCGAAAGCATGGATAGTCATAGCAATCGGGATATTTATTTTGTGAGCATTATAGGCAGCGGGCGTGCCCGCTTAACCGACGACTCGAAAATGGATTTCGACCCGGCCTGGCGGCCCTCACAAAAACCATAAACCTCCCAGGTTTACAGGAGTCCATCGCCTATGGCGATGGACTTTTTCTTACACTTCTCTTATTGACGTCCCTCTTTTGCACATGATATTATTATTTACCAATGAGTAGCACTCTCCAACCGAGAGTGCTAACTATGTGAAAGATGCCTGAATTAACAGAACGCCAGAAGACGCTTCTTCTATTGCTCATACGTGATTACATTGAATCCGCTCAACCGGTAGGCTCGAAGCGGCTGGTGGAGCATTACCATATCAATCTTTCCACGGCAACGATCCGCAACGAGATGGCGGCGCTGACCGAGATGGGCTATCTGCGCCAGCCGCACACGTCGGCGGGCCGCGTCCCCACGGAGGAAGGCTATCGTTATTTTGTCAGCCAGATGATGAATCAGGCGGAATTGCCTGTGTCAG
The DNA here is from genome assembly GCA_016932715.1 of Anaerolineales bacterium. Taxonomy (GTDB): domain Bacteria; phylum Chloroflexota; class Anaerolineae; order Anaerolineales; family Villigracilaceae; genus Defluviilinea. The sequence continues at coordinate 31,216 of JAFGCG010000193.1, forward strand.
TTCAGGCGACGATCTCGCATCAGTTTTATCAATCTCCCGCTGATATTGAGCAATGGATGACGCTCGCGGCTTCCATCCTTGCGCACCAGTCACAGGGCGTTTCTGTCGTTACCGCACCGCATACCGATAAGGCAAAGTATAAACATGTTGAATTGATCTCCACGCAGGGACGACAGGTTCTGATGGTGCTTGTGCTGGTTGGCGGGGAGGTCAGCCAGCAGATCCTGACATTGGCGGAGCCTGTTTCACAGGAACGATTGAGTCAGACCGCCACGCGTCTCAACAAGCTTTTGGCTGGCCTGGCCGTGGACGCGATAGCAGCCCTGCCGGCCCGTCAGGATGCCCTCGACCAGGACATCCTGACCCTCATCCTTCGGGATATACGCCGCACCGCCGAGCAGGTCTCTGGTGAAATTTATACCGATGGCTTGACCAATGTCTTATCCGAACCGGAGTTTGCCGAGTCGCATGAAGCACGCCGCGCCTTGAAACTGTTCGGGGAGCGCTCTGCCTTGCAGGACCTGGTCGCGCGGACGATGCCGAACAGCAACGTTGGCGGGCTGCAGGTGCTCATCGGCGGCGAAGGCGGCTGGGAGGAACTGCGCCAGTGTTCGATGGTCATTGCAAGGTATGGCGTCCCAGGTTTGGCAACCGGGGCACTGGGCGTGCTGGGACCGATGAGAATGTCCTATGCCAGGACCATCCCCACCGTGCGCTACGTGGCAGGCTTATTAAGTGATCTGGTCAATGACACGATTTCTGGTGAATGAACGGTAATCGGGATTCGTGAATCGGAAAATGTGACAAATCCAGACTCCCGATTCCCGAGTAGCGAATAACGAATAGCGAGAGTGAAAGTATGACTGAAAAAAAGAAACGGGAAAAAGAAAAAGAACTTGAGGAGGACAAAGCCGGAGCCGTGGCAGCGTCGGGAGACGTCGAGCAGCTGTCGGCTGAGATCGAATCGTTGAAAAAACAACTGGCAGAGGCCGAATCCAAAACATCCGAATACAAGGATAACTGGCTGCGGTCACAGGCTGAATTCCAGAATTATCGCAAGCGCCTCGATCGCGATAACGAGATGATGTATGCCTCCATGAAGGGTGACATCATCAAGAAGGTTTTGCCTGTCCTCGACGACCTGGAACGCGCCCTGCAGAACCGTTCGGCTGAGGATGCCTGGGCAAACGGCATTGAATTGGTTGCGCGCAAATTCCAGAACATATTGGAAAGTGAAGGCATCAAAAAAATGGAGGCAGTGGGCACTGAATTCGACCCCAACGTCCACGAGGCGATCTCGCATGAACCGGCCGACGGCGTGCACAGTGGATATGTCATCGGCGTCGTTCAAAACGGATACATGCTCGGCGAACGCGTGATCCGGCCTGCCCTGGTGAGGGTGGCACAATAAAACAATTCGCGTAGCGCGTATGGCTTATCGCCTCGATTAGCGGACAGATTGTGCGATATGCGATTACGCGACCTATACACATAGCATAGAATTTTTTCGACAGGAGTCATAATGGCAAAAATCATTGGTATCGATCTGGGTACGACCAATTCCGTCGCGGCGGTCATGCAGGGCGGCGAACCGATGGTGATCCCCTCGGCTGAGGGCGAACGCCTCGTTCCTTCCGTCGTGGCGGTGAACAAAAATCATGAGCGTCTGGTGGGACGCGTGGCGCGCAATCAGGCGATCACCAATCCGACCAACACTGTTTTTTCGATCAAGCGTTTCATGGGCCGCAAGGCCGATGACCCGGAGGTCGAACGCACCAAAAAACGTGTGCCTTACGCCGTGAATGAAGCTCCGAACGGGGATGTGCGCGTCCAGCTCGATGAAAAAGATTACTCGCCGCCCGAGGTCTCCGCGATGATCCTGGGGAAGATCAAACGCGACGCGGAAGCCTATCTCGGCGAAACGATCACGCAGGCAGTCATCACGGTCCCCGCGTATTTCAATGATGCCCAGCGCAACGCCACCAAAGACGCGGGCAAGATCGCCGGTCTCGAAGTGCTGCGCATCATCAATGAGCCGACCGCCTCTTCCCTGGCGTATGGGCTCGACAAAAAGAAGAATGAAGTGATCGCCGTGTACGATCTGGGCGGCGGCACCTTCGATATCTCCATCCTGGATGTGGGCGACGGCGTCTTCCAGGTGCGTGCCACCAGCGGCGATACCTTCCTCGGCGGCGATGACTTTGACCTGCGTGTGATGGATTACCTGATCGAACAATTCAAGAAGGATAATGGCATCGATCTGCATAATGATCGCCAGGCGCTGCAGCGTTTGAAGGAAGCCGCCGAAAAAGCAAAGATCGAACTTTCCACCACCATGCAGACGGAAATCAATCTTCCGTATTTGACAGCCGATGCCAGCGGACCGAAACATCTCGTCATGACTCTCAGCCGCGCCAAGCTCGAACAATTGACGGCCGATCTCGTCGACCGGACGATTGCTCCCGTTAAACAGGCCTTGTCCGACGCCGGTTTGACTGCCGGCGACATCAGCGAGATAGTGATGGTTGGCGGCATGACACGTATGCCAGCCGTGCAGGACCGCGTCCGCGCCTTCTTCGGCAAGGAACCTCACAAGGGTGTGAACCCCGATGAGGTGGTCGCGATCGGCGCGGCGATCCAGGCCGGTGTGCTCGGCGGCGAGGTGAAGGATATCCTGCTGCTCGATGTGACGCCCCTCAGCCTCTCCATCGAAACGCTGGGCGGCGTCGCCACCCCGCAGATCGAGCGCAACACGACGATCCCCACCCGCCGCAGCCAGGTCTTCTCCACGGCGAGCGACAGCCAGACACAGGTGGAGATCCACGTTCTGCAGGGCGAACGCCCCATGGCAGCCGACAACAAGTCATTGGGGAAATTCATTCTCGATGGCATTCCACCCGCGCCGCGTGGCGTCCCGCAAATCGAAGTGACTTTCGATATCGACGCGAATGGCATTCTCAAAGTCACCGCCCAGGATAAAGCCACGGGACGTTCACAGCACATCACGATCACAGCTTCTTCCGGTCTTTCTGAATCTGAAGTCGAGAAGATGCGCAAGGATGCCGAATCCCATGCGGAGGATGATCGCAAGCGCAGGGAGTTGATCGAGGTTCGCAACAACGCCGATAATACAGTCTATGCGGCTGAAAAAGCGTTACGTGAATTTGGCGAGAAAGTGCCTGCCGAGGTCAAGTCGGAAGTCGAGGCAAAGGTCGCGGAGGTTAAGAAAGTGGTGCAAAGCGAAGACGTCGCCGCGATCAAGTCTGCCACGGAGGCGCTGGGTCAGGTCGTTCAGAAGATCGGGGCCTCTGTCTATCAGGGACCAAACGTCCCCGGGAGTGAAGCAGGAGAAGCGGGTGCAAATCCGAATCCAGACCCTGAAGCGGGACCCGATGTGGTGGAAGGTGAAGTGAAAGAATAAAGATCAGAGAGTAGAGAACAGAGAACAGAGAACAGAAACTAGTCTCTACTCATCTACTCTCTGTTCTCTTGAAAACATGAGCAACCGCGATTATTACGAGATCCTTGGCGTGGGACGGAACGCGAGCAATGACGAGATCAAAGCCGCGTTCCGTAAACTCGCGCGCCAGCATCATCCCGATGTAAACAAGGAAGAGGGTGCCGAGGAAAAGTTCAAAGAGATCAATGAAGCCTATGGCGTGCTTTCGGATCCGGAGAAGCGCGCCCGCTACGACCGCTTTGGCAAAGAGGGCCTCGGTAACATGGGTGGGTTCCGTGATTACACGGTGGACTTCAGCGATATCTTCGAAGAACTCTTTGGCGGATTTGGTTTTTCCACAGGCCGCCGCTCACGCAATTCCCCGCGCCGCGGACGCGACCTGCAGATGCAGGTCACACTGACGTTCGAGGAAGCCGTCTTTGGTGTCGAGAAAGAGATCGAGTTCCAGCGCGACGAAACCTGTTCGCGCTGCAATGGCTCCGGTGCGGAACCCGGGACAACCCCTACGCGCTGTTCCACCTGTAACGGGCAGGGCGAGGTGCGTCAGGTGCGCCAGACCTTTTTGGGGCAGATGGTTCAAACCACAACCTGTCCCACCTGTAACGGACGCGGCGAGACGATATCCTCACCCTGTACCACTTGTCGCGGCGGCGGGCTTGAACGTAAGACCGTCAGGAAGAAAGTGCAGATTCCCGCGGGCGTGGATGGCGGGACTCAGATCCGCTTGGCAGGGGAGGGCGGACCCGGCCTCTTCGGCGGACCGAACGGAAGCCTGTTCCTGGTCTTGGATATCAAACCCCATCAATTCTTCAAGCGCCGCGAGAACGATATCATTCTGAATCTGGACATCAACATCGCACAGGCTGCGCTCGGCGCCGAAATCGAAGTCCCAACGCTGGACGGGGATGAGAAATTGAAAATCCCATCCGGCACCCAGCCTGGCAAAGTCTTTCACATCAGGAACAAGGGTGTCCCGCACCTGCGCCGCAATGGGCGCGGCGATCAGCTGGTCATTGTCAATGTGGCTGTGCCGACCAAACTGACAAAAGAACAGCGCGAATTGTTCGAGAAGCTGGCAGAGAGTTTGGGCACCACAGTCAAGCCGCAGGAAAAAGGATTCCTGGATTGGTTGAATGAGGCGCTGGGAGGCTAAGCGCCAGCGATCAGTAAACAGTAATCGGTAAATCAGTAGAGAATCGTCATTTGACGGTTCTCTTTTTTTATGCTATAATTATGAATACTTGAACAATTATTCATATATTTATTATGCTGCTCAAAGGACAAACCTCCACCCACCTGGCTGACCTGTTCAGCGCACTCAGCGACCCGACGCGCCTGCGGATCATCTCCGTTCTGCTCGACGGTGAGATGAACGTCGGTGATATTGCGGCTCAGCTCGAAATGACCGAATCGGCTGTATCGCACCAGCTGCGCGGGCTGAGACACATGAGACTGGTACGCAGCCGTAAAAATGGACGACAGGTTTATTACGCCCTCGACGATGATCATGTGGCGAAACTTTATCTTCTGGGGCTTGACCATGTGGAACATGGATAATTGTGGTCTCGACTGCTTGCGTCTCGACCACCGAATAAATTATGACTCAGACAAATTCTCATACTCACTCTCATTTGCGTGACGCTGCCAGGCAGACAACGCAGCGTCTTTCTCTGTCGCTTGTTCTCACGCTCGGTTTCGTCGTCCTCGAAGCGGGGGCGGGGATCTTCGCCAACAGTCTTGCCCTGCTCACCGACGCGGCGCACAACCTGACCGATGTCATTGCGCTTGGCTTGACTTGGTTCGCGGTTCGTGTCACCGCCCAGCCCGCCAACGCCCGGAAAACGTACGGGTATCACCGCGCGGGCATTCTGGTTGCGCTGCTCAATTCGACAACCCTGGTGCTGATCTCACTTGGCATTTTCTACGAAGCCTATCGGCGTTTCCTCACCCCGCGGGAAGTGGAGTCGGGCATCCTCATCGGCGTGGGTCTCGTTGCGGTGGTCATCAATCTGGTCACGGCACTGCTTGTGCGTCGCGGCAGTCAAACGGATCTCAATCTGCGTTCGGCGTTCATCCACCTGATGGGCGATGTGCTTTCCACGGTCGGCGCGGTCATCGCGGGTGTGATTATTTATTTCACGAATGCCAATTGGCTCGATCCGCTCGTCAGCGTGCTGATCGGCTTCCTGATCCTTTACAACGCCTGGGGCATCCTGCGCGACGCGGTGGATATTTTGCTCGAAGCCACACCGCGCGATGTGAACCTCAAAAAGCTGGTGGACGACATTATCCAGGTGGAGGGCGTGCTTGGCATCCACGACATCCACGTCTGGAGCCTGACGCAGAGTCTGCGGACGATGTCCGCGCACATCCTGACGGACGACCTGCACATCAGCGCCGGGGCGCAAATTCGACGGGGGGTCAGCGAGATACTCCGTCAACGTTATAATATTGTCCACGCCACGCTTCAGCTCGAATGTGTGGACTGCTTCCCCGATTCGCTGTACTGCGATTTGAACTGTGAACTTCACCCGGATGACGTTCAGCACGCAGGCCATTAGTTGATCCTGTTAAATAGATGCTTTCCATGCCTTCACTTTGTGCCATGATCCTCGTTACCCTGAGGGGCTATTTTGAATCATAATCATTCTCATATTATGAAAAGAATACTGCTCAAAATCTGGCGCATGTTCCCCGGACGGCTTCAGAATCTTGCGTCCCGGATCATACGACCCTTGTTTCAGGTGTTTGCAGCTGCGGTCATTTTCAACCGGGATAAAAATATCCTGCTCGTGAAAACGACGTATCAACGCGTCCATCCCTGGGGCTTGCCGGGAGGCAGCCTGGAATATGGCGAGCACCCGGAAGAGGCTGTCGTACGTGAAGTCTGGGAAGAGACCGGTCTGAATGTCCGCATCGAAAAGCTTCTACTGGTCAATGCCTGGCTGCCGGATCGCGTAGGATTGTTCTATCTGTGTCGAATTATGGATGGAACGTTTACCCCCAGCGACGAAGTGTCAGAATTTGATTATTTTTCGGTGAATGATTTGCCGGATGTACGGCCATTGGACCTTGATATCATAAAACGATTGCACCAGATGGTCGAGCATGAACTGGCTTGAAGTTTCCCTCACAGTGAACGGTGAACTCGCAGAGGCGGTTGCAGATGTGCTGGCGCGTTTTGCGTACAGCGGCGTGATGATGGAGCAGGGCGTCAAATACACGGACGATGAAGACGCCGGCACACCCACGGGTCCCATCACCGTCCGCGCCTATTTGGAAATAAACGATCAGATCGAAGAGACGCGGCGTAAGCTCGAAGAGTCTCTTTATTATTTGGGAATGATCCAGCCTCTGCCCGCCGCCGCCTATCAAGAGATCGCGGACCAGAACTGGATGGAAGCCTGGAAGCAGCATTATCAGCCAATCCTGATCGGTGAACGACTGGTGGTCCTCCCGGCCTGGATGGATTCGCCTGACCCGAATCGCGTCGCCATTAAGATCGATCCGGGCATGGCATTTGGAACCGGAACACACCCGACGACGCAGTTATGCCTGGAGTTGATGGAAGAGGTATTTTATGGAGCGACAGTAGACGGTGGACCGTTGACCGAATCCGTCCATCGTCCACCGTCCACCGTCATTGATGTTGGCTGCGGCTCGGGGATCCTCTCCATCGCGGCGATCAAGCTGGGAGCCGGATCGGCGCTGGGCGTGGACATCGATGCTGACTCCATCCTCAATGCGCGTGAAAATGCCAGCGCCAACCAGGTGGGCGATGAATTGATCCTTGGGGTTGGTTCGGTGCCGGAGATCCTGGACGGCAGGTTCGCGTTCCGCAAAGCGCCCCTCGTCGTTGCGAATATCCTGGCTCCCGTGATCATCCGTCTCTTCGAGGCAGGCCTCGCGGAACTGATGGAAGACCGCGGTGCGATCATCCTGAGCGGGATCCTGCAGGAGCAGGCGCAAAACGTCATCGAAGCCGCGCAAGCCAAAGGTCTGCGTATGAACGCGCGCAAGCAGATGGGGGATTGGGTCGCGTTGAGACTGAGTCGCTGAATCCCACAGCTGCCTGCCATCAAATTCTGATTGAATGCTAGAATACCGGCTATCAATTTATTGTCGAAGGAGTGTATGACATGACAAGGAATACCAGAACAATTTTAGCGGTTGTATGCCTGGCACTTGCCGGGCTGGCATGCCAGGCGCTGCCAGCCGGGGGTGCCGGACAGCTTCCTTTCAGCGATGATTTCTCTTCCGAGCAGTGGGGAACAGGCAGCGATGCCGACAGCTCGATCGCATATGCGGATAATGCTTTGCAAATGATCCTTTTCAAGAAAAACCACTTTGTGTATAGCACACTGAACGATGAGAGCTATCAGAATCTGCATATCGAAGTGACTGCGATCAATAACGATACTGATTCAACGACCGCGTTTGGCATCATCTGTCACCAGCAGTCAGGGACCAATGATTTCTACTACGTTGCCGTGACACCCGCGGGGGAATTTGCAATTGTCAAATCTGCTGAGGGGCAGAGCGATGTGTTCCTGACCAACGACAATCAATGGGCAGCTTCCGAGGCGATTGTCAAGGAAGCCCCTTCCTATCGTGTCGGCGCGGACTGCGGCAATGGCACAGTCACCCTATATGTCGATGGCCAGCAGATTGCTTCCGTCTCCGACGCGTCGTATACAAGCGGGGGGATAGCGTTATTCGTCTGGAGCGGGGAAAACGCGGCGACCACAAATGTCTCATTCGATGATTTCCTGATGACGGCACTTCCGTAGCGCGCGTTCTTCGAATTTAAATCCTGCGTTCGATCGGAACGCGGAATTTTTTAAATTGAATTGCTGAAATTCTGTGCTATGATTCGATTATCATGGACCGCCGCCGACTCGTCCTTTACCTGCTTTTGAATGTATTCATTTCTGCCTGTGTCACCGGCGCGATCCTGTTCTGGTACGATCGTAATTATCGTTCGGTCAGCCTTTCGGCTGTCCAGCCGGCCGTACCGTCCAGCAACCAGCAGGTTTCCGCCTCGGGGGGGACGCTCAGCCCGCAAGCAGACATCCCCGTCGAGATTGTCAGCGTGATTGGCGCCGGGACGCTGAACGCCGAATGGGTTGTGGTGAGCTACAAGGGGGAGGATCAGATCAATCTGGCGAACTGGGAGTTGAGAGACCAGGACCGGAATATTTTTGTTTTTCCTCATCTGATCCTGCACACGAATGGAGCAGTACAGATTCATACCACTTCCGGGACGAACACTGTGATCGATCTATACTGGGGCGAGAGCGATCCCATTTGGGAATCTGGCGAAGAAGCGCAGTTGTATGACCCTGCTGGAAATCTGCGCGCGAAGTATAAGGTGCCGTAGCTAATTGCTAAAAGCTAATTGCTAAGAGCTAATCGCTGTTATGACTCAAGCCCTCTACCGAAAGTACCGACCGAAAGAATGGGACGAAGTCCTGGGACAGGATCATATCGTCCAGACTCTCAGGAATGCGATCGCGGCGGATCGGGTCGCGCATGCTTATCTCTTCGCGGGTTCGCGCGGGACGGGCAAGACGACGTTGGCGCGCCTCCTGGCGAAAGCCGTCAATTGTTTGAATCCTGAACCGGCGAAGCGGCCCGATAACGAGTGCGAGCACTGCAAAGCGGTCAACGACAATCGTTTTATGGACCTGATCGAGATCGACGCGGCTTCCAACACCAGTGTGGACGATGTCCGTGACCTGCGTGACAAGATCAACTTCTCGCCTTCGCAGGGCAAGTACAAAATTTACATCATTGACGAAGTCCACATGCTCTCGACCGCGGCGTTCAATGCCCTGCTCAAGACGCTCGAAGAGCCGCCGCCCCACGCCATCTTTGTTTTAGCCACCACCGAGATTCATAAAATCCCCGCGACGGTTTTGTCGCGCTGCCAGCGCCATGAATTCCGCCGCCTGCCGGTGGATGAGATCGTCAGGGAGCTCAAGCTCATTGCCAAAGCGGAAAAGATCCAGGCAGATGATGATGCGTTGATCCAGATCGCGCGCCAGTCCGCGGGCGGGATGCGCGATGCGATTTCCCTGCTCGACCAGCTTTCGTCCATGGGCGGGAAGATCACGCTCGCCCTCGCCCAAACCGTGCTGGGCACTGCCACGAGTCAAACCGTGCTGGCTGTCATCTCCTCCGTGATGGATCATGATCCCGCGCACGGGCTCGAGACCATTCACAAGGCACTCGACGCCGGCGCCGACCCGCGCTCGCTGGCACGTCAGATCGTCGAATATCTGCGCGGTCTCATGCTCATTCAAATGGGGAACGCGCAGCAGGTCGAGGCGACGGCGGATGTCAAGAAGCAGATGCAGTCACATGCCCGATCGTTTTCGACCAGCGCTGTCCTGCGGATGATGAAAGCCTTCAACAATGCCGCGACCGATGCGCGCGGCAGTTGGCAGCCCTCGTTGAGCCTGGAACTTGCCCTGGCGGAGGTACTGGACGCCTCGCCTGAGTCGACTGCTCCACCTGCCGCCTCGCATCCTTCCCCGGCGGCTCCCTCCAAGCCTCAGCCGGTCGCAGATACTCGTCAGAGTGCTCCCGTTTCCCAAACGGAGTCTCCCCGAAAACCCGCCCAGAGCGAGGGCGTCCAAGAAGAAGAAGCGGGCGCGCCGGGCAAAGAGGAAGCGCAGGCGCCCCGTCCGGTCGATAAGCCGGCCATCAGCGCCGCGGATGTGATCAAAGCCTGGAAACGTTTGACAGCCTCGCTGCCAAAGTCACAGGCGAATCTATCTGCGCTGTTGAACTCGGTCAAGATGATCGACGTGCAGGGCAAGACGCTGATCCTCGGCCTGGCAAGCGATGTGCTGGTCTCGAAGATCAATCAGCCCGATCAGATCGAGCTGATCCAGAGGCTGATCGAAGATGAATTTGGCGTGGATATGAACGTCCGCTGTGTGGTCACGACTGCCAAAGGCAAGATTCCCCCAAACATCCCGCAGGATGGCATGGTCGCGGCAGCCATCCAGCATGGCGGCCAGATCGTGGATATGTAGGATTAACGGGAGTCGTCGATCGGGAATCGTAATTCGTATTTGCCCCCGATGCCCGAATCCCGATTTACGAATAACGAGGTTTTTATGGCTAAAGGATTTAACAAAGGTCCGCAAATGGGTGGCGGGGGGATGATGGCGCAATTACAAAAGATGCAGGAACAGTTGGCAGAAGCGCAAGCCAAACTTGCTGAGGAAACCGTCAGCGCGACAGCCGGCGGCGGCGCGATCAAAGTGACCATGACAGGCGATCAAAAATGCCGTTCCGTGGAAATCAACCCGGATCTGTTGAAAGAGGCGGATGCCGAAATGCTGCAGGATCTCGTCCTGTCGGCGGTGAATATGGCGCTCGACCAGTCACGTGAACTCCAGCAAAAGATGCTCGGTCCGCTGGCGGGCGGATTGCCGTTCTAGAGAATGGAGATTAGAGAACAGAGAATAGTCACTGATCTCTAATCATCTGCTCTCTACTCTCAACTATGATACTTCCCGAATCCATTCAATCACTGATCAACGGGCTCGAGCGCCTGCCGGGGATCGGCCCCAAATCCGCCTCGCGGCTGGCGTTCTATCTCCTGCGCGTGCCCGAGGACATTGCACAGGATCTGGCGTCTGCGCTGGCAAACCTGAAAGCCAATACCGCCTTCTGCCAGGAATGTTTCAACATTACCGAAGCAGGACGCGAACGCTGCGAAGTTTGCGCCTCCTCTCAACGGGATAGCAGCCTGGTTTGCGTTGTGGAAGAGGCTTTGGATGTTTTGGCGCTGGAACGGACGGGCGGTTATCAGGGCAAATATCATGTCCTGCAGGGTGTCTTGTCGCCCATCGAAGGCATCGGTCCCGACGATTTGAAGATCAGGCAATTGATCGCGCGCGTGGCACAAGGTGAGATCAGGGAAGTGATCCTGGCGACCAATCCCAGCATGGAAGGCGACGCGACGGCGTTATATTTGCAGGGACAATTGAAGCAGTTCAACATCCACGTCACCCGCCTGGCGCGCGGCTTGCCGGTCGGCGGTGACCTCGAATATGCCGATCAAAATACATTGCTGCGAGCGTTATCCGGCCGACAGGAAATGAGTTAATGACGGATGTTATGCAGGCAAAGTCCCTTCACCACAGAGCCCACTGAGAACACAGAGAAAACCCTTTAAAAATCTCCCCCGGCACTTGCGCCCGGGGCAAGTGTGTGGACTCCGTGTTCTCCGTGGTGAAAGACTTAATAAAATCGCCCCAAACGGGGCGATTTCTTTTTAATGGTCAAAGTCGGGTTATTGTTCGGCAACAGGCGGGGTCCTGGGCGACTTTTGTAAGAAGAATGTTATGACGAGCAGCCCACCCGTGACGAGCAGCATAACGGGCACTGCAAACTTCATGATGGCATTATTGTTGAACATGCTCAGGAAGGCCGTGAGGAAAAATCCCGCGCCCGCGATGGTGAGGAGAACGCTCGCGGCTGTCTTCACGCCCGCGGACTTGTTTGCTATGCCGACCACAAGTAATCCGAGTCCCACGGCAAGGAACTCGATGGGCCACAGGATTGCCCAGGACTGCCACAAGCCTGTCACCGCGCAGAAGATGAACATCAAGCCATTGATGCCGATGATGAATGCAGGGATGGCGAGTCCGGGGACGCGCATGAAGATTGCTGCCATGATGAAGCCGAGCGCCAGCCCCAGGATGATCAGTGTCCATGCGACAGCCCAGATCTCCCAGTAATTGGTGAGGCTGGCGAAAAGCAGGATCGCGCCGGTAGTGAGCACGGGGATGCCAGGGATGAAGAATGCGCCAAAGCCGCGCTGTACGAATCCGAGGAAACCAGGAAACGTCAGTCCGGCTCCGGCTAGGACGATGATCAGGGGCCATAGTTTCCATGCTTTGGTTGTCAGGAACGCATTCCCAGTCAATGCGATGAGCCCGATGGCCAGCAGGATAATTCCAGCGATCAGGTTGAATAATTTTTCAGGTTTCATGATAGACCTCCAGTCTAGGAAATGAATTGGCTGATCGAAGCAATCAGAAAAGCCAGGAAAATATTGACCGATGCACAAAACAGGCACAGGATCGTCATGGCTGGGCCGAAGTTGCGTGTCCAGATGGGTCCTGCCTCGGGGATGCGGCTGATCTGCACCGGGATGAAAATCGCCAGCCAGATAAAGACCAGCTCTACCACCCATAGAAAGACCCAGTCCTCCCAGCGACCGGTCAGCGTGGAATAGGTGAAAAGCAGGGCATTGCCGAAGACAATCCCGCTTGGGATCATGACGCCCCACTGCTGGGTTGCCCAGCCGATGATCGCCAGGAAGCCGGCGAAAAGGAACACTTCCGCGGGCCAGGCGTATGCCATGACGCTTTGTCCGCTGAGGGCGCTGAGCGTGATGATGACAAAGTTCACGATCAGGAATAAGCCGATCCCGCCAAAGACGCCGGACAGTGGGCTGATGCGGACGAACGGAAGCCTTTCCAGAGCCGTGGTCAACTTGTATAAAAGCTGATTGAAAGGCACGTCAAGCCGGACCTCGGATGACGGTCCATCTCCAATCGGTTTGATTCCCGCGTCGGTATCGGCATCGGCAAAGCGATGATCGGTGATCTGCCTGCGGGCGGTCCCGGAAAAGACGGCTCCCTGCGAAAAGCCGCCCGGCGGCAGGACGGTCGGTCGCTCTTCCGCCGAAAGGTCCGTTTCGATGCCCTCCAGCGCTTTGGACATTTCCTCCGCGCTCTGGTAACGGTCATCCGGATCTTTTGACAGCGCCTTGAGCACGATCGCCTCGAGCGAAAGCGGCAGCATCGGGTCCACCTGGGTGGGGAGGGGCAGGGGATCGTTCAGGTGCTTCATCAGGATCGCGAGCGGCGTATCGGCATCGAAGGGGGTATAGCCCGTGAGCATTTCATACAGCACGATGCCCAGCGAGTAGATGTCACTGCGGTTGTCACATTTCCCTTCGAAGCCCTGCTCGGGAGCCATGTAGTTGAGCGTGCCCATCAGGGCGCCCGAGACGGTGTGCTGTGTATTCCCGATGATCTGTGCGATACCGAAATCGGTCAGCACCGCCTGGCCCTTCTTGGTCAGCATGATATTGGCAGGCTTGATATCCCGGTGGATGATCCCTTCGGAGTGTGCGTACGCCAGGCCGCTCAGGATATCTTTCAGGACGCGGACGATCGTCGCCAGCGGCATGCGCTGATTGCGGACTCGATAGTTGTTGAGGAGCGTGCGCAGCGTATCGCCTTCGAGCAGTTCCATCACCATGTAATAGTAGTCATCCTGCATATCGAAGTCGAAGACCTGCACGATATTGGTGTGGCGGAGACCGGAGACCGCGTGGGCTTCCGTCCGGAAGCGCTTCAGGAACTCCCTGCTTTCCACAAGGTCCGAGCGCAGGATCTTGATCGCCACGTAGCGTTCCAGCTGCGGATGGTAAGCCTTGTAGACCTGTGCCATCCCGCCGCGTCCCAGCGGTTCGAGAATGCGATATTTTCCTAAAGTTATTCCTTCGAGGTTAGATGGTGACATGTATGCTCCGGTGTTCTTTCGATGTAGATATTATCCCCAATCGAGATTTTCAACCTATCCAAACGCTAACAGCCCGCTACCAGCTTGCTGTTCACTCCATATCAGTTTTTCCGAGCAGTTTATAGCCCAGACCGCGCACGGTGATCAACAGGACAGGGGTATTGGCGTCGCTTTCGATCTTTGTTCGCAGACGGCGGACGAGGTTCTCGATTTGGTAGTCATAGATCCCTGCTTGATATTCGGACCAGACCGTTCGGCCGATCTCGTCCTTCGAGCAGACTTTCCCCCGATTCTCATCGAGATATATCAGCAGGGCAAACTCCTTCGGCGAGAGCTGGATCGCGTGCCGGTTCAGGCGGACGACCCCCGCCTCGACGTTTACTTCCAGTTCCGGGAAGGGAGTCTCGCGCGTCGTTGTATCCGGGTCATGGAACGTGAAGACGATCTCGCCGATGGAGATCTGGTCGCCGTCGCGCAACTGCATACTTCCCAGGACGCGTTCTCCGTTTAGAAATGTTCCGTTGGTACTGCCCAGGTCATCCAGAAAGACGCGGCGTCCATCGCGGCGGATGTGAGCATGTTCACGCGAGGCACGCTTGCTGACGATCACGATCTCGTTTTCCACTGCTCGACCCAGGCGTGTAATTGCCTGTTCCAGGAAATGTTCCCGCTTGGATGGATCACGTACATAGGGAGTGTTTGCGTCTGCCATGGCTGCTCCTGAGAATCGCGCATAGTATAGCATGTCCGCCGGGTAAAATATCCCTGTGAAAATCACTATTCTTACCTATGGCTCGCGTGGCGACGTCCAGCCTTTCCTGCCTCTGTCGCTTCGGCTCATGGGAGAAGGTCACTCCGTCAAACTGGCTGTGCCATTCCGATTCAGGAATTTTGTTGAGGAACAGGGTGTTGATTTTGTGCCTTTGGCTGGCGATCCGGAAGACCTGAGTCGGCGCTTTAATAATGTGGGATACAACTCTTTGAAGATGGTGCGTGAGATGATGGAGCATGCCATCGAGATCGGCGCCGAGGTTGCGCGTCAAACGGAAGAGGCTTGTCAGGATGCTGATCTGATCATCCATACGTTTGCTCATACGGTTGGCGCGCATACCCTGGCGCGGGAAAAGAACATCCCTGATATTCACATTCAGACATTCCCCATGTTCGGGCCGACTGGCGACTATCCAAACGTCACTTTGCCGGATTTGAGATTACCTTTCTTAAATCGTCTTACACACATATTTTCAGAAAAGATCGCGTGGTGGAGTTCCCGAATTGGCTTCGAACGCGTCCGCCGCCGCGCCGGACTCCCGAAACGAAAGCTTTACTGGCCCTTCGGGGACGATCCGTTTCGCCCGCGGACCCCGATCCTGTGCGCGTGGAGCCCAGGCATTCTCCCCGCCTCGAGCGACTGGCCGCCGGATGTGCATGTCACCGGTTATTATTTCTTGCCTCCGGACCACTCTTATCAACCGCCTGCCGAACTTCATTCGTTTTTGCAGGCGGAGGCACCGCCGGTCTGCATTACCTTTGGAAGCATGGTCCATCGCGATGCCGAAAGAATCAACCATGTAGTGCGTGAAGCATTGGAGCAGACGGATCAGCGCGGAATTATCCTCACAGGCTGGGGCGGGATGAAGGATCGTTCGACTAGGGATTTGCTCTATTTGGAGGCAGCGCCCCATGACTGGCTGTTGCCGCGCTGCAAAATGGTCATCCATCATGGCGGGGCAGGGACGACTGGCGCGGGGCTGCGTGCCGGGATCCCGAATATCGTCGTGCCATTCACGGCCGACCAGCCGTTTTGGGGAGGAAGGGTCCAGGCTGTCGGTGCGGGGCCAAAGCCGATCCTTGTAAAAAAACTTTCGGTGGAGAAGCTGACACGGGCAATGGCCGAGGCGGAAACGAATGCCTTTCGTGAGCGGGCACGGGCCATCGGTCAGGAGGTACGAAGCGAAGATGGGGTGGGTGAAGCTGTCAAATTAATTGAAAAATATTCTAACGGGTTTCATAGCCGACACAGATGATTTGTTAATGGGTATTGTGGTATCATCACGACGTTCTCAAAAATTTGCTACCGGACAAAGTTCAAAATCCTCACCACGAAGGTCACAAAGAGGCACAAAGGCAAATCTTAAGACTCTTCCTTCGTGAGACTTCATGCCCTTCCCCGGCACCTGCGCCCGGGGCAGGTGTGTGGTAAAAAACGCATGGCGTCACAAAAAACTGTCCGGTCGTGAACTCAAAAAAAGAGTATTGTGAATGTGCAAGTCAGTGGATGACCATCGACATAGAAGCAAAAGAGATTTTTTAAGGTTAAATGTCTGATAACTCTTGACAAAATCGCCCAAATACATATAATAAGCATTCGCCAGTACATTCTACAAGATCTCGTCCCCCTGACAGATCGATGAAAACTGAGAAGTCTCGAGTCAGAGACACAAGCCTGTGAACAAGCCCTGAGCTTGACGAAGGGTTGCAGTCTGACGAGCCGATGTCGAAAGACAGATGACATCGGTGTTTTCGTCTGTTGGTGTCTTGACAGCAGGCCAAGGCGGCTCCTGGAAGTAAAGTGCAGCCCGCTTTGTACCCGGAACTTTAACAACTGAATAGTGATAGGAAGCAACAACTCTGTCGATCCAGTAAATAAAACCTTAAACTACACTTCCGCAAGTAAACTTGCGAGAGTGAAAAAATTTTTAAGGAGAGTTTGATCCTGGCTCAGGATGAACGCTGGCGGCGTGCCTAATACATGCAAGTCGAACGAGGTGCTTTTGTAGCAATACGAGA
>JAFGCG010000194.1 GCA_016932715.1 Anaerolineales bacterium
AATTTCCTTTGTGGATAAGATGACATTACATTGGGGCACTACGCCGATCCTGTTGGAGAGTCACCCGGGACCGTCCTCGGGCGCGATCTGGGTGATCCTGCCGGAGGAAAAAGTGGTCTTTGTGGGGGATGCCATAGCCAAGGCTCAGCCGCCTTTCCTGGCGTATGCCAGCCTGTCGGAATGGCTCGAGGCACTCAAATCATTGCAGGAGCCCGGCTTCAAGGGCTTTACGATCGTCAGCAGCCGCAGCGGTGTTGTGACTCCGCAGGTTGTCCGCAATCAAGCCGAAATTCTCAAGCGTATCCACGATCGAGTGGAGAAGCTTGGGGCTAAGAAAGCCTCCTCGGCCGCAGTCGATAAACTGGCAGACCAGCTCCTCAAGGATTTCAAGGCGCCGGCCGCCCGGCAGAAGCAATTTGCTCATCGCCTGCGCTACGGGTTAAATCACTATTATGCACGTCATTACCATTCCGGCTCCCGCCATTTGTTGGATGAGCAATGACGGCTGTGCCCCGGTTTGAAGCGAGGCTCTCGACCTGACGCACAGCTGGGAGCGCTTTCCTCGGAGCAGGAACAGGCTTCGGCTGCGTTTGGACCCGTCAAAAATCGCCGCGACCTCCTCACAGGCCGGCGTTTGAGCTTTAAATTCCGTGTCGATGGGAGGCAATTGTGTCGGATACCCAACACAATTGCTTTTTGGTTTTTAATTCGTTAATATAGCATGACAATAATCGCTATAACGGCATTTTGAGATAAAGAGTGTTACAATGAAAAACGGAAGAATAATCCTATCAAGAGAGTGAATCCATGGCTTCCAACGGGGACCGCATACTGCTGGTCGAAAGTGACCCTGAAATTATTGATTTGATTGCCCGCCAGGTCCTCATCTCTGAGGGCTACGATGTCGATGTGGCGGCTGATTCTTCTTCCGCCATTAAACAGGCATTTCCAAATCCCCCCGACCTGATTATCGCAGATTTGAATCTTCCAACCTTGAGCGCCAAGGATCTGCTTGTCGCCCTGACCGCACAGGGCATCCAGACGCCTCTGCTGGTGATCGCCAATAAGGGCCAGGAGCAGGATATTATTCAAGCCTTCCGTCTTGGCGCAGCCGATTACCTGTTCTGGCCCGCCCGGGACGCGGAAGTCCTGGCGGCTGTGGAACGCGTGCTCAGCCGTGTGCATGAAGCCCGCGACCGCCGGCGCCTCGACCTGAGGTTAAGCGAGCTAAATCACCAGCTTCAGCAGAAAGTACGCGAGTTAACCACCATTATCAATCTTGGCAAGGCGGTTGTCTCCATTACCGATCAACGCCTTTTATTCCAGAAAGTCGTGGATGGCGCCGCACAGATTGCGAACGCCAATATTGCCTGGCTGCTTGTCCGTGAGGATGAGAACAAGTCCTTTCCGCTGATGGCGCAGCACGGCCTGCCGGAGGCTTGGGCAAAGAAAATCAATCTGCCCGTGGATGATGGCATCAGCGGATTGGTGGCTCTTTCCGGCGAAACGCTCTCCATTTCCGGTGAGCCGCTCATGAAATTCAGGGTTGCCAATCTGGGAAAATCGGCCTGCGCTGTACCGATCAAAGTCCAAAAGGAAGTGATCGGCATGCTGGTGGTTGTGCGCAAGGAGGCGCGGCCCTTCGAAAAACCCGAACAGACCCTGCTGGAAGCTGTTGCAGATTATGCCTCCATTTCACTGATCAATGCCCGTCTATTCCGGGTTTTGAACAGTTCCGCCCAGGCTGCCAGGGATGCAGAGAAACGGCAGAATGCGCTGCTCGAATCCGTGCGCAGTTCGATCACGGAAGAACTCCAGGCTGCAAGCTATCCCATCGACCTTTTGCTGGCGGAAAAAGTAGATCGTCTGACCGACCAGCAGCGAACGGCTTTGCAGACTGCCCGTGTGGCTCTGCAGCGTCTGGCGCGCGTGGCTGAGAAGACCATGCCCCCGGTATCCACCCCATCGAAAAAGAAGTAAAATTCCTTCGTCGCATCTATGCCGAAACCTGACCTCATTCTACTGGCACTGGAAGAACCTTCCGTTTTGAACTTAATGGATCGCGCTTTGCGGGCCGGAAACTTCGAGACTGCTATTGCCAGCGACGTAAAATCACTGGGCAAAATCCTGAAAGAATCCGTTCCTTCGCTCCTGCTGGTTGCGGAGAAATTCGATGGACATGACGGGTTAAAAGTCGCGGCGGAATTACAGGATCACTTTCCAACCCTTCCTTTTCTCATCTACACGGAGAATATGACCCCTGAATTGGTCAAGGGGATTTTTCATTTGAGCTCGATCGGATACATCACGCCGGCTCTCAAAACAGAAGATATTGTGGCGGCAGTGGAAAATAGTCTCAAAAATGCCTATCGCGTGGGTGACTGGCTTCGCAAGGAAGTCAGGCGCACCACGGATTCCCTGCAGAAGCGCGCCCAGCTTTCGGAAACCGAGCACGCGCGGCTCGAGACCGTCTTCAATAACATCCGCGACTGTGTCATGATCCTCGATCAGGAAAATGTCATCCTCCTTCTGAACCCGGCGATGTCTCGGGCATTTGGAATCAACCCCGAGACAGCGATTGGCAAGCCGGTGCTTGAGGTGATCAGGCATCCTGATTTGCTGACCCTGATTACAAATGCCGACACAAAGGACCCCTATCAGTATCATGAGGTCAGTTTTCCGGATGGCCGGGTTGGCAATGCGCAGTTCATTGCCATTCGGGATGTGGGCTATGCACTCACGATGCAGGATATTACCTATCTGAAGGAAGTGGACCGGGTCCGCAGTGAGCTTGTCCATACGGTTTCACATGACCTGCGTTCCCCACTCACCTCTGTCATTGGTTATACCGAGCTGGTGGAACGGTCTGGTCCGTTAAATGACGAGCAGCGGGATTTCCTGGGTCGCATCCAGGACAGCATTCAGCATATCACTGCATTGATCAATGAATTGCTCGATCTTGGCAAAATCGAGGCCGGCATTGATATCCGCCGCGAATTCGTGCAATTGGATGGCATCCTGCACTACACAATTGAAATGCTGCACGGCCAGATCAGGGCAAAACGGCTTAATATCCGGACAGAGATCGCCCCAGGGTTACCGTCCTTACGCGCAAACCCCATCCGCCTTCGGCAGGTTCTGGATAATGTGGTGGGGAATGCGATCAAATACTCGAACTTCAACGGTGAAATATACATTTCCATTCATGCCGAAGGAGACCAGGTGATTCTGCAAGTCACGGACCAGGGACCCGGAATTCCTCCGGTTGACCAGCCGCGCATCTTCGATAAGTTTTATCGCGGCACCAACGTTGACTCAGAGATCGAAGGTTCCGGACTGGGCCTGGCGATTGTCAAGAATATTGTGGAAAGCCATCAGGGGCGTATCTGGGTGGAATCAGCCATCGGGAAGGGCAGTTCATTCTTTATCGTTCTGCCCGTAGTCTCCGAACCTGTTCAAATCGCAAAGAAAAAAGAACCAGAATAGATGTAAATAGAATGCAGCGGGATTTGCCTTTAAAAAATGCCTCCGCCGATTATGTCGGCGGAGGCTTTCGCCAAAGGAGGAGACAGTGAGGAGCATTTGGAGGTGTCTTTGTTCCGTCTCCATCGTTATCATATCCCACGGACTGGTTTTTAGCCATCGTAGAATGTAACGGATAGCTAGTGACATCCTTCACAAACAAAGTTTATGCTTATTGAGGAATTTTCGGATTTGCAAGGTTGCATCTTCAGGGGTTCGATAGGATTTCACCGATACATTGGGAGTGGATCGATCACCGCTTCCAACGCCATCACATCCGCTTCCGCGAAATGGGCGATTGCCATCACGTGCTGATCCTCTGTCAGTGCGCGCACAATTGCCTGATAGACCGGCTCGAACTCGCGCCCGCCGGTCATCGAGCACGCAAAGTAAATGTTCATTTGTGCGGCAATCGTGCGAGGATGGAATCCTTGGAACGTTTCTTCTGGGCAGGCGGGTTCGGGTCAATGCCTGAGCGCATACTTTCGAGTTCGGAACTGAAGCGCATCCAATCCGCTACAAGGATCACAAGATGAGGTGTTTTATCTTTGAAGAAAAACCTTGAAAGGAAGACGCGCAGCATTGCCGGCGCCATGGGATACCCGGTCAACTCAATGACCAGCGCGCTCCTGGTGGCGAGCGGCGAAAAAATCTCACGCACCCAGCCCGACATGCTTTTGAGCGGAAAAAGATAACGCATCTCCGTCACAGTTGTTTTCTTGATGCGCTTATAGGAGATATTGATCCGCATGAACGGCGTGACAAGTTTCAAATGATTGGGATAAGGCTGCACGTAGGCGGCAAATCGAATGAGCCAGAAGAAAATGCCGATCAGGATTGCCAGAATACCAGCTGCTATCAGCACATGCCAGGGCCACACCAGGAAAGGTCCCACTACGAAGGGCAACAACAGAAGGGACTCTGGAGGTTGAATGTATTCGACATAAGCCCACCCAAACAGCGCAAGCCCCATGAAGACCAAGGCAGACCACCAGCGGCTCACGATGTGCCGGTAGACCAGCAGTGGATATTTATGACCTGCCCGCGCCATTCTCAGTCATCCTCGTTAATAGGGAGGGACAAGCTGCCTTCATCCTCCGCCTCGGCCTGGTTACCGTTTAGCTGGCTGCTCAAATTCCGGATGGCTTCCGTTAAATGTTCGCCCCGCAGGCTGAAGGTCACGTCCCCGCGCGTTTTCTCGATGATGCTGCGCGCCAGGTCTGTCTGCCGGCGCAGGCCATTGGTGATCGCGTCGGGATAATCCATGGTCACCAGCACCGAGTAGATTTCATCCATATGACCGAGCAGGCGTTCCGCTTCCTGCGAGTACCCGGAACGCAATATGTCGAGGGTCCGCCGGCGCAGCTCGCCGACCACCTCAGCCAGTCCATTGAGATACGTGGCATCTTCGACGCCCAGTTCCTCCGGGGTCTGAAGCGGCTGGCTTTGGATCAGCGCACAGGTCACATTCGCTTCGACAAATTCCTTGAGCGAATCCTGGGTATAACCGGCATAAAAGAGGTCCGGGTACTGCTTGAGTTCCTCGCGTAATTGATCTGCCAGGCTTTGTGCTTCCGCCAGACTTGTGTCCATAGCCTCCCTGTCATCCCGATGTACGGCGCGGATCGCCAGCGAGCATGCACGCGTAAGTTGACGCGCCCGTTTAAGCGCCTCGTCTCGTTTGGAGGTCCGCACATCAAAGTGCTGGCGGATCCCCTCAGCTATGTTCTCAAGTTTATGCATGGTTTACTCTAATCCATAGTGAAATAAAAATAAAGCGGCAGTACCGTTACTCTTTTGGCGGCTCCGGCGGATGAGGCGGCCGGAAGAGACTCTCTGCCAGTGAACTGTTGCTGGGTACGGTGATTTCACCGAAGGTTGCCTCGAAACGTGCAATGTTCTCATGCAGCGCACGTAAAAGCAGTTTTGCGCTGAGCGGGCTCATGACCACCCGGGCACGGACGTTTGCACTCGCTTCGCCGGGCAGGATGTGGGCAAAGTCGATCACAAGATCAGAAGGAGAATGAGAGATGCGCGCCAGGTTGGCGTAGGCCGGTTGCATTCCTTCCGGGATAATAATTTTGGGTCCGGGTGGTTGTGGCGGTGTGGTCATAACATAGTCCTATGGTCTTGCAGATCTGGCAGGTCCGGATATAAAACTCTGCTGCTCTCACAGGAGCCGCCAGACTAAAACGGAATATCATCCTCGGCCGGGATTTCTGCTCCTTCCATACTGCCCATCACAGGACCTTCCCCTGTACTCTCGCCGCGCGAGGACAGGAAGCGAACGGTGCCAGCCGTCACTTCGAAAGAGGCGCCCGTGGAGCCATCCTGTTTATTCCAAATGCGCGGTCCCCCGGTCGCTTTGTCGGGAGTGAGACGTCCTTCGATGAGAACCTTGGAGCCTTTCTTCAGGTATTGGTTGCAAATTTCAGCCTGCTTGCCCCACGTGGTAATGCGAAACCAGATGGTTTCCTTGACCTGTTCGCCGCTGCCGGTCGTGTACTGGCGATTCGTGGCAACCGAAAAGGATGTCACGGCCTGGCCGGAGGGCGTATAACGCATTTCAGGGTCTTTGCCAACGTTGCCGACGATGATAATGGTGTGAAACATGGGAATCTCCTTGGAAGCTAGGTACCCGCCGAATTGTTGAAAATCCCGCGTCAGCGGGGCGGCGGGGAAAATAAGATAAGGAGTATTTTACTCTCACTTTGATGATTTGTTAACGTGAACAGCCGAAAAGCGAGTTTTTGGTCTTTGTGCGAAAGAGGTCGCGATTTTCGTAAATGATCCGTTCCTGGAAGGAATTGAATAGCCCAAAAGGGGGATAAAGTACAAGTCGAGTAGCTCCTGTTACAGTTTTGTAACAGGGAATTAAGCGGGGAACTTTCTCGTCGAGTGCGCCGTCCATCAGCAGCACAATTTGGAGGTGCAAGATGAAACTCAATACCAATTCAATTCTTATTTTATTTGGCGTTATCGCCTTCGCGATCATGGCTTGTTTCCCTGTCACGCTGATGGCCATGCCGTTATTCCAGCCGGGTCAACCCGATTCGAGTAATGCTTCGGCAACCGTGCAAGCCATCGTGACACAGACCCTGGGAGCTGTGCCGACCTCGATTCCCGCCACTGCGACGCCGATCCCCGCGACGGCTACGCAAACACCGGTCCCATCGACGAATACCCCTCTTCCCACTGCCGTTTCCTATTGTGACTGGGTGAAGTTCATCAAGGATGTGACCATCCCCGATGGGACGCAGCTCTCCACCAATGAGGTCTTTACCAAGACCTGGCGTTTACAGAACCGCGGCACCTGCACCTGGACCCCCGATTACATGCTGGTCTTCACCAGTGGCGCTCAAATGGGACCCACCACAGCCGTTCGCCTGAACAGCTACGTCGCCCCGGGTCAGACTGTGGATGTGTCTGTCACCCTCACAGCGCCCGCCTCGGCTGGATCGTACACCGGTTACTGGATGCTTCGCAATCCCTCCGGAACGTTGTTCGGCGCCGGGACCAAAGCGAATGAAGCCTTCTACGTCGTGATCAAGGCAAAAGCGGATGTGCCGCACGGAACCATTACAGGCAGCCTGTGCTATCCCAGCGAGTTCAATCCGCCAATGACGCTCTACTTCGAAAAAGCGGGTACGGGTGAGACGATCCTGTTCTCCATCCCGGAGGCACAGAACTTCTACAGTGCCCTGCTGCCCAACGGAAGATACTACGTCTATGCCTGGGCGCCCAACTATAATCTCGAAGGTGCATACACCGACTCGAGCGGACTGATGAAATCGGTGGAAGTGGTCGGTGGACAAACCACAGCCAACATTCACCTGTGCGACTGGAGCCCCTATCCACACGGGCGTGGACAGTAATTGACGAGAGTGCGATCCACAATGGATCACACTCTTTTTATTTTGTCACTACCCTTATAATCGTGTTGGAGCATAAATGACCCACCTCACAGGACCAGAACGCGCGACGTACGTTCAGAATATGTTCACCCGGATTGCCAAACATTACGATCTCATGAATCGGTTGATGACAGGCGGACAGGATGTCCAATGGCGGAGGAAAGTCATTCAGCTCACGCGTCTGTCTCACAACGCGCGTTTGCTGGACGTTGGCAGCGGGACGGGCGATCTGGCGCGGGAGGCGGCTGCACAATTCCCGGGCGCGAACGTCATCGCCGCCGATTTCACTCTCGAGATGATGCGGGTCGGGCAGAAAAACGGTGCACTCAATTTTGTCTCCGCAGATGCACTTTGTCTCCCCTTTCAGGATTCGTTCTTTGATGCAATTGTCTCCGGTTTTTTCATGCGCAATGCGATCGACTTGCAAAAAGCATTACAGGAGCAGTACCGCGTTCTGAAAAAAGGTGGGCGCATCGTGATCCTCGACACGACGCGCCTAAAAAGAAACATTCTCTCGCCATTCATCTGGCTGCACATGCATGTGGTTATTCCCGTCCTCGGCAGGGTGCTGACCGGCGTACAAGAAGCCTATCGTTACCTGCCGGAGACGACCGAGGGCTTCGTCACTGCCGAGGAACTGGCAGCCCGTATGGCGGCGGCCGGGTTCAGGCAGATCAATTTTGAAAGGTTGATGTTTGGGACCATTGCCATCCATTGGGGAAAGAAGTAAAGGTTGTCCGAGACGAGGCGGTCGTGCCTCCCCGCGCTTCTGAAGACTGAACACTGACCCACTGCTTACTGATCACTGCTCATCATTCTCGCCGCGCGGCGCCCGATCTCCACGGCGAAATTCGTACCGCGGTCCCACGGGTAGACCTGGCTCATCGAAGCGAAGTACAGCCCCTCGATCGGAGTCTGGATCGGGGGGATATTCTTCGAATGGTTGAGCAGGGGCACGGGCTGGGCGTAATTCGTCTTGAATACCCAGACTTTCCTGATCCAATCCCGTTCGAAGGCGGGGTTGAATTTTTTGAAGGCGGGAGTAAATCGTTCCAGTAACTCTTCGTCGCTCAAGGAAAAATATTCGTGACCGGCTTCCAGGTAATCACCCGCGTAGATGATATGGTCGCCGCCGAAATGTTCCTTCGACACGAAGTTTGTGTGTTCATTCAATGCCAAAAATGGATAGCCTGCCTCTTTCGGCAGGTTGAACCAGTAATAGCCTTCGTTCGACAGCTGCTGTTTGAGCGACAGGATCATCACCACTGCGCCCATGGATTTCAATTCGAGCAAGCCTTTTAAATAATTTTCCGGAAGGTCGGGGCATAGTTTCGCCATTAAATTGGGGGAGGTGGTGACCAGCACTTTATCGAACGATTCAGACTCACCGCCGCCTCGGACTGACAACTGTGCCTGCTCCCGTTTAATGGACTCGACCTTCACCCCGAGCCGAATCCTGACTCCCGCTTCCCGAAGTTTTTCCGCGAACCGATCGGCAAATCCCTGAAAGCCGCCCTCGAACGTTCCCAGGCGGGTGGAGCGGGCTTTGATGCGCGCCCACATCCAGGCCATGTTGACGTCGCGATAGTACGGACCGAACTTCCCAACCAGCAGCGGCTTCCACATCTTCTCGTAGACGTTCCTGCCCGCCCACTTCATCATCCACGCGTCGGCGGTCACTTTTTCGAGGGCTTTCCAGTTGTTCGTTAAACGGAGAAAGAGTCCGACGAAGCCGAAGCGTATTTTATCGAGACCAAACCCCAGGCCGGGAAAGAGCAGCGCTTTGAGGATCGAGTCGAACGGATAGAACTTCCCGTTGTGATACATCACGGTGAACGGGCGCGGGAACAGGACCTTGTCCTCCCAGCCCAGTTCCCTGATCAAACCAAGCATTTCACTGTCTGTCTGGAACCAGTGATGGTAGAACTTTTCCACCGACCAGTCCCAGTGCGGCTCCCTGAAGCCCGAAGCCAGGCCGCCAACATAATTGGCGGATTCATAAACGGTCACATCGTGTCCTGCATTTTTTAGATCGTACGCAGCCGCCAGGCCGCCAAACCCCGCTCCGATGATCGCAATTCTCATTCACGCTCCCAAAATTGTATTCTACGCGCTGAGCGGAGCAACGAGCAAAGCGAGGAGCGCAGACGAAGCGCACATTGGCTGGTGCTGCGCTTCGTCTGCACTGCGTTCCGCTCAGCGCGAATTATTTCCTGCGCTGCTCCATTAATTCCGCAAGGATCTTGAGCCGGCCCCACATCTGACGGATGACATAGATCATCGCCAGGTTCTGCAGCCAGCGTATTTCGCATTGCGGATTTTCAGCGAGTTGCTCAAAGACCTCGACGGCCTGATCATCAGTGCGCCTGGTTTTGGCGTATTCACTCGCCAGTTGTTTGAGATAAAGTTCATTTCTTATGCGTAATTGTTCAGCCTGTGCAGTTCTTTGACGTTCTTTTCCGACATGTTCATAGACACGCGCGATGGCTGTCTCCAGCTCTTCTACAGTAAAGGGCTTGATCAGATATTCCTGCACGCCGATGGACATGGCATTGCGCAGGGTGGTCGTGTCCTTTTCCGCCGAGATAATGATGCAGCCGATATCGGGATGGGTTTTCGTGATCTCCTTGTAAGCTGAAAACCCGTCCATCTCAGGCATGTTGATATCGAGTAAAAGAATATCGGGATAATGCTCCTCCGCCAGTTGAACAGCCTGAACGCCGTTCGAGGCGATCGCCACGACTTCGACATCATCGAGGGCGGCGAGCATCAATCTTGTATTGCGGCGTGTCTCCTGGATGTCATCTGCGATCAGCACCCTTAACTTCTTCTTGGAAGACGAGACGGTCTGGGTCATGATCCGTTCCTTCGTTTTGCCCTGTAAAACGAACTACTCGACCAAGTATAACGCATGCAAACTGCCTATGCATCCGCTGCTTCCGCCCGCAGCGAGTCGCTCCAGCGGATGCCCTCCTGCGCAAAGTAGTAGGCGCCGAGCAGGGTGATCGGCAGCCAGAGGGCGACATGCAGGACCAGCGTGTAGCCTGCCGCCATGGAATGCTCCACACCGTACGCGGTCAGGACCGCGATGCCTGGCGCGTCGAACGTGCCGATATAGCCCGGCGCGGATGGGATCGTCGTCGCCAGGTTGACGATGCCATTCATGAGCATCAGCGCGAAGAACGAGACGCTGAAATCAAAGGCATGCATCACGAACCAGTACTTGCCCGTCTCCAGCAGCCAGATAATGACGGAGGTAAAGAACACCATTAGCACATTGAACGGAGAACGAAGCGATGCCAGCCCGTCGAGGAATTTATGCATGATGCCAATGATTTTCGCATGCAGGCGCTTGGGTGTGAGGCGCTCGATCAAGCCCAAACCGAATTTTGCAGTGACTTGCGGGAACATGGCTGCCAGCAGAAAGATCATCAGCGCCCCAAGAAAGACCCCGGTCCCGATGACGGCAACCTGCTGGATATTGCCGACGAAGCCCGAAGCGCCCGTCAGCTTGGCGAGTTCAGGCAGGTTGACGAAGACGAAGGCAAGCATCACCACGCCGTCGAAGATGCGCTCCACGATGATCGTCGCCAGCGAGGCCGAAACAGAGACGCCCTCCCTGCGCTTGAGGATCACGGCGCGCAGCACTTCCCCGGCACGCGCAGGATAGATATTGTTACCCATGTAGCCAATTGTCGTGATGGGGAACATGGTTTTGGTGGGAATCTTTTTGATTGGACCCAGCAGGTAGTGCCACCTCCAGGCGCGCACCCACACGCCGACAAAATAGACGGCGATGCCCGGAAGAAGCCAGATGTAATTTGCCCGTTTCACCGCTTCCCAGAAATCTTCAAGACGCAAGCCGCGTAACGCCAGCCAGATAAAGACAATGCTAATCAATACCCCAAGCCAGAATTGCCATTTTTTCATGGAAAGGATTGTACCAGAGAGCAAAAGTACTGACGTTCCAAACGGGCAGAGGTTCCAAAAGCTTGGCGGCTGGGGCTTCTGCCCCTTTGGTTTCTTTGAGACTATAATCTCGACATGCAATTAAACGGACCCGCGCCCGAGTTCGAATTACCCGATCTGCAAGGTACCCTTCATCGGCTGAGCGACGCACGCGGCAAAATTGTCATCGTCAATTTCTGGTCGGCGGAGTGCCCGCATTCGGAGCGGACCGACCGTTACCTCGTCAGCCTGCTGGAGGGATGGGATGGGGAGGTGGGAATGCTGTCGATTGCGGCGAATCGAAGCGAATCCGCTCGAATGGTGGCGGAGGCTGCTGAAACGCGGCGCCTCCCCAGGGTCCTGCTCGATGCGGAGCAGGCTGTCGCCGACCTGTATAAAGCGCTGACAACTCCCCATGTGTTCCTTGTAGACCGTGAAGGCATCCTGCGTTACCGCGGCGCGGTGGATAACATCACATTCCGGCACAGAGAGGCGACCCGCTTCTTCCTGCAGGAAGCTGTCGAAGCGCTGCTCCATGGACGTTTGCCCGAGCTGCCCGAAACTCCGGCATATGGCTGCGTCATTGTGCGTGAAATTTGATAGAATCAAACTGTGCCGATTGGAATTCCTGCCAGAGTCGCGTTTCTCAAAAAAATCCATCTCTTCTATGGACTGGAAGATGATGAACTGGCTGTTATCGCGGAGAAATTGGAAGAATCTTCCGTCCCGAAAGACGGAGTGGTGTTTAAACAGGGTGACAGCGCCACGAGCTTTTATCTGATCTACGGCGGGAGTGTGCGCATCATGCGCAGAACCAGAGGGCGAGAGGACATCCAGCTCGCACGTTTCGTGAAGGGGGATTACTTTGGCGAAATGGCGCTGGTGGCAAACAGACCCCGCTCCGGGACGGTGACCGCATTAGCCGATACCTCGCTGCTTGTGCTCTCACGCCAGCATTTTCAGCAGCTCTATAAGGAGGCGCCGCAGCTGCGGTTAAACCTCGAGCTTGCCATCCGTAGCCGCAATCTGGCGCAGCGATTGCATTTTAAGTGGCTGAGGCCCGATGAGGTCATTTACTTTGTGGCACGCAAGCATCCAATCGTTCTTTATCAGAACCTGATCTTTCCAACGGTGATGCTGGCGCTGCCGCTGGTGCTCTTTTATGGGTGGCTCACGCTGGCGCCTTTTGCGATTGTCCTGCTTGCAGCCGTGCTTTCGCTGTTTGTCATCCTGGCCTGGATGGCATGGCTCATCGTTGACTGGGGCAACGATTATTACATCGTCACCGACCAGCGTGTGGTCTGGCTTGAAAAAGTGGTCGGCATCTATGACAGCCGGCAGGAATCGCCGCTCAGCACGATCCTTTCCGTGGGCATCGAAGCGAATCCGTTCGGACGGGTCCTGGATTATGGGGATGTGGTCGTGCGAACGTTCGTGGGCAAGATCATCTTTAACAACGTCATTCATCCCGATCAAGCCTCGCATATGGTGGAAGAGTACTGGCAGCGGACGCGCGAAACTGCCGCGGGCATGGAAAAAGAAGCGATGAAGGATGCGCTTCGCAAACAGCTTGGGATCACGCCGACCCCCCCCGCGCCCGCGCCGGCCGCGGCGGTTGCTAAGCTGCCCGCTCCACGGCCTGAACGTAAACGCCAAAGTCTTTTGCGCCTGCTGGGTGCAAACACATTGAAGCTGCGCTACGAATCGGGGGATACCGTGATCTATCGAAAGCATTGGGTGGTGCTGATCATGAGTGCCTGGCTGCCCGTCCTGTCTGTGTTGGGAGCTTCCCTCCTGTTTCTCTATCGTTTGTATCAGCTGGCGCTTCTCCCTGACGAAGCCTTCATCTCTTTCAGCGGAGGCGTCTCTGTGGATGCCTGGGCGGGCGCCATGCTCGTGACCCTGGCTGTGACGCTGGGATGGCTTGGCTATCGCGTGCTGGATTGGAGCAACGACAAGTTCATCGTCAATGCCGAGCAGATCATTGATGTCGACCGCCAGCCCTTTGGCACAGAAACGCGCAATGCCGCCCAACTGGAAAATATTCTGGGCACCGAATACAGGCGCATTGGCATTTTGGGAAATATCTTCAATTATGGAACGGTGTATATTACGGTTGGTGGTTCCAAACTTGCATTTGAAGACGTGATCGACCCGGCGGCTGTCCAATCTGACATTGACCGCCGGCGCATGGCGCGCACAGCCAAGAAGCAGCAGGTCGCCGTCACTGCAGAGCGCGAACGTATGGCAGAATGGCTGGCGACGTATCATCGTAACGCCGATGAACTAAGAAGAGAAGAAGAAAAACGAGATGGAGAATCCGGGTAAAATCGGGGACCATCTATTCTTTAGAGACTGTTTCTTATAAGACTTCTCGGGCCACGGAGTTTCACGGAAAAATTCCTAAAAAAGCCGCTCTTTTCCGTGTACCAAAAAGCAAGCGACAACGATTTAAGAAACACTCTCTTGGTGGAACACTAAACGAACAAAGGTAAATCCAAAAATGGCTCTCCGTAAGATCGTCACGCTTCCTGAAGCTGTACTGCGCCGCAAAGCGCGTGCAGTGAACAAATTTGACAAAAACCTGCAAACCGTGATCGACGATATGATCGAGACCATGCGCGCAGCGCCGGGTGTGGGCCTGGCCGCGCCGCAGATCGGACGCTCCGAGCGGATTATCGTGGTTGAATATTTCGAACGTGAGGAAGATGAAGAAAAGGAGGATGCCCCCAGGAAGGTGTGGGCGGTTTTGAATCCGGAGATTGTGAAATTCTCTGAAGACACAGTCATGGGGGTGGAGGGATGTCTTTCCGTCCCTGGCCTGGTCGGTGAGGTGGAACGCCATGCCGCGATCCAGGTCAGAGGGCTGAACCGCCATGGCAAGCCGCTGAAGGTCAAAGCCGGGGGCTGGCTGGCGCGCATCTTCCAGCATGAGATCGATCACTTGAACGGAGTCATCTTCACCGATCGCGCTGCCCGCGTTTGGCAGCCGCAGGATGGGTTTGAACCGGAGCGGGATGTGTAATGTTCACTCTTCGACATCTGACTTCGGATGATCTGCCTCGTCTACGTCAGTTTTGGATCGAGCACTGGGGCAGCGACGAGGTGATCGCGCGGGGCAATGTCTATCGTCCTGAACAAGTCGAAGGTTTTGTGATGGAGGAGGATGGCGAATGGATCGGTCTTCTGACCTTGTTTATCAGGGATGGCGAATGTGAGGTTACGTCGCTGGACAGCCTGCGTGAAGGGCAGGGCATTGGTTCCAGGCTGATCGACAAAGCGCTCGCCGAAGCACGCGCCCGAAATTGCAGACGTCTGTTTTTGATCACGACCAATGACAATTTAAATGCGCTTGGCTTTTATCAAAAACGCGGCTTTGAAATGGTGGCTGTCCGGCGCGGCGCGCTGAATGAATCGAGGAAAATAAAGCCAAATATTCCGCTGATTGGGGTGAACGGCATCCCGTTGCGGGATGAGATCGAATTGGAAATAAAATTGTAGGGGCGACCCTTGTGGTCGCCCTTGGGCAGGATGACCCTGCCCCTACGCAAACCAATGCACCTCAAACACCTCTCCCTCACCAACTTCCGCAAATTTACCCGGCTGGATATCGATATCCCGCAACGGGTGGTTTTGCTTGCAGGAGCCAACGCCCAGGGCAAAACCAGTGTGCTGGAAGCCATCTATTTCCTGGCGGCATTCACGTCCTTTCAGACCCATGCGGACCGGCAGATCGTCAATTTTTACGAAGCTAAAAATAATCCACTAACCGTTACACGTCTCGTTGCCGATTATCAGCGCAGTAAAAACAAACATCGCCTGGAGGCGCGCCTGATCCTCGAGCCAACCGGGGTGCTGAACGGGCAGCGCCTGCGCAAGGAAATTCTGCTGGATGGTGTGAAGAAGCCTGTCAGTGAGGTGATCGGTCATTTCAATGCAGTCATCTTTGTGCCACAGATGTCGCAAATCATCGAAGGGGCGCCGGAGGACCGGCGGCGTTATTTGAACCTTGCGCTGGCACAGTCCACGCCTGCCTATGCGCGCATCCTGAGCGAATACAATCAGGCGCTCACGCAGCGCAATGCGCTTCTCAAATTGCTGGGGGAACGCGGCGGGAACAGCGACAAGCGAAGCACGCCGCAAAGCGGCAGTGTGGACCAGCTCGACGTCTGGGATGAGGCGCTGGCACGGCTGGGCGCGCAGATCATTCTGTGGCGCATCGAAGCCATCCAGCAGATCGAGCGCCTCGCCTCACGCGTCCATCACGAGCTGACGCGCGGCTCCGAGATCCTGCGCCTTGCCTACGAACCCGCCTTCGACCCGCTGCCGAAACCGGAGCGACAGCTGGGTTTGAAAATGGATACGATCGTCGACCGTTCGCGCCTGGAGTTGGATGAGATCCGGGATGGGTTCCAAACGCGGCTGCATGAACTTCGCAGCGAAGAGATCGCCCGCGGGGTGACGACGATCGGTCCGCACCGCGATGAACTCCGCTTTCTGACGAACGACATCGACCTCGGCAGCTACGGTTCCCGCGGCCAGGTGCGCACTACGCTGCTGGCGTTGAAACTTGCCGAAGTGAACTGGATGAAGGACCGCACGGGTGAATGGCCCGTGATCCTGCTCGATGAAGTGATGGCGGAACTGGATGTACAGCGCCGCGCCGACCTGTTGAACTATATTGGGGAAAGCGAGCAGGTGTTGTTTACGACAGCAGATTTGCATCTGTTCCCACAGGATTTCGTGGAGAAAGCTGAGGTACGGCGGGTGGGAGGCGGGAGGGTGGAGAAGTAGAACCCGTCAGTGCGAGTCTTCGAGAAGCAATCCCTGTGACAGTGAATGAGATTGCTTCGATCGTGGCGCCACGACGCCACTACTCGACCGACAATTCCCTCGCAATGCCGAGAATCATTATGTCCCTGTCCGACTCTTTCATTCAATCTGCTCTTAAACAAATCGATTCCCCCGATGTCATTGGCGTTGGTGTTGTGGGCAGTTATGCGCGCGGACAGGCAGGCAAATACAGCGACATTGACTTCGATATCTTCGTCAGCAAGGTTCCCCAGAATCCACACGACCGTTACACGCTGCGCTATTGGGATGGAAAACTGATCAGTTTGAAGTATACCTTGCTTGACGACGAGCGCGTTGCCCTGACGGACCCGCGCCGCGCGATCTGGGCTGTGCCTGGTTTACGTGGCATGAGGATTTTACTGGACAAAGATGGATCGATCCTGGTCCTGCAGCAAGCCGCGCAGACTTTCGATTGGTCGCCGGTGCAGCCCGCGGCGAATGAATTTGCCGCCGAGGAAATTATGGGCAATGCGGAAGAAGTGCACAAAATCCTGAACGGTCTTGCGCGTGGACATGAATCCACGGTTTTGTATGCAACCTGGGGTTTGGTGAAGAATATGCTCGAAGCGGTCGCGGTGCAGAGGGGCTTGATGATCATCAGCGAGAACCGCTATTTCGACCTGATCCAGGATTCGGTGGGACGCGATTCGAAATGGACACGCGCCTTCCGCACAGCTTGGGGACTGGATCCGGGCGCCTCGCAGTACCAGTCACGCGGCGCGGCCGCGCTGACGTTGTACCGTCTCAGCGCGGCGATGTTCGCTGAGTTGATCCCCGAAAAGCATCGCGCGGTGGTGGATAAAACATTGCTGCTCATCAAGGAGGCAGGGATAGGATGATACTTTTGCAATACTGGTTCATTATGGAAACCCTTGGCATTGCCGCTATTTTTGCCTTTTTCCTTTTGCGGGTCCTGCGCTCGGTGAAACGGAACAGGGCGAATCCCATTGCCCCGCCGCAGACATTGGGCGGCAGAGTCGGCTTTGGTCTCCTCTACATTCTGCGAATCATTGCTGTGGGGCTGGGCACGTTCCTGGCCATTGCGCTCTTCGTGATGGTCGAGCGCAGCATCTATTTGTTCATTACGGAAACCAGGCCTGCACCAAGCGAAGTAAGCATTCCGGCGGACCTGCCGTTCGAGGTGGAAGAAGTCACCTTCGAAGGCGGCGACAATTTGAGGATGGCAGGCTGGCAGGTCCCGTCGCAGAATGGTGCCACGATTATCCTCTTGCATGGTTACGGAGGGAATCGCACAGCGATGCTCTGGCACGCCAAGCGGCTTGTCAGCGCTGGGTATGGTGTCCTGATGTACGACGAGCGCGCCTCGGGCGAGAGCGAAGGAACGTACCGCTCCTACAGCTGGGAGGACCCGCGCGATGTCCAGGGGGCGATGCGTTACATCAAAACGGAGGCAGACGAGGATGAACGGATCGGGATCGCCGGCTGTTCCATCGGCGGCCAGATCGCCTTGCAGTCGGCTGCGTACTATCCCGAGATTGAAGCCGTCTGGGCGGATGGTCCCGGGACTGTGACTGCTCGCGACCTCCCGCCGCCGAAGGATCCAATTGTGGCTTTGGTTGTTGTGGGAAATCATTTGCTGGACTGGCTCTTTGAGATCGGTCTTGATATCGAGGCGCCCGCGCCGCTGATCGAAATCATCGGTCGGATTTCCCCGCGCCCGATCATGCTGGTGGGCGGCGGACAACCTCATCCCTTGTTGGGCAGTGAAAGTGAGCTGATGGTTCCCCATTACGCTCATTATGCAGGTTCGAATGCGCAGACCTGGATCATCCCGGAAGCCTACCATTGCGATGGACCTGTTCACCGGCCTGAAGAATATGCGGAGCGGATGGTAAAATTTTTTGATGCTGCTTTTGGAATCACAAGATGACTGCGCTCCCTTCGCTTGCAAAACGTGCTCTCAAAATCCATGAACGCCTGCTCGAATTTTACGGCGAGCCGGTCTGGCGCAATCCCCTGCCTGCGGTCGATGAACTGGTTTCGACCATCCTTTCGCAGAACACAAATGACCTGAACCGCGACCGCGGCTTTCATGCTTTGCGCGCAAAATTTGGAACGTGGGAGCAGGTGCGCGACGCGCCGGTGGAGACTGTGATCGAAGCCATCCGCCCGGCGGGACTGGCAAACCAGAAGGGACCGCGCATCCAACAGGTCCTGCGCTCGATCACTGCAGAACGCGGGGGCCTGGACCTGTCTTTTCTTGCGGATCTATCGGCGGAAGAGGCAAGAGCCTGGCTGATGAGATTTAATGGCGTGGGACCCAAGACGGCCGCCATCGTCCTATGTTTTTCGCTGGGCAAGCCCGCGTTCCCGGTGGATACGCATATTTACCGCGTGACGGGCCGCCTCGGACTCCGCCCGGAGCGGATGACCGTTGAACAGGCACATCCGCATCTTGAGGGTGTGTTCCCGCCGGAGACGTACTACGCCGCCCACCTGAACATCATCCGCCTGGGACGCGAGATCTGCCAGGCGCGCAGGCCGAGATGCGAGGTATGTCCAATCATAAAATTGTGCGATTACGGGAAATCGCAGATCGTAAATCGAAAATCGTAAATCGTGAATCGTAAATCGGCTTATCGATCGTCCCCATCCCCCTTGATCTTGCCTCTTTCCAACCGGTCATACAGCTTAGCGATATTGTATGCGGCGATTTCATCCAAAGATAGATTCAACTCCGTCGCGGCCTGGGCGAGGTACCACAACACGTCACCCAGTTCGGCTTTGAGCGCCTGGCGCGTCTCTGCACTGATCTCACCCTGTTGATCGCGGAACACTTTCTTGATCTTGCCTGCCACTTCCCCAGCCTCGTTGACCAGACCGAGTGTGGGATAAATAACAGGGTGTCCGATGGCGGGATAACCGGCGGTCCTGCGTGATTTGGTTTGATATTCATTGAAATCCATTTGAGCTCCAAA
The DNA here is from genome assembly GCA_016932715.1 of Anaerolineales bacterium. Lineage (GTDB taxonomy): Bacteria > Chloroflexota > Anaerolineae > Anaerolineales > Villigracilaceae > Defluviilinea. The sequence continues at coordinate 19,178 of JAFGCG010000194.1, forward strand.
ACCTGGTGGGAAGTGATCGACATTTATAATCCATCTGGCTGTTCTGCCCAGGCTGGTTTCGATTGGAATTTAAACACCACATACCTCTTCATCGAAGAGGTACGCGGTGTGCATGATGATCGGCGCAAGTCGATGCTATTTCAAATTGTCGCGTAGGGATGTGGCGATGTGAATGAGAAGTTCGCCAACCTCATTATTCGTCGACCTTTTCTGCGCTGCCGCTGTCATAAACCGATCCCACAATGATTTTAGCTTCGCGTCGTCTGTCGCCTTGATCTGCGAATCAAGCTTAAAGATACCTGCGGCATCGTTGGTAGTGAACCAGGTATACAGGATCTCTGCCAGCTTATTTGCTTTATTCATCCTGGCGTTGAGATCACTGTTCTGATCCTGGGCTGTCTTCAAATCGCCTTGTGCGGCAGCCAGGTCGGCATTTGCCTTTTCCAGATCGGCTTTGGTCTGGGTGAGGTCTGCGTTCAGCTTATCCTTGTCGCTGGTCAGGGTCGCGTTGTCGGCTTTGAGCTTGTCGTAATCCCCTTGCAGGGCAGCCAATTGCTGTTCAGCCGCGGCAAGCTTGGTGTTCAACGAGTATGCCCAGAATCCCAGGCCGGCGGCTGCCACGAAGAGAACGACCACAACTAATGCCAAAAGAATTGCGGCGATGCCCCACCTTGGACCCTTCTTTGCCTGGACGGGAGTGGGTGCAGGTCTCGGTGCTGCCTGTACAGGGGCTGGCGCGGGCGGTGGTTGTACGGGCGGCGGCGTTTCCTGCCTGGGAGAAACCGGCTCAGGCTGTTTTTCTTCCTGAGGAGGGGAAAGCGGATCGGGTTGCATATTTCCTCCATTCGGCTTGCAAAAAGTGTGGTTTACCTTTGATAATCCTGCCGCTTGCTGGGATTATACCGGTACTATGAATCATTATACTCACTCCAAATCGAGAGTCAATCAGTTTTGCCCGCAATTAAGTACTATATTCCAAGGACCAAATGTCATGTCATCCAGCCTGATCAGGGGATGTCCAGGTTCAGCGTACTTCCTTTGAGAGCCAGATGGTTTTGTGTTCGATTGTAAATCCCACCGACGCGCCTGCCTTTTGCATTGCGAGGTTATCGTCTCGCGTCCCAAATTGAGCGGACTGTGCTCCATGTTCCTTGAGCAATTGCATGCCTCTTGCCAGGAGCGCGCGCCCCAATCCCATGCCCTGATAGCGCGGATGTGTGGCAACCGGATCTGTAAATCCGTTCTTCTCCTGTTCAATGGAGCAAATACAGTTCGCGACAATCGTCCCATCGGGCGCGATGACGACCAGATCGAGGGACAGATCGTATTCGCTTGTGTTCATGATGGCAAGGCGGTTCTCTGTCGTCATGTAGTCTGTGCCGAACGCGAGGCGGTGCATCGCGGCAACTGCCTCCGCTTCATGGGTCCCTGCCAGTGGGCGGATCGTGAATCCCGGCGGCAGCTTGGGTTCAGGGGTCGGCTTGGAAAGATCACGCACCAGATGGACAGACATGCCTTCGGTTTGCTGAAATCCATGCCGCTTTAGGAATGCAATTCTCGCGGCGTAATCTTCCCTGCAGCTTGCATCCAGCGTTGTCGCTTCCCCTTTGCCAAGAATCTTTCGGATGCAGGCTTCTCCCCACTCGACGATTTGCGCGCCGAGCGCCTCTTCATATCGTTGATCGAGTTCCCAGTGCAGATTGTTGCCATCATCCACGGATGCCCAGCCAATGGGCTGGTCGCCATCAAACCACAGCCGCGTATTTGCGCGGACCGCCTCGGAGGCAAGATTCTCTTCAAGATCCACTTTGACAGGATAATCATTGAGATGCCCCGGCGGCCGGACTTTGGCGATCAGGTCGACCATGGTCTGAAAATCCTTTTCGTCTGAGTAAACGCGGGTTGAAATGTTTTTCATTCGATTCTTTCCAATGTCTCTGCTTCGGTGGACAACCTGTCATAAATTCCCACCAGAAAGGACCAGGTTAAAGCCGCCTCACGCGTTGATCTCCATGCCCGGATCATATGGATTTGTAACCAGCCGTCTCCCCTGCTGCTCAGAATACCCAGCTTGTCAGCCGCCAGACCGGTGACATCGATTTCACTTGCTGCACACATCAACATTGTACGTGGAAGATGATAGCCCTGTGTTACAAGAACAGCTTTTCTGCCTATTTTAGCAAAATGCTTGCAGGTATCGTTAGTGTCGATCCCAAGTTTATCAGTAATGATGTCGTTTGGCTTAACTCCATGGGTTACGGCATAATTCGCCATCGACTCCGCTTGCCGATTGCTGCGGTTGTCGCCGGAAAGAAACAGTCTTTTCACTTTTCCCGATTTGTACAATTGAATACCTGTCTCAACCCTTTCTCTGGTTACGTCACTCAGAGAGTGATCCTCATTTACCCACGCGCCAAAGACGACCGCAGAATCCTGAGGAGGCACCGAATCGATCTGACCGTAGATCGAATCTTTGTACTTGATTTTTAACCAGGTTTGTGGGGCAAATAATAGCAGCAGTAGACTCAAACAAAGAAGAATGATGTTCCTTATCGATGCAGCTTTCATGTGCTTTGGAAATGACCTGCCAATCTTCTCCACCACTCTTCCTTTTCTCTGGGCACAAAGGGAGTATATAACGTCAGCCGGTCAGCGATACCCGTGTAGCGCTTCTTCAATTCATCTGCCAGTTTTCCCTCTTCTGTGGTCAAACAAAACTCACTCAGCATCTCATCGCTGATCAGCATCGGCATCTCGGCCCATTCGCCCTTCGCCGCGTGCGCGGACAGTTTCTCCGCGACCTCGCTCCAGCCGTGCAAAGCCATCACAGCGCGATAGGAAGGCGTGGAGGCATAGAACGCGATCTGGGCGCGCGCAAAGTTTATCTCTTCGGGCGTGGTCGCTGCAAAGGCTGTGACGGACACGCTTACATCTTTCCTCTTTCTTTTTTCCTTCTTTGCACCTTCTTCAATTGCCGGAAGGATGACCTCACGCAAATACCTCACACTATGAAACGGATGCACGTGGAATCCCTCACACAGCTCGCCAGCCAGTTTTGCCAGGCCCGTGTTGACACCTGCAATATAAATTGGAATATTTGGATGCTCAATCGGTCCTGCATTGAAAAAAGGAGACATAAGTGTGATCTTGTAATATTCGCCCCGATGATTTAACTTTGTCCCGTTCTGCCAGCAATCCCAAAACGCGCGGATGACCTGGATCTGCTCGCGCAGTTTGCCGGTCACCGACTCGGGCCAGGCCTGACCGAACCTGCGTTCGATGTGCGCCTTGACCTGTGTCCCGAGTCCCAGGAGGAAGCGTCCGTCCGACTGCGCGGCCAGGTCCCAGGCGGTGTAGGCAATATTCGCGGGGGAACGCGCGAAGGAAACGGCAACCGCCGTCCCGAAGTGCAGATGCGAGCTGTGTTCCGCGATCAGCGCGCAGGGCAGGAACGGGTCGTGCTGAGTCTCCTGAGTCCAGAGCGCGTCGAAACCGATCTCCTGCGCGGCTTTCGCCAGCGCGGGGACATCCTTTAAATGGATGGGGGGAAGTGCGGCATCGAGTTTCATAAGGGCAGAGAGTAGAGATTAGAGAACAGAGAGTTGTCTTGATTGATCTCCAGTAATGACATGTTTCTCCTCGTTGTGGAAATGTTCAAACCTTTAAACCTTCAAACTGCACTATGCTTTCTCTCCATTCTTGAGGAACCGAAATTGTTTTGCCTGTCTCGTAATCATACGTCACGATCACAAGTTCCCCCGTTGACAATTCCCTGCCGGAATCAGCATCCATAACATTCTGCTCCCACGTCATGGACTTATTGCCTATTTTTGCGGTCCGGACTCCAATCTTGATGTTCTGCCCGAAGTAAATCGGTGCGAGGTATGTGATATGGACATCCGCGACGATCACGCCAATCTTCATGAACGATTGGTCTTTGGTGAACAATCCCAATTCGATCATGTAAGCCACACGCGCCTGCTCAAAGTAGGTGAGATGCTTTGCGTTGTTGACGTGCCCCTGCGGATCCAGATCCCCGTAACGGACTTCGATCGGCTGATAAAAACGAAAATCGCTCATGGAGCCGATTATAGTTGAATAGTTGCATAGTTTGATAGTTCAGTAGTTTGATGGTTCAGTAGTTTGATGGTTGGGCAGTTGATTAGTACTGCTCGATCATCAACGCTCGAACTACAAAACTAACAACCACCCAACTACTGACAAAACTTTGCCAGCCCTTCACTATCCTTGATTGCAATTCTTCCCTCTGGGCTCGTATCGATCAATCCCTGTTCCTTGAACAGCACCATCGTCTGGTTGACGCGCTTGCGCGAGGCGCCGACCAGGTCGGCGATGTCGCCCTGCGTCAGCATGATGCGGATCTGGGTCGCGCCGTCCTTTTCGCGCCCATATTTCTCGGCAAATGCCAGCAGCTGACGTGCCACGCGCCCGTTCACGTCCAGCGTTGCCAGCGCCTGGATTAACTGGTCTGAGAGCCTGACACGCGCCGAAAGGATTTTGACCAGATTGCGCGCCACCGGGGGGAAGTTGTCGAGGAGGTAATTAAAGGTGACTTTATCCATCCAGAGCATCAGGCTGTCTTCCAGCGTCACGGCGCTGGCAGAGCGGCCGACGCTGTCGATCAGGCTCATCTCGCCGAGCAGGTCGCCCGCCCCCAGGATCGAGATGATCACATCCCGCTCGCCCTGCTCGATGTGAATTTTCACTGTGCCGTGCAAAATGATATACACCGCCTCCCCGGGCTGTTCGATGGTCATGACGTTGCGTCCAGCTTCGAACACGCGGCGATGGGCGCGCTGTGCAACCCAGTCCAGTTGGGCAGCCGTCAGCCCTGCGAACAGATCGATGTCCGCGAGCAGGTTGCGGGTGCTGTCTTTTTGGACCTCAGTCATGGTGCGCATATTTTACATCCCTTTCCCTCGCGCTGAGCGGAGCCGCAGGCGCAGACGAAGCGCGGGAGAGTGCCAATTCCATCCCTTCATACGCGGCTTGCGCCGCGCTGAAGTGCGCCTGCGCGGCAGATTCCATGCCCGCGACCTGCGCGTCAGTGTAGGCGGGGTCATGGTGGAACAGGACCAGCTGGCGGGATTCGGAGGCGGCGGCGACCTCGCAAGCCATCGTCACCGTCGAGTGCCCGTATCCCTGCGTGGACGGGAATCCCGCCAGCTGTCCCCAATAATGTTCCTCCGAATACTGCGCGTCGTGGATCAGCAGATCGGCATCTTTGGCAAACTGGACCAGCCTGCGGTCCGTGCCAACATAGCCTTCGGTATCCGTTGCGTACACGACGGACTTGCCGCGCCACGTGAGGCGATAGACATAGACCCCGCCCGGATGCGCATACGACTTATGAATGCGGATGACGACTGCCTCATTCCCTGCGCCGGCAGCGGATTCCGTTACACGGATTCCCGCCTCATCCCAAAGGATAACCTGCGACTCGCGCACCGATCGAATATCCTTCGACGAAGCCATGTCGCGCAAACTGACGGGGAACGTTTCAGACGATTGATTATGTTCCAGCACCCGGCTCAATGTCTCCGGTGTTCCGCCCGGTCCGAAGACATGCAGGCGCGCCGTTGGCAGGTACGCCGGGAGGAAGAACGGAAAGCCCTGAGTGTGATCGTGGTGCAAATGGCTGAACAGCAGGAGGACCTCGAACGCGCGCCTTTGTGCCAGTTCGCGTCCCAACGGAATGATGCCGGTCCCCGCATCCAGGATGATCGTCCGCTCGCCCGCGCGGATCTCGACGCACGCGGTATTCCCTCCATATTTCACCGTTTCCGCACCCGGCGTGGGATAGCTCCCGCGCACACCCCAGAACTTGACTCGCAGTTCGTCAGACATTCCGCACCTCCGGTCTCAGATCACACTTTTATTATCTTCGGCAGAGGGTTTTCCTCAAGGAAAGTTTTCACAAGGCGTGTGAGAAATATTTCACAAGCTGTCTTTCTTCGCGCTGAACGCAGTCGAAGCGCGATGTCCAGGTCAAGCTAAAGTTTCTGGTTATGCGCGCTTCGACCACAGACCGCGCTCCGCTCGGTCTTCCGCTCAGCTATGGTCTTCTCAACGTCGAAAGTGAAGCCGCAAATTATCACGAATGATCGCGAATTGTTTATAAATTCGCGCAAATCCGCGGCTGAAATGGATGCTCGCCCAGACTTTGAGAAAGCCATGTCCGCTCAGTGCGAGGAGTTTAAATTTAGAAAATTTGTGCTATACTTTGCTTTTACGGTGAAGCATGGCTATCATCCGCTCTTCTGACATCGGAAATTATCTCTACTGCCGCCGCGCCTGGTGGTATCGCAGGCTGGGCTTTGAATCCGAGAACCAGGCCGAGCTGGCAGCCGGGACCGAAATCCACCGTCGGCACGGCCGGAAGGTTATCGTATCCGGTCTGACACGCTCCCTGGCGTTGCTCCTGTTGTTTGCGGCGCTGATTCTTCTGGTTACTTATTGCACGATGCAAATCGTCTGACAAAACATTTTTGTGGAGGTCCTTATGTCCGTCATAAGCCGTCTGGCATGTTCATTAGGTCGTCGCGATGAAATCCCAAATCAGGAACTGGCGCGTGATCTGGCTGCCAGGAAGGATAAAGCAGGGATCCGCGAAATCGCTGAAAACCTGTGGAACAAGGATAAAAATATCCAGGCAGACTGTATCAAAGTTCTTTATGAGACTGGATACCTTGAACCAAAGCTGATTGCCGATTATGCAGAGGAGTTCGTCAAGTTGCTGCGAAGTAGGAACAATCGTCTGGCATGGGGCGGGATGATTGCACTTGCCGAGGTTGCCAAGGTAAATCCTGGTGCAGTCTTTCAACACCTGGACGAGATCAAAAAAGCCAAGGAGACCGGGTCTGTTATCACTGTGGATAATGCTGTCGCCACCCTGGCATGGACAGCCTCGGCAAACGCTCGATACAACCAGGCTATCTTCCCTTATTTGCTGAAACATCTCTCTGGCTGCCGCCCAAAGGAAGTGCCGCAGCATTCGGAGAAAACACTACCCGCCGTAAACTCAGCCAACAAAACTGATTTCATCAAAGTTCTGGAGAAACGAAGCGAAGATTTGTCTGGTTCCGGGTTATCCCGTGTAAAGAAAGTCATCAAACAAGCTGCCAGCCTGTAATCTCTCTACTCAATTCTGACCCTAACCTTAAATACTGTGCTTTATTTATCTCTAGCTCTCCTTCTTCTTGCGTTTCTCTTGTTCTGGCAATCCAACCGCCAGCGCAAAGCTGCCGGGCTGCCGGGCGGACGTGTCATCTACACCGATACACGCGGCTGGGGAAAGCTGGAGAGGCCGCTTTTCCATCAGGCATTGGGATTGACAGGCAAACCGGATTATCTCATCCAGCAAAATGGACAGATCATCCCTGTGGAGGTGAAATCGGGCCGTGCACCTGAATCGCCGTATGATTCCCATATTTATCAATTGGCTTCCTATTGTTTGCTGGTCGAGAAAACATACGGCAAACGCCCAGCCTACGGCATCCTCCATTACGACAACCGCGACTTTGCCATCGATTACACCCGGGAATTGGAGTCCTCCCTGCTCGATCTGCTGGCGGAAATGAAACGCGATGAACACAGAAAGGAAGTCGCGCGCTCCCATGAACAGGCAAGCCGCTGTGCGCGCTGCGGCTTCCGCAAAATATGTGATCAGAGTTTGGTGTGAGAAGTAGAGAGGTATACAAGTATACAGGTAATCACGTGTTTACTTGTCTACTTTCTACTTTTTACTTTTTACCCATCTACCTGTGTACCTTTATACCTGTATACCTTATAATTATCCCACCATGTCCGACGCGTTCATTCCCAAACGGCCTGTCGTAGCTGCCTATCCCAAAATGCCGGGAACCTTTGTGGAGGCAGAGGCGATGGCCAACTATTTGAAGGAAAAGGGAGTTGAAACAGCCTTTGGTTCCCTCTACGAGGAGAATCTGCGCAAGCGCGTGCGCGGCGGTGAGTTCGACCTGCTCATCATGGCTGGCGGTGATGGCAGCCTCCTGCGGGCCGGGAATCTATGTGCTCCCAGCCGGGTCCCGATCCTGGGCGTGAATCTGGGGAGGATTGGTTTCCTCATCCAGATCGAGAAAGAGGAATGGCGCGAGTACTTTGACAAACTGTTGAACGGTGAAGCCTGGATCGAAAACCGCATGATGCTGCATGCCGAGCATATGCGCTCGGGAGAGGAACTGGGATCATGGGACGCCCTGAATGAGGTGGTGGTGGGACGCGGGCACGCTCTGCGGCCTGTCCGTTTGTCGGCCTCCGTGGATGGACGTCATCTCACGAGCTATGTCGCGGATGGACTCATCGCTGCCACAGCCACCGGTTCAACGGCCTACGCCCTGGCGGCTGGCGGACCCATCCTCCCGCCCGAGTTGCGGAACATCCTGCTTGTGCCGATTGCCCCGCATCTTTCTGTAGACCGTGCGGTTGTCCTCGCCGAGGGCTCGATGGTCAGCATCGAAGTCCATGGCGAGAACGCTGTTTTGAGCATCGATGGACAGCCATCCATCACTTTGATGGATGATGATCACGTGGATGTACGCGCTGCCGAAGTGACTGCACAATTTGTCCGCTTTGGCGATCCGGGATATTTCTATCGCAACCTCACGGCTCATATGAATGAAAATTCACTAGGATTGCCGGGATGAAAATTTTCAAACAAAAGGATACGAAGGAAGAAAAACCCCTTTGTGGTACTTCGTGTCCTTCGTGGTAAGGAATCAGGATTGCCGCGATGACCGAATCGACCACCCTCTACTGCTATGTCCACCCCAGCCGCGAGACCTCCCTGCGCTGCAATAACTGCAATCGCCCGATCTGCGTTTCGTGCGCAGTTCGCACACCGACAGGCTATCGCTGCCGGGAATGTGTCAAAAGCCTGCTCAAAACGTTCGATACAGCGGAATGGTATGACTATATTTCGGGGTTCATCGTTGCGGCGCTCCTTTCCGGGGTGGCGTCATTTTTGGTCACGCTGGTCGGCCGGATTGGTTTTTTTGGATGGCTCATTATTGCATTCGGCGCGCCGACCGTGGCTGTCATGATCGCGGAAGGCGTGCGCAGGGTGACGGGCCGGCGCCGCTCGCGGGCGTTGTTCATTACGGTTGCCGCTGGTGTTGTGTTTGGCGCGCTGCCCATGATTCTATTTCAGGCGTTTTTCACTGGCAATCTGTTCGGTATTCTCTTTCAAGTGATCTATCTGGTGATCGCTGTCCCTGTTGTTTACTCCCGACTTTCTGGAATCCAATTGTTCAGATAACCTATAACCTATGCTAACAGAACTCCGTATTCACAATTTTGCGATTATCGACAAGCTCGATTTGCGCTTCGGTCCCGGTCTGATCATTCTGACGGGCGAGACCGGCGCGGGCAAATCCATTATCCTGGATGCCGTCGTGATGCTGATCGGCGGGCGCGCCGACGCGACGCTCATCCGCACCGATTCAGACGCCGCGTTCGTCGAAGGGGTCTTCCACCTCAAGGGCCCCGAAAAGGAGACGGTGCATTCCATCCTGCAGCGCGAAGAGCTGATGGACGATCCCAATTATGTGGTCCTGACGCGCGAAGTCCGTAAGGAGGGCCGCAGCGTGGCGCGCGTCAACGGCCGGACGGTTAACGTTTCGCTGCTGAAGGAACTGGGAGCCTTACTGGTGGATATCCACGGGCAGGCGGAGCACCTGTCGCTGCTCGATGCGCGCGCCCACCTGGGCCTGCTCGACCGTTACGCGGAAGTGGCGCAGCCCCTCAGCGACTACCGCCAGACCTATCACGCCTTGTTGAACCTGCGCCGCGAGTTGAACGAGCTGCGCAAAGCCCAGGCGGATGCCGAGCGCCGGGTGGAGATGCTCACCTACCAGGCTGAGGAGATCGAAGTCGCGCGCCTGAAGCCCGGCGAGGACGAGGAACTGCGTAAGGAACGCGACCGGCTTGCGAATGCCGAGTCGCTCGCCCAGAACGCGCAGGAGGCGCTGGCGGTGCTGGATGAAGGTTCGCCGGAAACGCCCGCCGCCACCGACCTGGTTGGGCAAGCCTCACAAGCCCTGGCTGCGCTTGCCAAGCTCGACTCGGCGCAAAATGAGCTGGCGAATCAGGCCGAGGTTCTGCTCGATACGATCTCTGACCTCATTCACAGTCTGCGCGATTATCTCGAAGAGATCGAGTTCAACCCGAAGCGCCTCGACGAAGTGGAGGAGCGCCTCGACCTGATCCATTCGCTGACGCGCAAGTATGGCGGCAGTATCCCGGCGGTCATTTCTTATGGCACAGAAGCGCGCAAACAGCTCGAAACGATCACGACCGCCGCCGAGCGCATCGAAGAGCTCGAAATGCAGGAAGCAAAATTACTGGAGAAACTTGCCGGGCAGGGCAGCCTGTTGAGCGAGAAGCGCAAGACGGCGGCAGTGGAGATGGGGGACAGCATCGAAACGGAACTCGATGATCTGCGGATGGAAGCCGCCAAATTTGGCGTGGACTTCCAGACCAAGCCCGACCCGAACGGCGCGCCGGTAGCGAATGGCACACGCATCGCCTTCGACCAGAACGGCTTCGATAAAGTGGAATTCCTGATCGCGCCCAATCCTGGCGAGGGACTCAAGCCGCTGACAAAGATCGCCTCCGGTGGTGAGACCTCGCGCCTCATGCTGGGCTTGAAGAATGTCCTGGCGCGGGCGGACGAAGTGCCGTCCCTGATCTTCGATGAGATCGACCAGGGCATCGGCGGGCGTGTGGGCATGACGGTGGGACAAAAGCTCTGGAACCTCTCGCGCATGCACCAGGTCTTCTGCGTGACGCATCTCCCGCAGCTGGCAGCATTTGGCGATGAACATTACCAGGTGCAAAAACTGATCCAGGGCAACCGCACCCTGACGCGCGTCGAGCGCCTCGACGGCGAGCCGCGCCTGCTCGAGCTCTCGCAGATGCTCGGCGAAGTGGGCGAGGGCACGCTCCGCTCCGCGCACGAGCTGATGCAGGTCGCGCGGCAGATGATCAAGGGGAAGTAGTGTTCACTACACTACTTCCCACGAATTTCAAAAGATTGATGTAAATTCGAAGGAGCAGTAGATTGAAAATCTGGGGAAATCTATAACAAATCTCTAGCAAAATTCTATATAAATCTACATTGTCTTCTGCCAATTACTGTCTAAAATTACATCGGCAGGGCAAGGAACACAAAGCCCTTTGTTCTTTCCTTTGTGAACCTTTGTGTCCTTCGTGGTAAAAAACATGTTCCTCAAACGTTTCCAGCTTGGCCTGATCCATGTCGCGGTCGCGATGACCCTCGTTCCGATCAACAGCACGCTCAACCGTGTGATGATCAAGGAACTCGCCATCTCCGCGACGCTTGTCGCCATCCTGGCTTCCCTTCCTTATTTGTTTTCCCCGATCCAGGTGGCAATTGGTTCGTATTCGGACCGCCATCCCATCCTGGGCTTTCGCCGCACGCCGTACATTCTTGTGGGGCTGATCCTGTGTGTGGTGGGAGTGATCGTCTCGCCGCAGGTCGCCTTCCTAATACATGATAACTTCCCGCTCGGCTTGCTGGCGGGTCTGCTCGCGTTTGGCGCGTGGGGCATGGGCTACAACCTCTCCGCAGTTTCCTATCTTTCTCTTGCCTCGGAGCTTTCCGGCGAAAAGGAACGCGGCAAAACGATCGCGACCATGTGGTTCATGATGATCGCTTTCATCATCCTGACAGCCATCGGACTCAGCCGCATGGTGGATCCGTACACGCCTCAGGCATTGATCCGTGCGTTTGGAGTGGTAGCCGCGTGCGCGTTCATCCTTGGCATGCTCGGCCTCCTCAAGCTGGAACCGCGCTCCGGTGTTTCCCCTTCAACCGCCTCCGAATCCTATACCGTTAAACAAATGACTTCCGCCATCACGGCGAATCCGGTCGCGCGCCTGTTCTTTCTCTATCTGCTTCTATTGCTGGCTGCCATTCTGGGACAGGACGTCCTGCTCGAACCGTTCGGCGCGGAAGCCTTTGGCATGACCGTGACCCAGACCACGCGGATCACGTCCATTTGGGGGACGTTCGTGCTGCTGGCGATCATTATCGCGGGCCTGCTGGAAGGACGTGTCTCCAAACGTCTGGTCGCCCAATTGGGCAACACCGGAGCGTTACTTGGATTCATTGTCATTGTGATTAGTGGTATCCTCATCAACCAGACAGTGTTCTATGCTGGTGTGACATTGTTAGGCGTCGGGACCGGACTCTCCACCGTCGCGAATCTCTCCCTGATGTTCGATCTCACGGTGCCTGGCATGGTGGGACTCTACATCGGCGCCTGGGGGTTCTCCAACGCGTTGTCCCGTTTAACGGGATCCGTTCTCGGCGGCGTGGTGCGCGATGTGGTGACGCAGGCAACCGGCGCCGCGTTGAGCGGATATCTGGTCGTGTTCAGCATCGAAGCGCTGATGCTGTTGATCGCCGCGATCATGCTTTATCGGATCGATGTCAATGCCTTTCGAAAGCAAGTGCAGGAACCATCCTTTAGCGAAAAGGTAGCAATGGCAGCGGAGTAATTATGAATATGGACGAATGGCTTTCCCTCAGTGATGCAGCAAAGCTGCTCGGCGTGCATCCAAGCACCGTGCGGCTTTGGTCTGACAAGGGCGTGCTGCCCACGCACCGCACCTCCGGCGGGCACCGGCGTTACCGCCGCAATGAAGTGCTGTTATGGGCCAAGACCGCCCGTGAGGTTCGGGCGGAGCCTGAAAGTATCATGCAGACTGCCATGAAGACCGTCCGCGTGCAGATTGGCGAGGCGCATTTGGAATCAGAGAGCTGGTATCAGAAATTGGATGAGAATGCGCGCCGGCAATATCGTGAAAGCGCTCATTCCCTTTCACGCGGATTGATGACCTACCTGGCCTCAGAAAATGGCGACGATTTCGAGGCGCATGCCATCGGGTATGAATATGCCTCGCGCGCCCGCCGTTATGGACTGAGCGAAGTGGATGCCACACGCGCCTTGTTATTCTTCCGCAATGCACTGATCGAAGCGGTGATGAAGGTGTATCGCGAAGCGAACATCCTTTCCGGGAGGGCCTGGGAGGAAATGCTGCATAAAATGCATACCTTTACCGATCAGATCCTGGTCAGCCTGTTGGAAACGTATCATAAACTGGAAAGTGTCAATCACTAATTCTTAAAGTATTCTTATCTGTGTGCGATCCGAGGGATGGTTTTAACGCTATAATGAAATCATGATACTTGATCTCCCTTATATTCTCGAAACGCGGCGCAACCACGCGCTCGAACATGCTACGCTGCACATGCTGGCACGTATCCATAAAGTCTCGATGGCAGGCCATTCCAACCCAACCGGTTTCTTCCTCTTTGGAGAACTTCCGACGGAGGAGGTCCGCGCGGCGTTGAACGAGGCGTATTCCCGCCTGCGTGCAGGGGAGAGCGGACTGGCTGTCCATCCGGGCTGCGGCACGAACCTGGCGGCGACGGCGTTGCTCCCCGCGACGATGGCCTGGATGCCGATTTCAGGCGTGCGTTCCAACCGCTGGCGGCTCCTGCTGCTGCCCGTTGCTTTGGCATTTGGCGTCCTGGGCTTTTTCCTGAGCAGGCCGCTCGGAACATGGCTGCAGCGCAATATCACCACCGAAGCAAATCTTGGCAACATGCAGATCATCGACGTGACCCTTGTCCGAAAAGGCGTCCACCGAGTTATCACGAAATAATCCGTAGGGGCGCAGTATACTGCGCCCAGGGCACGGCATGCCGTGCCCCTACGATAACATGCCCAATCTCTACTTCCTGTTCGGCAACGACGAATTCGCCATCACGCGCAAGCTCAAAGAGTTTGCAGCTGATTTTACCGATCCCACCAGCGCGGACATGAATACGGCGCGCCTCGACGCCCGTTCGACCGGCGAAGATGACCTGAACAACGCGGTCAATGCCATGCCGTTCCTTGCGAAGAGACGCCTGGTGCTGCTCGAAAACATCTCCTCGAAATACAACAATCCATCTGCGCGCAAAAAGTTCCTCGAATTCATCGGAAAAACGCCGGAGAGTACGCGCCTGGTGATGTACGAATCTGTGGAACCCAGGGATGCGGAGAAACATTGGCTGGTGAAGTGGGCGGAGAAAAACAGCAAACTGATCCAAACGAGAGCTTTCATGTTGCCGCGCCTGAAAGACATGACAGGCTGGATCGTCAACGAGACGAAGAACCAGGGCGGGAAGATCGAGCCGCGCGCCGCGGAGATGCTCAAGGATATGGTCGGTGTGGACACGCGTCAGGCGGGGATGGAGATCGCCAAGCTGCTGGCATACGTCAATTGGGCGCGCGCGATCACCCTTCAGGATGTGGAAGCCGTCTGCATCGTCACTTCCCAGCAATCAGTGTTCGATTTTGTGGATGCGCTGGCAAACGGGAACGGCAAAGCGGCGCAGCATCTTTTGCATCGCCTGCTCGAAACCGAAGATGAGTTTTCGTTGTGGGGCATGGTCGTGAGGCAGTTCCGTCTGCTGATCCAGGCGCGCGAGATCCTGGATGGGCGCGGCAATCAAAACGACGTGGCGCGCGCCCTGGGCGTGCATCCGTTCGTGGCGGAGAAAGCCGCCCGGCAAGCCGCGCGCTTCTCGACCGAGTCACTCGAATACATCTATCACAAATTGCTGACGATTGACGAGGGGGTAAAGACCAGCCAGGTCACGCTCGACCTGGCTCTGGATACACTGGTCGTTGAACTGGCGGAAAAGTAGTTTCTCAAAACAACGTTTCCTGCTTCGGCTCATCCTCCTCACCGAGACCCTTCCAGCCATATTTCTTCAAATCGATCTTGTCTTTCACAAATTCAACCCCCTCCTCCTCCAGAAGTTCGCGCTGACGCGCTGCGCCGGGACGCGCGCTGATCCTGCCCTGCGAATTGATGACGCGCTGCCACGGCACATCGTCAGGGCAGGCTGCCATTGCGCCGCCCACCCAGCGCGGGCTGAACGCTTTATAGCTGTCAAACTCCACACCCACAGGCGGGGGAATCATCAGCGCGATCTGTCCGTATGTCGCGACCCTGCCGCGGGGAATCTGGCGTACAAGCTGCCAGACCTGTTCGTAATAAGCCTGCTGATTGGGAGGAGAGGAGAAGCGCATAGTTACCTTTCTGACGATAGACGATGGACCATGGACGATAAAACCGTGGTCCATTGTCTATGGTCCATCGTCTATTCCACAAACGTTCCACCGTGAGCCTGCTGCTCGATCAATTTACGCTCGGAAGTGAACTTCATTTCCACTTCGACCTGCTGGAAACAGCGATTGGCTCCTATTAGTCCTTTGCGGACAAGGTAGCTATCACCTTCATCGCTGAGACTGAGGTCGTTGTCCAGATCCACGCGGCCCTGGATGATCTCGCCGCAGCGATTGCACTTTACGTTGAAGACGTAATATCGTTTTTCGGGTTTGGCGGACATGCCGCCGAAGAGATTTTTGAGGAAGCCCATGGTACTCCTTTCCATTTACGGTTCGGCCAGCCATGCTAACCGATGTTGATATTGCCCGGATATAAGTTTGTACGCGCGTAGTTGTTGCGTATCGATCAACAAATCAAGCTGATCAAAATACGACCTGTCTGCTTCTTGTACCACAAAACGCCCATCTGGTGACCAGACCGCGTTTTCCCAATAATCGAATTCATCGCCGCACAATTTTCTGATTTCCAATTGCTCGATGTCAAAGAGGAACCATTTTCCTGACCAGTGGCTTGTGAAAACGAGTTTTTGACCGTCGGGTGACAATTTGGGATCGTCGAATCGATTGATCCCAAAGTCGTTTACATTAAGCTCGATGACCTGTTGATCTTTGGTAATTATATTCAGCAAATCCCCCAAATTAATTACCAGCGTGGATCCATCCTTTGACCAACCAAAATGCGAATCGGTTAGATATTCATTTCCTTTGTAGATTATATGCCCTGTCGGAAGGTATCTCAATTCGAAGCTGGAATAGTCAGGTTTGATCAATATGTGATCCAGGCTTGGGCTGTAAAAAGGTCCATCAATACCGTAAGGATCGTAACCAAAATTGTTGAGCCAGGATGGTTTGGGAAGCCTTTCCCATCTGCCGACAAATGGCTCAAGAATAAGAATCTCCTTTTTGCCCGTGAGAATTGCAATGTGCTGGTTATCCGTCCACCCGATTAACCACTGCCAGTCTATGATCCAATAATCCATTGATAATGAATGCCCGGAGGAACTAATGACTCTCAGGATACGGCTTTTAGTATGTTTCCCTGTATCATCCAGGTAGGAATCGATGTAGGCAAGATATCTTCCATCCGGCGAGACAGCCATATCGCCTTTGCTCGTGGAGAATATTCCGCCTCCTTTCAGCGGAACCCCATATGCTGTACGGCCATCCATGGTTTCCAAATAGGGTCTGCCACTGTTACGAACCCAAATGCCGGAAAGATTTAGGTCACTCGGCATTGTTTCTTCCACGGGGATGCACTGTTCCAGGGATAAGTCGATGGTTGCTTGTGGAGTCGGCGTGGAAATGCTCTCCACGGTTGGCAGAGGCGCAGGCGTGTCCGTGAGAACGGGCAATGGCGCGGGCGGCGGAATCGTTACCAGGGGTTGGTCAAGCCTCTCTATGGTTAGGGTGCAACTCGAAACAAGCGATATCAAAATAGTCCATAGAAAGAGATGCGTGCTGATACGCTTGTTGTGCAATTTCATGTGTCCTCCGTCAGAAGAAAGCATCTTACACACTTCTAAACGGATAAAAGTCCATAGCAGTTCCAAATGATGGATCAGAGATTGCTTCGCGGAGTTTACACTGAGCCTGTCGAAGTGCTCGCAACGATATTATTGCTTTAGTATTTCTTCTATTTTATTCAACTCTTCAGCGCTGAAATCCAAGTTGTTCAGCGCGGCGAGGTTGTCTTCGAGTTGTTGGACGCTGCTTGCGCCGATCAGAGCCGACGTGATGGCCGGCTTGCGCAGCACCCAGGCGATTGCCATCTGCGCCAGGGATTGTCCGCGCTGCTTTGCCAGTTCGTTGAGTTTTTTAACCCTGGGTAAATTTGCTTCCACATCCTTGGACGTCAGCCAGACGCGCTCCGTTTTGGTGGCGCGCGCCCCGGCGGGGATCCCGTTCAGGTAACGGTCGGTCAGCTGTCCCTGCGCGAGAGGCGAGAAGACGATACAGCCGATGCCCTCCTCGAGCAGGACATCCAGCAAGCCCTCCTCCACCCAGCGATTGAACATGTTGTAGGACGGCTGATGGATGAGACAGGGAGTCCCCAACTCCTGCAGGATTTCGGCCGCGCGTTCGGTCTGCTCCGGATTGTAGTTGGAGATGCCCACGTAGAGGGCTTTGCCCTGCCTGACGGCGGAGGCGAGCGCGCCCATGGTTTCTTCGAGCGGCGTATCAGGGTCGAAACGATGACTGTAGAAGATGTCGACGTACTCGAGCCCCATGCGCCTGAGGGAGGCATTCAGGCTGGCGAGCAGATACTTGCGCGACCCCCATTCGCCATAGGGACCGGGCCACATGTCGTAGCCAGCCTTGGTAGAGATGATCAGTTCGTCGCGATAGGGATGGAGATCCTGTTTGAACAGTGTCCCGAAGGTTTCCTCCGCAGAGCCGGGCGGCGGACCGTAGTTGTTGGCGAGGTCGAAATGCGTGACGCCGAGATCGAAGGCGCGCCGGGCGAGGAGGCGTCCGTTTTCGAGGGGGTCGCGTCCGCCGAAGTTGTACCACCAGCCAAGCGAAATGGCCGGGAGTTTGAGCCCGCTCTGTCCAACGCGGTTGTAGCGCATGGAACTGTAACGGGAGTCTGAGGCAAGGTAAGGCATTAGTTATTCCTTTGGCAATTTGAAATGGACAAGTCGATACTCTTTCGTTGCCTTGTCCAATTCTTCATCGTTCGCTTTCCTGGGATCGAGCCCGCCGAACGTGGAAGCGGCAAATCCTGAGGCGATGAGCACCTGTCGCAGCAGGAACAGACGCTGCGACGAATCAGAGATATCTTCCGCACAGGCGAGGCGCTTGCCTTCGGGGAGCCATAGTTCCACCTGCGGGTTGACAAGCATATTGCGGTACCAGTCGGAAATGGAGCCGAAACCGGCCGTGCAATAGATCTCGCCGTCCACAGGTGCGTAATTGACGGGCGTGAGATATTCCTTGCCGCTCTTGCGTCCGCGGTGTTTGATGACCATGATGCGGCCAATCCCGGCGGGCCAAAAATTGATCATCCTTCCCATTCCAATCTTCCACATGAAGACCATGAAACGGTTCATGGTATGAAAGAATTTTCGCAGAGAGTTCATCTGCTGTGGTGCAGCTTTCGTAGTACCCATGTTGCCTCCCGCGGACACGGCACGCCGTGTCCCTATATCTTCCACTCCCAACTTTTCAACACATCCAGGGCTTTGTAATGAGTCAGATCGAGTTGGAGTGGCGTGACAGATACGTATCCCGCCAGCAGTGCGCCGACATCCGTACCTTCTTCGTCCACGCCGGTCGGCGCTTCCCCGCCGATCCAGTAGTAGGGGCGGCCGCGCGGATCGACGCGGCGATCCAGGGCATCGCGGTAGACGCGCAGCCCCTGGCGCGTCACGGTGATGCCTTGCATGGCTTCCAAACTCAAATAAGGAATGTTGACATTCAATACGACGCCCTCTGACAAATCTCCTTCGAGGACTTTTTGTGCCACTCGTCTGGCAGCTTGCGCGGCCGGACCATAATCCGTGGGGATGTTCGCAGGTTTGTCCTGCGACGCCAGGGAAAACGCAATGCCCGGCACGCCTGCAATGACCGCTTCCATGGCGGCTGTCACAGTGCCCGAATAGGTCACGTCGTAGCCGATATTGGAGTAGGGGTTGATGCCCGAAACGACAAGATCAACTTTATCCACAAAGCCGAGCAGGGGCAGTGCGACGCAATCCGAGGGCGCGCCGTCTGAGGTAAAGGCAGTGGTGCCATCTGCCAGCAGCGTTTCATGGACGCGCAGAGGGCGTTCGAGCGTTTTCACATGCCCCGAAGCGGACCAGTTACGGTCGGGCGCGAAGACCGTCACCTGGCCGAGCTGTCGCATCGCCTGGGCAAGGGCAAGGATCCCGGGGGCTTGAACGCCGTCATCGTTGGTAACAAGAATATGCATGAGCCGATTTCCGATTTTGGATTTGCAATTTGATTATAACCCGCCTGTATAATATCCTTTATGCGCCGCGGACTGACTACTGCCCACTGCTTACTGATCACTGCCTACTGCTTACTGGTTACTGCCCTCACATCCTGTGCCACCCCAACGCCGTATTCTCCTTCTGAAACTGCATTTTATGTTTACCGCCTCAACCCTCCTGCCTTTGTAGGATTTTCTGCAGACTTTCAGCCGGTCAACGAAATCCTATTTACCATCCCTCCCGGCTGCGGACTGTTCAACGTCTTTCCTGCGCCCATTGGACGGCTGCTGCTGATCGAGCTGAGCTGCCCCAATGGCCAGACGGTCCTTCTTCTGGATGTGGAGACCGATTCTGCAACCCAGCCCATCACCGACTCTGATAGTCACTTCCTGGCATGGACTCCGGACGGCAAGGCTGCCTATCTCAAAGTGGATTCGCTGGGGAGCCCTCACATCGTGCGCGTTTTTGCGGATAGCAGGCAGGATTCCATTGCGGTGATCGAATTCACCTACGATCTCGCGCCTTCCCCACGAGATGGGGAATTTACCTTTACATTTTCCCGGGGACTGGGTCATGGGAGTGAACTCTGGCTTGCAAAGCGCGACGGGAAGGTTGTCGAGCCCTTGTACTCCGATCGGTTCAACTACATTTCTTTTGCACGCTTTTCGCCTGACGGGAGCCAGATTGCCCTCGTCAAAATCCCTGATACGCAGACTCCGTTCACGGTGGGCGAATTGTGGGTGATGAGCGCTGACGGCTCGGACCCGCGCAAACTTGCGGAGGCGGATGCCGGTCACGGCTATGCCGCGAACTGGTCGCCCGACGGGAAACAGATCGCGTTCGTCGTCCGCGCGAATCCGGACGATGCACGCGCCGACCAGTCGAGCGAGGCGTTGATCAGCAACATCTACATTGTCGAGGTGGAGAGCGGCGCGTTGACACAAGTCACAGATCTTGAGAACGGGCGCGCCGAGACCCCGTTCTGGTCGCCTGCCGGGAACACTTTGGCATTCAACGTGGTCATAAATGATAGAATGAAAGTGCGCATCGCGGATCTGGCAACGGGGGGGATTCGGTCTCTCATAACGGAATCAACCTGTTGTCCCGCGTGGCTGCGAAAGTAATCCACCAATCCACACTAATCCGCGCGAATGGAAAAGCGATTAGTGAAGATTAGCGAGGATTAGTGGATAACTCGAAAGTGAGTCTGCATGATTCGGCGAATCATATTCATCCTGATCTTAGCGTTGGTCCTGACAGCTTGCGGCGCGCCTGCAACGGTCCAGGCTCCTGCGACACACGCTCCGGCGGCAACGGAGACGCCGGCAACCGAAGCTCCTGCTGCAACGGAAGCACCGGCAACCGAGCCGCCGGCGTTCCAGCCATTGGAAACACAGGCCGCCGAACCACTTGTCCCGGAGCCGGCCCTTCAAACCGACATACCCTTACCGACGCTGGATTTGCCAACCGAGGCCGTCAATGCTCCTGCGCAAATGGTCTGGGACGGGGTGCCGACCTATCTCGGCGAATCGACGCCAGGTTTTTCGTTCCGCGTGACTTACGACTCTGATCTTTGGGCGTTGACGAACGACCAGTTCGGTTTCCCTGCGCTGGCTCATCGCCAGGTTCCCGCCTGCGTGATCTCGGTCACGTCGGGCCGTGGTCTGCCCGGCAATATGAATGTCGAGCATGATGTTTTATATGTTGGAAACATTCGCTTCGATGTCGGCAAGGTATATGAGAATGGAGATTTGAAGTTCGTCACCTACACAGGCGGTGATGGGACGGTCATTACCGGCTTCCAGGTGAGCTTCGAAAAACTGGTGGATGAATGTCTCCTGGATGCGGAAACGGTTCTTTCCACGCTCGGGTCTGTTCCCGTTTCACAAGCCACACCGCAGCCTTGATAAAATAGCCTATCGCGTATCGCCTATCGCGATGCGCGATAGACGATACGCGATAGGGATACCTCACTGAAAAAGACGCTAATCGCCCTCCTGCTCTGTGGATTCTTCCTCAGCGTACGCGGCGCCTCTGCGGAGCGCCGTGTCGGCGCCGCGCCTGCGCAGGCTGTCACGCCCTTTCTTTATCCTCCCTACCCCGGAACGGCTTCGCAGGAATCCGTCTTCGACCATTCCACTCCCAACTACACGTACGACAACGTCATCACGGCTTTTACAGGCGATCAGGCGCGCAAGATTTGCCCCTCGCCTGCGCCTCCCGGCACGCCTCCACCGCAGGCTGGGGTCTGCAACGCAGGTGCCGGAGGCTACTGGTCGTACAGTCTTGGCGATTGGGTCTACTACGATGGTCATGACGGCGTCGACTATGGCATCTCGTATCGGCCTGTTTATGCGGCGGCAGATGCAGACCAGATCGTCTACGCGGGCTGGTGGGACCCGCAGAATCACAAGATCAACCTCGGCATCTATGTCCGTTTGCATCATCCCAATGGCTACAACACGTATTATGGGCACATGAGTTCTGTGGCAGTGCAAGCCTGTTCCGGGCCGGGCTGTGTCTTTGTGCCGCATGGCGAAATGCTGGGCATCAGCGGTACCACCGGGAACTCCTCCGGCCCGCATTTGCACTTGCTTGTCCGCAATCCTTCAAATCGGTCTGTTGATCCGTATGGCTGGAGGGGGACGGGCACGGATCCTTGGGTAAATAATCAACGGGAATCCCTGTGGGTGACGTATCCCTCGCTCGCGTACTATGGCGCGCAGATCTATCCATCGGGTCCCGCGCTCGAGTATCCGCGCACTCCGCCCACCGGCATCATTGTGGATGATGGCTCGCCGGGGTTCGATGAAACTCCCGCTGGATGCTGGAATGACATTGCTGCCGGCAGCGCCCAGGGCGGGGTGATGCGTTTCAGAAGACCGCGCACCACCGCGCCGACCTGCACCGCGCAGTGGAACTTCCCACGCGGTTCGAGCGGGATGTACGCAGTCTATGTCCACATCCCCGCGATCCGGGCGACAACGGAAGGCGCGATCTATACCATTCGTCACGCGGGCGAATCGGATCAGGTGGTCGTCAACCAGGCGGTCTTCCCCAACATCTATTACGTGACGGATGGGTGGGTTTACGTGGGTAAATACAATTTCACGGGCGCGGGAGACGAGTATATCGAGCTGACCAATCGGACTCAGGACGAAGCGGCGGCGGTCGCCGAGTTGTATGTGGGCGTGGATGCAGTCCGGTTTGTGCTCCAGGGCGCGCCGACTCCGACTCCGCCTGCGCCTGCCACCGTTACCCCGACTCGCACCGCTCCGCCTGCGCGCACCGCTACCGCGACCCTTGCGCGCACCCTGACGCCGAGCCGTACACCTACGCCAAGCCGGACACCGACTGCTACGGCTACGCCTTCGCGAACGCGCACACCGACGAAGACTCGGACGCCCACCTTTACCGTCACCCCCTCACGCACGCGGACGCCTACCCGTACACCAACGATCACTCGGACCCGCACACCGACCCGAACGCCTACCCTGACGCGTACGGCCACTCCGACGCGTACGCCCACTCTGACGCGTACCCGGATTCCGACCGCGACGCCTGCTTATCGACTGATCAAAGTTTATTTCGTACACAAATACCGCTATAACAATAACCTGCCGTCCTTCGAAAGGGAAGGCAAGCGCTGGGCGCGCTCGGACATGCTGCCTCAATCCGCGCTGAATGAATTTTTCAAAGGTCCCGGCGCCACGGAAAAATATAGTTATGGCTGGATTGGCATCTATAACGGGTTTACAGGTTATAGCAGACTGGAAATACGCGACGGCGTTGCGCATGTCTACCTCCAGGGAACCTGCGCGCCCGATGGCAGGGATTTCAACATTGCAGACCTGATCGTGTTGAATCTCAAACAATTCCCTGAGATCCGGTTTGTGAAGATCTACGACCAGAACGGGCAGACGCAGAATCCGGCTGGGTTGAGTGACTCGGAACCGTTCTGCCTGTCCGAATCCTTTACGCCTTCACCAACTCCCACCCGTACATTGACACCGACCCGCACTCCCACGCGGACTCCCTCTCCCACGCACACGCGCCGGCCGACTGCTACGCCGCTGTATGTCAAGGTGAAGGTTTACTTTGTGAACAAGTTTCGCTATGAAAATAACCTGCCGCCCTTTGAGTTTGCCGGGGTCCGCTGGGCGCGCACGAATAATCTTGTGGGAACGGTCCTGGATGAATACTTCAAAGGTCCCGGCTCGACCGAACGATTTTCCTACGGCTGGATCACTCTTTACGACGGTTTCACCGGCTATAGCAGATTTGAAATACGCGAGGGCGTTGCACACGTCTTTTTGACAGGGACATGTGCTTCAGAGGGTAGGGATTTCAATATCGCGGATCTGATAATGTCCAATCTCAAACAGTTCCCCGAAATTCGGTTTGTGAAGATTTACGATGAAAATGGGGCAACGCAAGACCCGAATGGATTGAATGATTCTGTCCCTGCCTGTCTGGCGCCATAAATAAAAGCAGGACAAGATGCCATCTTGTCCTGCTCGATTGCTATACCACCACCGCCTCCACCGACTGGATGGGCGGCAGGAAATCTGCCAGCAGATCCCAGCTATCGCCTGAATCCCGGCTATAGAACAGTTGGCCCGTGTTCGTGCCGACGTAAATGCCCGCCTCTTCGAACGAATCGGTCGCCATCGCTTCACGCAGAGCGACGAGGTGAGCTTTCTCCGGCAAGCCTTTCGTCATCCGTTCCCAGGAATCCCCGGCATCGCGGCTGCGCCAGACGGAAAACTTGCCGTCCACGCTCATGCGGAATTCGTCGCTTTCTTCCAGGACGACATACACCGTGCGCGGGTCAGTGGGGTGGACCGCGATCGGGAAACCGAAACGGGCAGGCAATTTGCCGTCTCCAATATCGATCCAGTCTTCACCGGCATTGTCGCTGCGATAGACACCACAATGGTTCTGCTGGTAGAGCAAATTGGGGTTGGACGGATGCATCACCATTTTGTGCACGCACTGCCCAAATTCCGGGAACTTGTTCGGCATGAAATCGGCGCGCACATTTTTGTTGTAGGGCTGCCAGGTCTGACCGCCATCGTCGGTGCGGTAGCAGCCCGCGGCGGAGATGGCAATGTACATTCGTTGGGGATTCAGAGGGTCCAGCAGGATGGTATGCAGGCACAAGCCTCCGGCGCCAGGGTTCCATTCGCCGCGCTGGGGATGATCGTACAGACTTTCATTGAGCTCCCAGGTCTCGCCGCGGTCCCTGGAGACGAACAGGGAGGCCGGTTGTGCGCCGGCGTACAAAACATTCGGCTCCGTTTCGCGCCCGGGCTTGATATTCCAAACCTTGATCATTTTCTCGGGCTGGTCTTTGATGCTCTCGCCGCCCTCCGAACGAAAAGCTTCCTCCACCGTGCTGGCGGGCCGGCCGGATTTCGAGGCGCGCGTCAGGACCGGCACCTGCTGCGCCTGTGTCCAGGTCTTGCCGAAATCATCTGAATAATGAGTGGCGGAACCGTACACGAAGTGACTGGTGGCTGCATGCAGACGCCGGTCGCGCGGGTCCATCTGGATGTGCATCACATTCCAGCTTTTGAATTGAATATCACCGACTTTCCAGCGTTTGCGTTTCTCATTGCTTTCGAAAATGAATCCGCCCTTCTGTGTTCCAACGAAGACCATGACCTTTTTACTCATAAACGTCTCCTCTCGACTGATACCGAATAAATGTTCTAAAAATATTCTAACATAAATGGCCGGCGTGTTTCATTAAAAATTCAGAGAGGCCAGGCAGCCAAAAGCTTGTTGAAAAAGCTCTGCAACTCTTTACAATCTTAAAATAAACAGACGCCGAGACTCTTGCGATAAATCGAGCCAGCGATTACGATTCTCACCGGAAAAGGAGGAATGAATGAGAAATCGTTTATGGGTAATGGTCGTTGTAATTTCCTTCGGACTGTCGTCCTGCAATTTACCGGCCCCTCAGGCGACAGAAACGCCCCTCACGCCGCCGATGCCGGGGACGCCGACCTCGAGCATCGCTACGTCCACGCGGACTCCCGTCACGACCCCGCTGAGTTTCGAACTCCCGACGCCCGCGCCCACGTCCACGCCAAGCGTTTTCCTCGCCTCACCCAGGGACCAGCCGGTTAATTGTCGTTTTGGGCCCGGGATCTCTTATGCAGTGATCGGCGCGCTAATTATTGGGCGGCAGGCTGAGATGATCGGCAGAAATTCGGATTCGACCTGGTGGTATGTTCGGAATCCCAGCGACCCTTCCACCTCCTGCTGGCTCTCCGCGGAGTTTGTCCAAACAGTCGGCGATGTGGAGTCGCTGCCGGTGGTGAATCCGCCCGAGATCATGGTGACAGGCGTCCGGGTCCGCGTGGACCCGCCAGTCCTGTACGTGGCTTGTGACGCCTTTCCGCAGGTTGTGACCATCAGCGCAGATATCACAGCCAGCGGTCCATCCACGGTGGTCTGGCATTGGGAGTCGAGCACGGGTGTTGTCTCGCCGGATAAGCAGGTCGTATTTGCAGCGGGGGATACAAAGACAGTTCAGGATTATTACCGGGTGACTGCTGTCAACGATTACAGAATTCAGGTACAGACAACACTGCCCAATATCATGACGGGTCAGGCAAGCTTGAAAGTGATTTGTACGCCGTAAGTGCCGGTTCTTCCGCGAGGAAATGATCGCCCACCTCTCGATGATTTTATAAGGACTTTGTTAAGCCAGGCATGGAATGACATGCTTTATAATCCCTGAGCGGTTTTGTGAATAGGACGTTGGCGTTACTTCTCCGGATCAAAGATCATAACAATGCAGCGCTTCTTTTCGACATTTCAACGACTCGAAATACGAACCAGGCTGGTTCTCTACTGCTTTGCTTTTGCGGTCGCCACGGTAGGAGCAGTGATCTATTTTGCTTATACGGAGGCGATTAATTCTTTGCAGGCCACGGTCGAAGACCGGCTAAGCACTGTCGCGGAATTGAAGAGTGATAGTCTGAGTCAGTGGGTGGATGAACAGCAGCGCGACGCCGTATTGCTGGCGGCTCTCCCCGAGATGCAGTCCCTTTCCGGGCGGCTGCTTGCCTCCGACGTATCCCTTCCGGACCGGGGGCTGGCCTACCGCGAACTCACGAAACTGCTCAATATTGTTATTCAGCATACCCCGGACTTTCAGGATATTCAGATCATCGATATGGATGGCCAGGTTGTTGTTTCAATGCTGCCTGACCTTGTTGGCAGCTCCCAGGCGGGACAGCCTTTCTTTATCCAGGGTCGCGACAAGACGTTTACACAAAGTTTCTATCATTCTGACTTGTTCGACGGCACCGTTCTGACAGTTGCTACACCGCTCTTTAACCCCGCCCAGGAACGCATCGGAGTCCTGGTACTGCATTTCAACATGCAGCGTGTCGATCAGATCCTCTACCGGAGCCAGGATGCCGCGAACGGGTCGGTGAAGACGTATCTGGTGGGTCCCGATCATCATTTGATTACCGCTCGATCACTCCACCCTGTGGACGGAGTTCCTCTGCGCTCCTCAGCCATCGATCTGGCGCTTAATGACCAGCCGGGAAGCTCCACCTATCTCAGCCACACCGGGGTGGAGGTCATTGGTACATATCTCTGGATCAAAGATGAGAATGTGGCATTGATCGTCGAAATGGATCGCGAGACTGCTCTTCAGCCGGCGCGCCAGCTTGCCGCGAATACCGGCCTGGTCGGCCTTCAAATTTCGATCATCCTGATCGTGATCGTGTTCGTCATGGCCGAGCGCATTACCACTCCTTTGCGTGCGTTAAGTGAAACCGTCTCACGGATCTCGCAGGGACACTTGAACGCCTCGGCTCCCATTCTGGCAAACGACGAAGTGGGCGCGCTGGCACGGGCGTTTAATTCCATGACCGAACAACTCCGTCAAACGCTCGACGGACTGCAAAACGAGCTGGCTGAACGAAAACAGGTGGAAAGTGACCTGCTCCAGTTTCGGACTGTGATGGACGAATCCAATGACGCCATTTTCCTGATCGATCCCGAGACCAGCCGCTGCATTGATTTCAATAAAAGCGCTTACGAATTTCTGGGGTACAGCCGCGAAGAACTGGAGCGGCTGAGTATCATCGATATCGCCGAATATGTCACAAGTCTGGATGCCTGGCACGATCGGATCGATCTTATCCATGAAACGGGCAGTCTGATATTTGAGACGGTCTACCGGCGGAAGAATTACACGACGTTTCCGGTCGAGATCAGCGCGCGCATGCTTTATTATGGGGGCCGGACCCTTTTGCTGTTCGTGGCGCGCGACATCACCCTGCGCAAACAATCGGAAGGGGAATTGCGTGAGAGCGAGGAACGCTTCAGGAAGGTCTTCCAATCCAGTCCGGTTGCCATCTCCATCACAGCCCTCGAAGATGGGCGCCTGCTGGATGCGAACTACGCCTATTGGGATCTGACCGGTTATGTGGCGGAACAGGCGCTTGGGCGCAATGCCAGGGAATTGAAATTGTGGGAGGACATCCGGGCGCGCGCCGAGTTCGTCGAGGATCTGAAACGCAAAGGCTCCTTATTCAACCCCGACGATCATTTCCAGCACACAGATGGCACTCCGAAACATGTCATTTCCTTCCATGAATTGATCCGGATCGGTCAGGAAGATTGCGTTCTCTCGATGTTCTACGACATGAGCGCTCAAAAGCAGATGATGCAGGCTTTGCAGCAAAGCGAAGCACGCATTCGTGCCCTGGTGGACGCGTTCCCCGATATGATCATGGAATTATCCCTGGAGGGCGTGATCGTCAATGTCGTGCCGCCAAAAGGTTCCGAAATGCCCATGCCTATCGATGGCTTCATCGGAAAACGGATCGAGGAGGTATTCGATCAGGAGGTGGTCTCGCAAACCTTGAGTGCCATGCAGCGCGTGGTCGCAAGTAACCAGATCGCCGTATTCGAGTTTGAGTTGCACATGGGAGGCAAGACCCATGTGATGGAGGCCCGGCTGACCGCCAGCGCCTCGGATACGGTTCTTGCCATGATCCGCGACTTTACCCAGCGTAAATGGGCTGAACAGGAACGCGAAAAGCTCATCAGTGAATTGGAGATCAAAAACAAAGAGTCGGAAACGCTGCGTGAAAGTGTGGCGATCGTGGCGGCGACCCTCGAAAGGTCTGAAGCCATCGATCGTATCCTTGAACAACTGGAGCGGGTGGTACCGTTCGACAGCGCTTCCGTCCAATTGATCAACGGGAAGATGCTCGAGATCGTCAGCGCCCGCGGCTTTGAACTCAGTTCAAGTATGGTGGAGCCTGGCTTCGAGCTCAGGGAGGATGATCCGGCCTACCCGGTCATTTGTGGAAGCGCCCCATACGTTCTCTCTGAAGACATCGGGATACCCGTCCCGGGTTTTGCGCGACCGCCCTATGATCGCATCCGCGCCTGGATGGCGGTTCCTTTGAAAGTTAAAGGTCAGATGATCGGCGTGATTGCTTTGGACGGGTATCGCGTCGGTCAATTCTCTGAACGGCATGCGCAGCTCGCGGTGACGTATGCGAACCAGGTGGCGATCGCCCTGGAAAATGCCCGTCTTTTTTCGGACCTGCAGGCTGAGCTTTCGGTCCGGCAGAAACTGATCTCCGAACTGGAGAACAAGAATGCCGAACTGGAACGGTTCACGTACACTGTTTCTCACGATCTCAAGTCGCCGCTCTTTACCATTCGCGGTTTTCTTGGCTACCTCGAACAGGATGCACTTTCGGGCAACCGTGAACGGCTCAAAGGCGACATTCAACGGATCACCAATGCAACCGACAAGATGCAAAGGCTGTTGAGTGAGCTGCTTGAGTTGTCGCGCGTCGGGCGGCTCAAGAACGAGTCCACGTACGTTAGTTTCAATGAATTGGCGTCTGAAGCCCTGGAGCTGGTCCATGGACGGATCATGGAGCAGCGGATTACTGTGCAAATTCATCCGGATCTTCCGCAGGTGTACGGCGACCGCCCGCGCCTGGTGGAAGTCCTGCAAAATCTGCTCGATAATGCCGCCAAATTCATCGGTGATCAGCAGCAGCCCACTATCGAGATCGGCCGGGACGGGGAAGAGGCGGGCAAGCCCGTCTTCTATGTCCGGGATAATGGTGTGGGCATTGCGCCTGAACATCACGATCGTGTTTTTGGCTTGTTCAATAAACTGGACCCAAAGACCGACGGCACGGGGGTGGGGCTGGCTCTCGTGCGGCGCATCCTCGAGGTCCATGGCGGCCGGGTCTGGATCCGGAGCGAGGCGGGCAAAGGCTCCACATTCTTTTTCACGCTTCCTACCCAGCCGGGTCCTGATTCCGTTATATAATACTATAGTCCCGGTGCTCTTCGGGACGTCATCACACCGGAGGAGACGCCTACATGAAGCGAGCGGTCAGCATCAGCATCGGTTCGTCCAAACGCAATAAAGCCGTGGAAGTGACTCTGCTCGGCGAAAGGGTCAGCATCGAGCGGATTGGCACGGACGGCGACATCGAAGCCGCCGCCCTGAAATTCAAGGAACTCGATGGAAAAGTGGATGCCTTCGGTGTGGGCGGCGCGGACCTGGGTGCGATCGTCGAAGGCCGGTTCTACCCGTTCCATTCGATCCAAAAACTTGTCCGCTACGTTCATAAAACTCCCGTGGTGGATGGCGGCGGCTTGAAAAACACGCTCGAAAACAAGGCGCCTCAATTTCTCGATCAAAAGCTGAGCGAATACATCAATGCACGCGGGCGCAAGGTGATGATCACCGTCGGTGTGGATCGCTGGGGGCTTTCCAGTAATTTTGTGGAGGCTGGGTATGAAACCGTCTTTTGTGACCTGATGTTCACACTGGGCGTTCCCATCCCCATCCGTTCCATGCGAGGTTTGCGCACATTGGCTGCTTTGCTCATCCCGCTCGTGACGCGCTTTCCGTTCGAATGGATCTACCCGACGGGTGAGAAACAGGATGTCCGCGAGCCCAGGTATGTCAAATGGTATGAATGGGCGACGGTGGTTGCGGGCGATTGTCATTACATCAAAAGACACATGCCTGATAATATGCAGGGCAAGGTGGTTGTCACCAACACCACGACAGCCGAAGACGTGGAGTTGTTCAGGAAATGCGGCGTGAAATATCTTGTCACGACTACACCCGTGCTGGAGGAACGCTCCTTCGGCACGAACATGATGGAGGCAGCCCTCGTGGCGATCTCCGGCAAGGGCCGCCCGCTGACCTGGCCCGAACTGACCGAAATGCTTGATAAACTTGGCTTCGAGCCGCAGCTGCAGGAGCTCAATTAATTTTCGATTGACGATTGATGATTTGCGATTTTGGTTGCAAATCGCAAATCGTCAATCCAAAATCGTCAATCGCAAGGAGAATCTATGGATGCAATCGTAACTGCTGGTGGGATCCCACGACCCGAAGACCCGCTTTATACCTATTCTCATGGTGATTCCAAAGCTCTCATTGATATGGCAGGCAAGCCCATGATCCAGTGGGTTCTGGATGCACTGAGCGGCGCAAAAAATGTGGACAATGTGATCATCGTCGGCCTCTCGCCCCGGAGCGGCGTCACCTGCAAAAAGCCGACCTATTTTGTCTCGAACCAGGGCCGCATGCTTGCCAACATCGTGGTGGGTGTACACAAAGCACTGGAGCTGAATAAGAAGAGTGAGTATGTGCTGCTGGTTTCCTCCGATATCCCGACCCTGAAACCTGCAATGGTGGATTGGCTGGTGGATACCTGCATGGAAACGCAGGACGATCTGTACTATGGCATCTGTCCTCGCGCGGTAATGGAGAAGCGCTTCCCCAACTCAAAACGGACCTATACAAAGCTAAAGGATATCGAACTGTGCGGCTCGGATATTAATGTTATTCACGTGCGCATGGCAACCGAACATTTGGATTTGTGGGAGGCGCTGATCGGTTCACGCAAGAATGCGGTCAGGCAGGCAAGCATGGTCGGGTGGGATACCGCCTTCCAGCTGGCGACTCGCAGCATTGCCCTTGATGATTTGGTTGAGAAAGCATGTCGTCGAATTGGCGTCAAAGGCCGGGTCGTTGTCTGGGATCATGCCGAACCCTGCATGGACGTGGATAAACCTCATCAACTGGAACTGCTGCGCGCAGATCTTGCAAAACAGCAGCGCAGATCTGCGTTGAAAGCCAAGAGCATGGTGAAGAAACCTGCCAGAAAGCCGGTCAAATCCAAGCCTGCCAGAAAGCCGGTCAAATCCAAGCCTGCCAGAAAGCCGGTCAAATCCAAACCGGCTGCCAGGCCGGTCAAAAAAGGATCGCGTGGCACGAAAAAGGCTTCTGCCCCCGCCACCAGGACAAAACGCAGGGCCGGGAAATAGATTTGAATTCCATACTCGAACTCGATGTACGTCTCTCCACTCAAATGCGCGTGGCGGAAAAGCCAGGCGCATTGCGCGCTATCGCCGTCTTCTTCGCGCACTCGGGGGACTCGTGGTTTTGGGCGCTGGGCCTGCTCGCCATCTGGCTGGGCGGCGGCTCCTTTTGGAAGCAGTGGGCAGTCGTCCAGTTTACCGGTATCAGCTTCCTCGCCGCGCTGGTATTGGCGGTCAAATTCGGGGTGAGGCGGCGGCGCCCCGAGGGGGAATGGGGCCGGATCTATCGTTTTACGGATCCGCATTCGTTTCCCTCCGGTCACGCGGCGCGCGCCTTCCTGATCGCGACCATCGCGACCGGGCTGGGACCCGCCTGGCTGGCAGTTGCTTTATGGATTTGGGCGCCGCTGGTGGCATTGGCGCGCGTTGCAATGGGAGTGCATTATCTCTCGGATATCCTTGCCGGTACTTTACTTGGCATCCTGATCGCGTGGATCGGCTTGCAGATCTATCAACCCCTGTTCGCCTGGGTTTTTGAATTACTTGGTTTTACTTTATGGTAGAAGCTTCGTATCAAGTACGATCCCCGCGCTGATCAATCGCGCGGGGATTTTTTTCTATCCTGTTTGTACTCATTGGCAGCCCATTGCACCAGCCTGAACATCGAAAGGCCTATTTCAACCCGGAGATTTCCACACCGATCGCGTTCGCGTTGACCTTCCCGTTTTTCAGGTGCGTTTTGTCGAGCAAAGTGCGCAACTCGCCAGGTGTGTATGCCGCGCCTACTGAGGTCAGCAGCCCGGGGCGCATGGTGGCAGGGCGGGCACCCAGCCACAAGAATCCAAGCATCAGGAAATTCATATCGCGCCGCAAATCGGAGATAAAATAGCGCCCACCCGGCTTGAGCACGCGCCAGATTTCGTCGAAAGCGCTTTGTGGATTCGCCCACTCATGTAATGATCCGTTGGTGAAAACCGCATCAAAAGTGTCGTCGTCGAAGGGCAGGTGATCGCAGTTGCCCAGTCGATATTGAGTGCGGGCGGTCATGCCGTATTCCTGTGCATTGTGCTGCGCCAGGGCGCTCATATCGGGACTGATGTCGAATCCGGTCAGGGTGGTGTTTTCGGTCTGCTTGAGCCATTCCAGCCCCAGGTAGCCGGGTCCATGGCCGATTTCCAGGGCATGCCCCTGCGTAATGCCGCTCGCGATGAGTGCTTTGGTCTCCATCCAACCCCTATCACGGAGGCTGCGCTGCATTTGGTCATATTGGGCTACGGTGATTTCACCTTGGATGCCGTGATCGGTTTCGGGGATACGGGGTTTGGTCATTTTGTTCTCCTTTTATTTTAGATAGAATATTCTAGAAAGAATAAGAGGCAAAAAAAGAGGCGATTTATGGATACTCGCCGCTTTCCATCTTTTGCAGGAGGTCTGTCACCCAATTCAGTTCTGCCTGGGTGTGGACAAGGGTGTGGTCGAAAATCGCCAACGCCAGACGCGGCACTTCGGGGATGGCCATTTGCTCGTCGCGATGACTCTGGATATATCCAAGCATCGTCTGTAATGTTTTCTGACGAAGTCGCAGGAAATTCTTGACTTCATCGAGGGGCAGGGCTTCCAAAAAGAACAGGCAGATATCGATCGAAAAATATTGCCGTTCTACCTGCTGCCAGCTTTCGCGCAGCAGACGCAAAAACTCCTCTCGCCCCGTATCGCTAATCTGGTAGACACTGCGCGAAGGGCGTTTGCCTTCCTGTTCGACATCGACCTTGTCAATGAATTTCTCATCCGCCAGTTTATCCAGTGCGAAATAGATCGAACCAAAAGCGATGGATGTCCAATCGCCCATGTGTTCTTCGATGATCTGTTTGATTTCGTAGCCATACAGCGGTCGTTTGTGCAGCAGGCCGAGAATAACAAGGCGGACAGTCATAAAAAGCTCCCAGGAAATTTTACCTTGTATATTCTAGCTTGTATAATTTCTGCTGTCAAGAGGCGAATCGGCAAATCGCGCGGTCTTTCATAGCCTCTGACAGGCATATTCATACTGTCTTCACAATTGAGACTTACAGTGAGAAAAATCGTAGAAAGTAATTGATCCTCTTGGAGAGAAACATCATGCCATATTCAAACCAGAAAACCACTTCCTGCCAATCAGCGGTAGTAGACTACCCCGGAGAACAAAACGTATCAAGACCAAACTCGATCAAGCAATTGGATGAACTCGAAATCGGCAGGGCAGGCCTGATTGTTTCGATAAAAATGAAAAGCGACGAGACTTTGCGTGAACTGACATCAATGGGGATATCACCGTATGCAATCGTCAGAATGTTTGCCAACCAGAAGTCACACTTTATTTTCATGGTGGACAGCAAAAAGTTCGCTGCCGACAGGGAAATTGCGGCAGGAATCATGGTGCAGCCGATTTGAAATACAAAGTAACCGGTGAGTATTGAATTTATTTTGCTCTTTTCGCCGTTCGCAGGTGCTCTTCGATATGTGCGAGGCTCTTTTCCACCCAGGTTTGTAACGTCAAGCCGCCTCCCAATGTAGTGTGGCGCGAGAGGCGTGACCAGGCTTCCGCCGGTAACGTCTGTAACCACTGTACCAAGGCTTCAATACTTTCGACAAACTTGTTCAATACCTCAGCGAGCGGTTCACCGGCATCATAGTTCTCAGCCAGATAGACGTTGCCATCAAAGTTTGGAAATTCGGGATTCTCTTCCACGGCCGTTCGGCGGACACGCAAACCATAAACGAGCCTGTCCACATCACGCGTGTGCACCGCGATCTGATGTACGTTCCAGCCTTCCTCCAACGGGGCGTAGGGATCTCTCACTGCCAGGCAGGCCGTGCGAAACTCGCTGGCTGCCTGCGCGAGTCTCTCCAGCAGCTTCCTGCGATACTCCAGCAATTCCTTCACTGTTCCTCCACTTGTCGATCGAGCAATGCAAAAACATTCTCGACCACCTTGGCAGAGAGATTCTCGACTCGATAGACCTGAATGCCATATGGACTTAATTCACGCGCAGCCTGACGCGTAAACCCGTCCAGGCCCTGCATGCTTGCGAGGAACGCCGTTTCATTCGCGCTGTCATCACGAGCGGACTCCGTGATCAGGTTGATGATCATGCCCGAGCCGCGTACGCGCATCAGGCGTCCCGCAGACTGGGTCATCAGGAACGCGCTAGTGAGATTGACATCCAGGACGCGGTGCCAGTCCCATTCATCCATATCGAGCAGAGGCACGCGCGGTTCGACTGAAGCGTGATTCACCAGGATGTCGATCCGACCGAAGTCGTCCTCCACCTGGTTGACGATACTCTGCGCGCCAACTTTTTTGGCAACATCGTCAATATATGCCTTGGCACGCCCACCCTGTGCGAGGATCTGGTCCACGACTTCCTCGACATTGACCGGCGAAATATCGTTCGCCGCGACAATTGCTCCTCGTCGGGCAAATGCCTCTGCCAGCAGGCGGCCGCTCCCCTTTCCGGCGCCGGTGATCAAAACGACCTTATCCACAGGACTGCTGCGCGTGTCTTTGAGTTTATCCATCTGGTCTCGATATGCTTCGCTACTCGACCGCCGGCTCGCAGAGCGGCACGCGATCGCGATTCTCGTATCCGTTCAATGGTAATCCCAGATAGGGCGAAGGGTCCAGTGTATTGTCAATATCGAGTTCATTCTTGAATTCGCCATTGCCATCGTCTTCGACGATCGAAAAGTGCAAGTGCACGCCCACCGGATTATTCGGGTCGCCGGAATAATTTCCCTGGTATCCGAGGAATGTACCGGCTTCGATCGGTTTCTCGTATGTGCCGGCCGGGAAGTCCGAGGAAATAAAGGAATTGCCGAACTGATCTGCCATGTGAGTGTAATAGAGCCAGATCTGGCGCCCGGGCTGAAGCGGATCGCTGGGGACACGCACGATGACCGAGGATTTCCAATCGTCCCGGCGGGTTAAGTATCCAGGATAAGCAGAGACGACTTGTGTAATTCCGACATCGGTCCCGGCGAATACATCGATCCCCTGATGGATTTTGCGGAAGTCGAACGAGTCGCCCCATAGGAAACCGACAAAGCCATCTGTAGGAAAAAGAAAAGGTGCCGAACCGCAATGGGATCCAGCAGCCAGCTTCCAGTCCGGGTGGGAGGCGGGGTTTCGAATCCATTGGATGACCTTGCTTACGCGGGCTGCGTCGGGACGGCGGTACATGTAATAGGCAAAGGCTGCAGCAACTATGGCAGTTATGCCAATGAGCAAAAGCATAATATGACGTCTAGACATAGGGCAGGATTATACCTGTTTCCACCTGTTAGACTTACGACTGCTTGCATGTCTTTCGAAAAGCATGGAGGGACGAAATTTCTTATTCGGCTTGACTGTTGAAAGCTTTGAAATGGAAGGAAGTTATAACGCTTGTAACTTCGCAAGCGTTACTCCGAACTGAGAATGTTGATGTAATCCAGGTTTACGGAGTCTCCACTCTCGTGAATAATGATAACAAAATGCTCCTCATCGCTGAATTGCGGCGAAGTCCATTCGCTGCCAGCGGATTGGTCTGCCTGGAACTCATTATCATCGATCGAGATGCTGATAAAGCCGAGACCCGGCTCACTCAGATACCCGATGATGATTTGCTGCCCAAAGAAAAGAAATGTAACATCGCTGCCAATTGTGTTCGAAACAAATAGAGTTCCTTGCGATGCATTCCCAACACCAGTCTGGCTTATCCAGTCGCCGTCATATTGGAGGCGAGGATCTGCGTCATCAAATGTATCTATGATGTTCAACTGCGCCGAACTGCCTGCCTGTGCAGTTGTTGAACCTGGAGGAGGATTATTTACTGCCGGGTTGCTTTGTGAGGACGCTTCCGTTGGGAATGCGGAGAGTTCTTCCTCCGGGGTGTTCATCGGGGGAAGACCGGCTGATTCATCCGGAAAAATTTCCTCAGGAGGCGCCGTTTCCAATGCCGGGTCAGGAGTGGGTGTTTCAGTCGCCAGAAGGAGAAATTTAAATGGCGTCGCGGTTGGGTCTGCTGGAACCACAGCCTGTGATGTATCGCGATACACGGTTAAAAATATGATCAGGATCCCCACAATCGAAAAAACACTGATCCCTATCGGAAGAAGAACGCTGCGGTCGGGCAATGGGCGCTTATTCATGGTGCCATTTGAAACGGGTGGACATCAAGGAAATAGTTGGCGCTTGTGAGTATGCAGGCATGGAGCAGCATTATAACCACTTTCCAAGCCGGAAATTGGAGTGGTTTTGCAGTCTTTTCATTTCTCATAGTCATGGCAGTAAAAAAACAATAGCCAAAAGGTCCCCATCGACCTGTATTTTTTCTTGAATTTAATTTACAATTAAGGGTAGAATTAGTTTACCTTAATGATGTCGAAAAGGCAAACCCGCCGTGAGACGGGGACGCAAAGTCATGGACCCCGCCTGGGCGGGGCCGCCAGACCGCCGAAATTTTTTTGTTTGGCGGTTTTTGTTTGTTGCAAGGAAGGAGGTGCGCTTCTCATAATCAAAACGATTTGAACTTATCGAAAACCAGTGAGATCGAACGAAAAATTCTTTCAAGAGGAGAGAAAGATGCAAAGAAAAGTTTTTAATACGTTGATGGTTTTCCTACTAACCCTGGCTCTAACCACTCCAGCACTGGCGCAGGGAAGTGGACAGCCTCTTGCACAGAAGGAGGTCAAATCATATATCGTTGTTTTGGAAGAACAACCGATCGTTTCTTATGAAGGTGGCATTTCGGGGTTAGCGCCCACCAAGATCCAGGGAGGGGAAAAGGTCGAACCGGCTGATGCCTCTGTACGTGCATATGACAATTTTCTGGAAGCGCAGCATGAAGAGTCGCTGGAAGCAGCGGGCGTAAGCGTTGATGCGAAAATCCACGACTATACGGTTGCTTTGAACGGCTATTCTGCCATTCTGACCGAAGAGCAGGCCGAAACCATCAGATTGCAGAAGAATGTTCATTTTGTTATGGAAGATCAAAGGCGTTACCCTCAAACGGATAGCAGCCCGGAATTCCTGGGTCTGACTGTGCGGGGCGGCGCTTATGACAGCGGCTATACTGGCGAGGGCGTTGTCGTGGGTGTGATTGACACCGGTATCTGGCCCGAGCATCCCTCTTTTGCGGATGATGGCACGTACGCGGCCCCCCCCACGGG
Source organism: Anaerolineales bacterium (assembly GCA_016932715.1). Lineage (GTDB taxonomy): Bacteria > Chloroflexota > Anaerolineae > Anaerolineales > Villigracilaceae > Defluviilinea. The sequence continues at coordinate 56,904 of JAFGCG010000194.1, forward strand.
TCCGTTGCCTTGCGAGTTTGGCAACACGGCTCACAACCCGAACGACGCGCCTTTCACCTGCAACAATAAATTGATCGGCGCATATCAGATGCTGGACACTTATCGCGCCCTGATTGGTGCCGACCCGGATGAGTTCGACTCGGCCCGTGACGATGACGGCCACGGCACACACACAGCCTCCACCGCGGCTGGCAACGCGGGTGTGGAAGCCAGCATGTATGGTTTGCCCGTCGCGACCATCTCTGGCATTGCGCCGCGCGCTCATGTCATTGCCTACAAAGGCCTCGGCAATCTGGGCGGATTCACTTCCGACCTGGCGGCCGCGATCGATCAGGCAGTTGCGGATGGCGTCGATGTGATCAACTACTCCATTGGCGGCGGCGCAGGACTGCCCAGCGCCGATGAGATCGCCTTCCTGTTTGCTGCGGATGCAGGCGTATTTGTGGCTACCTCAGCCGGCAACTCCGGTTCAGGGGCTGCGACCGTTGGTAACCCTGGAACGATGCCCTGGATTACTACTGTAGGCGCAAGCACTCAGAAACGTTTTTATGAAGGCGTGATCACCCTTGGCAACGGCAAAAAGTACACTGGCGCGTCCCTTACCCCTGAACTGGGCTGGAGGCGCCTGGTTGATGCTGCCGATTTCGGTAACGAACTCTGTGATCCCGCAGTTCCATTCACGGGCGACGTGTCCGGTAAGATCGTCCTCTGCCTGCGCGGCGCCGTTGGCCGTGCCGAAAAGAGCCTGTCGGTGTTCGAAGCTGGCGGAGTGGGAATGATCCTGTATAACACCAATGATGTCGACAATTTGTTTACCGACACGCATTGGGTGCCATCCGTACACATTGATAATACGCCCGGCTTGAAGATCAAGGCTTATATTGCCAGTTCGCGCTTCCCCAAGGCGAAGATCGAGACGCGCGAGGATCATTTTGGCTGTGATCGATTCCAGTTCCATAATTACGGAATCTCCGGCCGAGGTGCAGACTGGTTCGAGCGCGAGTGTGGACCCCGCACCAGCAAGTGGCCTCATGCCCCAACCATGACGATCTTTTCGTCGCGCGGTCCCAACCCGGTTGCCCCGGATATCATCAAGCCTGATATTACCGCACCCGGTCTCCAGATCCTGGCTGGCAATTCACCCTTCCCCGATCCAGGTGCTGTCCCGGGTGAGTTGTTCCAGGGAATTGCCGGAACATCCATGTCCAGCCCGCATGTGGCGGGTGTCTTCGCATTGCTTAAGCAGGCTCATCCTGAGTGGAGCGCGGCAATGGCGAAGTCTGCGCTGATGACAACTGCCTATCAGAAAGTTCTCGATAATGACCGTGTCAGCCAGGCGGATCCATTCGATATGGGCTCCGGTCACATCAGACCGGGCGGCAGATGGACGAAAGGCTCCATCAATGAGCCTGGCCTCGTCTATGACGCTGGCTTGTTCGAGTACGCAGCGTTTACCTGCGGCATGAATTGGGGAGTCTTTAGCCCGGGCAGTTGTGCTTTCCTTGAATCACTTGGCATTCCCTCCGAGCCCTATAACCTCAATTATCCATCCATCGGTGTAAGCTCGCTGGCTGGCACCCAGACGGTGGTACGCACCGTCACAAGCGTTGCCAGCGGACCGGAAACATTCAAAGCCAAAGTCGTTGCACCTCCCGGCTATGATGTGACCGTGACTCCAAACTCGCTGACACTCAATCCCGGCGAGTCGGCCACCTTCGAGGTGACCATCACCAACAATGGCGGTGGTCCGGTCGGTGAGTGGCGCTTTGGCTCACTGACCTGGAAAGCCCATAGATATTCGGTCTACAGCCCGATCGCAGTACAAGGCGCCCTCTTCGATGCCCCAGGGGAGATCTCTGGCACCGGCGAATCGGGTTCAGCCAGCTTCGATGTGCAATTTGGTTATACCGGCGCCTATGCCGCTGGAGCACATGGATTGGTTCCTGCGACCGTCACAAACGCAACCGTGTTACAGGACCCCGACCAGGAGTTCGATCCGAACGATGGCTTCAGCAACGCTCATACCTTCAATCTCTCGGGTGTAGCCTTCTTCCGTCTTGCCATGCCGCCCGAAGCGACGGAGGCCGACGCGGATCTGGACGTCTATGTCTTTGATCCAAATGGTGATCTGGTGGCGAGTAGCACCGCTGGGGGTACCGATGAGTTGGTGGACATCTTGTTGCCGGCAGATGGTACCTGGACAGTCTACGTGCACGGCTGGCAGACAGTTGGTCCTGACTCCACCTACGATATGTATAGCTGGGCTGTTCCGCTTGCATCGGGTGGGAATCTGGTGATCGACTCGGCGCCCACTTCTGCCACGATTGGTAATGTGGAAACCATTAATGTCAGTTGGACTGGTGCCACGGCTGGTGAGTGGCATCTGGGCGCGGTCTCGCATACCGGTGATGCCGGCCTGATGGGGTTGACCCTCGTCAATGTCGATAACCGCTAGCTTTGTTCGTTGATCGGGGGAATCTATTTGTCTTGAAAGAACTGCCCGCAGGCATGCCTGCGGGCAGTTTGTATCCGTGCGGAGGACTTATTTATCTTCGCCAGGGGGGATACCCTTGTCAGGGGTTGGCGCACCCGGATCGGTCGAACCGGGACCGGACGGTGTCAGATTCAAAAGATCGATTTGGGGAGGCGGGCTGGGCTCCTTCGCAGCTTTCTGGCACAGGAACAATCCGCGCCGACCACCGCTATGATACTCATACGTAATCCCGTTTACCTGCAAAATGATCAACGCTCCATCCTCCGGTACCTGTTTATAGCGCATGCCCGGTTGTGGGCAGCCAATACTGGCATCCGGCCAGACCACAGCTTTGGCTTCCATGACACTAATTTGCGTCATTGAGATATTCAATCGCTGCGCCAGATCCTCTTTGGCTTTTTCGATCAGATTTTGCATGCCAGGGTCCGCAGGTACTGTTGGGGTCATCTCTGTAGTATATCCTTGGTTTGGTACGTCAGACAAGGGAGTTGAAGGAGCTTCGTCAGCAGGGGGAGTTAACGGGTCGGAGGGCGCCAAATCTCCATCTGGCTGAGAAAGTCCACAGCCTGCCAGGGCAAATGCCAGCAGGACAACCAGTGAAATCCAACGGATTTTCATCACACAAGCTCCTTTTTAAGACTAAAGCGTAACACCTTTTCCTGTAGACGGAAAGTATGCCTGAAAGGTTCCGCGAGTTCCCGAAAAGAACACAGGCGGGATTTTTCTTATATAAATTCTATGCGGCTTTACTTCATTTCTTATATTGCTTCAATACACTACGAAGTGCCGCACGAACAGCGAAACTGGAAGTTCGAATCTGACCAGGAAATTGCTCTAAAAGCTTATAAGTACTGAGACATGCGGCAAGCCTACTTCATAATCTGAAAAAGGAGACAAGCCATGACATTCTATTTGCAAACGTATCCCTTCGGCTCCGCTCAGGACAGGCCGTACCGCCGTATGGCGCGCCGCTGGGTTGAGAACCGCGATCAGACTCTCGGGATCAACGTCCGGGAGGAGCAGGATGCCTACGTTCTCTCCGCCCTCGTGCCGGGGATCAAATCCGAGGAGCTGAATATTCAGGTCCTGGACGATGTTGTCCGCATCCACGCCGAGTACAAGGCGGATGAGAACGATGGCTACCTCGTTCAGGAGCTTCCCAGCGGCTCGTTCACGCGGACCCTGCGCCTGCCTGCCCCGATCGAGGCCGCGCACGTCGAAGCGGACATCACCAACGGCGTATTAACGCTGACGCTGCCCAAGGCCGAATCCGCTCGACCGAAGCAGATCAAGATCAGGACCCGCTAAGAAGCGAGAAGTTACCACGAGAAGGACCGCCTGCGCGCGGTCTTCTTGTTTTTAAGGCGACAGTCGCTTTCCCCCTTCGCAAAAGTGACTATCACCTTATCATGTATAATTCTGCCATTCTTGTTTTGGAGAAAACCTGTGCATCAAAGACTCATCATCCTCTTCGTCGTGATCGCGGTCCTGCTGGGCGCCTGCGGCGGCAACGAGCCCGCGGGGACCTCGACGCCCGTTCCAACGGATACGCCGATCGTTCAACCGACGTTGACCCCTGTCCCAGCTACACCGCTTGCCATCCTGGTCCTGCCGGCAAACCTTGACCCTGAGACGTCGAATCTTTATCAGAAGACTGTTTATGATCTTGCACAAGCCTCCGGCATGCGCTTTCAGGTGCGAAATGCCTTTACAACTGCTGACCTTGAGCCGGGTTTGCAGGTAGTCATTGTGCTTCCGCCTGACCCCGGCATTGCTGCGCTGGCGGCGGCGGCCCCTCAGGTGCAGTTCCTGGCGATCAACATTCCGGGTGTTGCCCCCGGCGGCAATATCAGTGTGTTGGGGAACAATACGCAGCCGGACATTGTGGGTTTTCTCGCAGGTTATACTGCCTCGCTGATCACAGATGATTACCGCATCGGCATGCTGCTGCCCAAGGATAACCCGGATGCGGTGCGGGCATTGAATGCCTATGCCACCGGTATGAAATTTAATTGTGGCATTTGTCGTCCGTTCTATTATTTGCCTTGGTCGTTCCCTCAATATCTGGAGATCGGTACGGATGAAGATCCGGCTAACTACGATGCGTACGCAGACATTTTGATCCTGCAATACAAGGTGCGGACCATCTATCTTTATCCTGATATTGCTACCCCTGACCTGATCAACTATATTGGTATCACGGGCGTATCCATGATCGGGACGGTCAGCCCTGTCCAGCGCCCGGCTGGCTGGGTGATGACGATCCAGCCGGATGTGATCAAGGCGATCCAGAATGCCTGGCCCGGATTGGTGAGTGGGCAGGGAGGGATCACGGTCCAATCGCCCCTCGGCCTGGCAGACGTCGACCCGGGCCTGCTCTCCCCGGGAAAACAGCGTGATGTCGAAAAGGTCTTGAGTGATTTGCAGGCCGGTTTGATCAGTACCGGTCAATAAACGATGCAAAAAGCGCCCGCACAAACTTGTGCGGGCGCTTTTGATTTTATCAAAGATGGATCAGGCTCAGAAAAAAGGAAATTCAGTAAGTCACGAATTTGCCGTAGTAACGACTTTAGTCGTTGAATTTACACATCAAAACCAAGGCACATTTTGCTTAAAGAGCGA